>NC_022584.1:332094-664189 GCF_000479335.1 Streptococcus ilei
CAAGATTGGTGAGGGAGATCAATTCGGCAGTGACTTTGTGGCTATCAATCCAAACTCGAAAATTCCAGCTATGTTGGATCAATCAGGAGAGGAAGCGATTCGGGTCTTTGAATCAGCCAATATTCTCTTGTATTTAGCAGAGAAATTTGGTCAATTGATTCCAGCAGATCCTGCTAAACGGACCGAAGTGCTTAATTGGCTCTTCTGGCAGACAGGGGCTGCGCCATTTTTAGGTGGGGGCTTTGGCCATTTCTTCCACTACGCTCCTGAAAAAATCGAGTATGCCATCAACCGCTTTGCCATGGAAGCCAAACGCCAATTGGACCTACTGGATAAAGAATTGGAGACCAAACCTTATATCGCAGGAGATGACTATACCATTGCGGATATTGCCATCTGGTCTTGGTATGGCCGTCTCGCCCAAGACAAGGTCTGGGACCGAGCGGGAATATTCTTAGATGTGAAGGAATACAAGCATTTGCAAGCCTGGACAGAAAAAATTGCTAATCGCCCAGCAGTGCAACGTGGCTTGGAAGTGGAATATAAGGAAATTGACTAAAGTCTAAGCATAGATAATTCAATTGTATTGGCTCCAAAAATAAGAGATTTCTCAACTTATCTATCTAGCTTGAAAAATTTAGAAGCAATTTGCTAAGGCGCCGTTGCGCCTTTTTTTAATGGTGCAAACATGGTATACTTAAGGATGGAATAAAAGTTTAGAAAGTAGCACATGGAATTTACAAAATTATCAAATCGATTGGACTTGGTGGCTAGCTTCGTCCCAGAAGGAGCGCGTCTGTTAGATGTGGGAAGTGACCACGCTTATCTCCCAATCGCTCTTTTACAGGAAGGCAAGATTGAGGCTGCTATTGCAGGGGAAGTGGTTGAGGGACCTTATCAGTCTGCCCTGCAAAATGTCGCCGATAATGGTTTAGAGGACAAGATTGAAGTCCGCCTAGCTAATGGCTTGGCTGCATTTGAACCAACAGATAGTATTTCCTGCATCACTATTGCAGGAATGGGCGGGCGCTTGATTGCAGATATCTTAGCAGCTGGACTTGAGAAATTAGCCGGTGTCTCCCGCTTGGTCTTGCAACCCAATAATCGGGAGGATGAATTGCGGACTTGGTTAGTAGACCATGATTTTCGCATAGTTGATGAAGCTATCTTAGAAGAAAATGAGAAGTTTTATGAGATCCTCGTGGTCGAACAGGGTTCTCAAGAGTTGTCAGCTAAGGAACTGCGTTTTGGTCCCTATTTGATGCGGGAACAAGCTCCAGCCTTTGTCCAAAAGTGGTCCAAGGAAGTGGAAAAATTAGCCTTTGCCTTGGAGCAGGTCCCAGTTGAGAATCAATCTGCCAGAGCATCGTTAGAAGACCGTATCGCCCAAATCAAGGAGGTCCTAAATGAAAGCAAGTGAAGTCATCAAACGCTATGAAGCTTACTGTCCTCAAGAACTTTCCATGGAGGGAGATGTCCGTGGGCTACAGGTCGGCACCCTGCAAAAAGACATCAAGAAGGTCATGGTAGCCTTGGATATCCGGGAGCAGACGGTGGCGGAAGCCATCGCCCATGGAGTGGACTTAATCATCGTCAAGCACGCGCCCATTTTCCGTCCGATTAAGGATCTGGTTGCCGATCGGGCTCAAAATCAGATCTATATTGACTTGATCAAACACGATATTGCGGTCTATGTCAGCCATACCAATATTGATATTGTCCCAGATGGATTGAACGATTGGTTCTGCCAGCTTTTAGAAATTGAAAATACAGAGCCCCTCAGCCTGACAGGAGAAGGTCTAGGTATCGGCCGTATCGGTCAGGTGCGCCCCCAAACCTTTAGGCAGTTGGCTGAAAAAGTAAAAGAAACCTTTGGCTTAGATGCTTTGCGCTTGGTTGGTTATGACCAGGCGGATCTGGATCGGGTCATTGAGCGCGTCGCTATCTGTGGTGGAAGCGGTCAGTCCTTTTACAAGGATGCTCTTGCTAAGGGAGCAGAGGTCTATATCACAGGAGATATCTACTACCACACGGCTCAGGACATGCTAAGTGACGGGCTCCTAGCCTTGGATCCAGGTCACCATATCGAAGTTCTCTTTGTCTCGAAACTAGTAGAAAAACTCAATCAGTGGAAGTCTGAAGAAGATTGGGGGATCGAAGTGCTGGTTAGTCAAGCTAGCACCAATCCTTTTTACCACATCTAAGAGGTTATTATGAAAGTTGCGATTATTGGTGCAGGGATCGTGGGATCCACTGCAGCCTATTATTTATCCAAAGAAGCACAAGTGGATGTAACCGTCTATGACCATGGTGTGGGCCAAGCGACTAAAGCTGCGGCCGGTATCATTAGCCCTTGGTTTTCTAAACGACGGAACAAGGCCTGGTATCGCCTCGCTCGCTTAGGAGCTGACTTCTACCAAGAGTTGGTAGAGGACCTGGCCAAGGATGGAATTGAAACAGACTTTTACCAGCAGACCGGGGTCTATCTCCTTAAGAAAAAAGAGGAGAAATTAGATGAACTCTATCAGTTGGCACTGAGCCGCCGGGAAGAATCACCCTTGATTGGAGACTTGGCGATTTTAACCAAAGAAGAGGTGGCCCAGCAATTCCCAGGTCTAAATGGTTTTGAACAGCTCCTTTATGCATCAGGTGGAGCTCATGTTGAAGGAGCGCTTCTCACGGAAACTCTCCTTAAAGCCAGTGGGGCAAGAGTGATTAAGGAAGAGGTTGCTCTCTCAGTCTCGGATCATGGCTATCAGATTGCAGGAGAAAACTATGACCAAGTCATCCTAGCAACAGGAGCCTGGCTGGGACAAATGCTCGAACCACTTGGCTACCAAGTCGATGTCCGTCCCCAAAAAGGACAGTTGCGGGATTATCAGCTAGACCGAGATACTGATGACTATCCTGTGGTCATGCCAGAAGGAGAGCTGGATATCATTCCCTTCCAAAAGGGCAAGATCAGTATGGGAGCCACTCATGAGAATGAGATGGGCTTTGACCTGATGGTGGATCAAGCTCTGCTCAATCAGATGGAAACAGAAGCCTTGGCCTACTACCCAGAACTAGCTCAAGCGACAGTTGTCGGCGAGCGCGTTGGTACACGGGCCTACACCAGTGACTTTTCACCATTTTGGGGGGCTCTTCCCAATCAAGCTGGTATTTATGTCGCCAGTGGCCTAGGTTCGTCCGGCCTCACAACAGGTCCCCTCATTGGTTGGCATCTAGCCCAACTAGTGGCAGGAGGAAACCTACGCTTAGATCCAGCAGATTATCCAGTTGAACAATATGTGAAGAAGTAGGCTGGGACAAAAGTCCTAGCCTCTCAATTTTCTTTGCATTGTCGAGCAAAACGCAGTGGTTGAGTGGGCTCTACTACGCTGATTTCATCAGCTTTTACAGCCCTACTCAACTGTGCGGAGGTGGGACGACGAAATCGAATTCTAACGAATGACCGATTTCTGTCCCACTCTCTTTTTTTCGAAAGACCTTCCTTCATTCGGATAAAAATAGTAGAATAGAACAAGTGAATCAACAAAAAAATGGGAGTTGTTATGAATTGGTTTCAATCACAATCCGTGGTCTTGCAGGCCTTTCTCGCAGGATTGTTTACATGGGGCTGTACCATCGTAGGGTCAGCCATCGTCTTTTTCTTCAAGCATATTAGTCGAAAACTATTGGACATCATGATGGGCTTCGCGGCGGGCGTTATGATTGCGGCTTCTTTTTGGTCCCTCTTGCAACCGTCTATTGAGTATGCGGAAAACTCCTATGGAAGTTTGGCTTGGTTTCCGGCTGCGATCGGTTTTCTAGCTGGAGGTTTTTTCCTCCGCTTGATCGACGCCATCGTCCCTCACCTTCATATGAGTAAGGAGATTGAGGAGGCTGAGAGCATCCATACGCCGAGGGAAAAGAAGTTGTCTAAAACAACCCTACTCTTTCTCGCTATTACCATCCACAATTTCCCAGAAGGCTTGGCGGTCGGAGTGGCCTTTGGGGCTCTCGCCAGCAATCCAAGTCCAGAAGCCTTTATCGGGGCGGTTGGTTTGGCTATCGGGATTGGCTTACAAAATATCCCTGAAGGTGCTGCTCTTTCGATCCCGATCCGGACGGATGGCAAATCCCGTCTCAATGCCTTTTATTGGGGCTCCATGTCCGCCATCGTGGAACCAGTAGGAGCCCTGCTAGGGGCAGTAGCGGTCCTATCTATGACGGCCATCTTGCCGTATGCTCTTTCTTTTGCGGCAGGGGCTATGATCTTTGTGGTGGTCGAAGAGTTGATACCAGACTCGCAGACCAACGGCAATACAGATGTTGCGACCCTCGGCCTCATGGTTGGCTTTGTCATTATGATGATCCTAGACGTCGCTTTGGGATAACCTGTCATCACCTTGCAACACAAATGCAAGGTGACTTTTTTATATAAACATGATAAAATAGGAGTAATGAATACGTAGAAAGGCCTAACATTATGAAAGGTATTATTTTAGCCGGTGGTTCGGGTACTCGTTTGTATCCTTTGACTCGTGCCGCTTCCAAACAGTTGATGCCCATTTATGACAAGCCAATGATTTACTACCCATTGTCAACCCTTATGTTGGCAGGGATCAAAGACATCTTGATTATCTCAACTCCTCAAGACCTTCCTCGTTTTGAAGAGCTTCTTGGAGATGGTTCTGAACTTGGGATTTCCCTCTCTTATGCAGAGCAACCAAGCCCAGATGGCTTGGCACAAGCCTTTATCATTGGAGAAGACTTTATCGGGGATGATCATGTTGCCCTTGTTCTTGGAGATAATATCTTCCACGGAAATGGCTTAACCAAGATGTTGCAAAGGGCTGAAGCAAAAGAAAAAGGGGCAACTGTCTTTGGTTACCAAGTTAAAGATCCAGAACGCTTCGGTGTGGTAGAGTTTGATGATGATATGAATGCCATCTCTATCGAAGAAAAACCAGAACATCCAAAATCAAACTTTGCGGTGACAGGACTTTACTTCTATGACAATGATGTCGTAGAGATTGCTAAAAACATCAAACCAAGTCCTCGTGGCGAGCTTGAAATCACAGATGTCAACAAGGCTTATTTGGAGCGTGGAGATCTCTCTGTTGAGCTCATGGGCCGTGGTTTTGCTTGGTTGGATACAGGAACTCATGAAAGTCTCTTGCAGGCTTCTCAATATATTGAGACTGTTCAACGCTTGCAAAACGTCCAAGTTGCCAACCTTGAAGAAATCGCCTATCGCATGGGTTATATCACCAAAGAACAAGTTCATGAATTGGCGCAACCGCTGAAGAAAAATGAATACGGACAATACTTGCTCCGTTTGATTGGAGAAGCTTAATGACAGAACAATTTTTCGGAAAAGAATTAGCAGCCCGCAAGATTGAAGCCATCCCAGGCTTGTTGGAGTTTGATATTCCAGTCCATGGGGACAACCGTGGCTGGTTCAAGGAAAACTTCCAAAAAGAAAAAATGCTTCCTCTTGGATTTCCTGAAAGCTTCTTTGCGGAAGGCAAGTTGCAAAACAACGTTTCTTTCTCACGCAAGCATGTTTTACGTGGTCTGCATGCAGAACCTTGGGACAAGTACATTTCTGTGGCAGATGAAGGAAAGGTTCTTGGCACTTGGGTAGACCTTCGTGAAGGTGAAACATTTGGGAACACCTATCAAACTGTGATCGATGCCTCTAAAGGGATTTTTGTTCCTCGTGGCGTAGCCAATGGTTTCCAAGTTTTGTCTGACAAAGTAGCCTACAGCTATTTGGTCAATGACTACTGGGCATTGGAGCTCAAGCCAAAATATGCTTTTGTCAACTATGCAGACCCAAGCCTAGACATCCAATGGGAAAACTTGGAAGAAGCAGAAGTCTCAGAAGCAGACAAGAACCACCCATTGCTCAAAGACGTCAAACCCCTAAAAGCAGAAGATTTGTAAAAATGAACCTTGCAGAGCAGTATCGCGACTGCAAGTAGCCTGGTGGGATCGTTCCTGCCCTAGTGGAAACAAGATTGCCGTAGGGAATCTTGTAGGGAAATCCGAAGACTTCGGCTCCGGATTTAGCCATGAAACCAAAGGGTTGCTGGCGTCCCTCACTAGCGAAAGGAACAATCAAAACTAAAAACTATTTGGAGAAAAAATGACTGAATACAAAAACATCATTGTAACCGGTGGCGCTGGTTTCATCGGTTCAAACTTCGTACACTATGTCTACAACAACCATCCAGACGTGCATGTGACTGTCCTTGACAAACTCACTTACGCAGGTAACCGTGCCAACATCGAAGAAATCCTTGGGGATCGTGTTGAATTGGTTGTGGGGGATATTGCTGATGCAGCATTGGTGGACCAATTGGCTGCTAAGGCTGATGCCATTGTTCACTATGCAGCTGAAAGCCACAATGACAATTCATTGAATGACCCATCACCATTTATCCACACCAACTTCATTGGTACATACACACTTTTGGAAGCGGCTCGCAAGTACGATATTCGTTTCCACCACGTGTCAACAGACGAAGTGTATGGGGACCTTCCATTGCGTGAAGATCTTCCTGGACATGGTGAAGGTCCTGGTGAAAAATTTACTGCTGAAACCAAATACAACCCATCATCCCCTTATTCATCAACCAAGGCTGCTTCAGACTTGATCGTTAAGGCTTGGGTACGTTCCTTTGGTGTCAAGGCAACGATTTCCAACTGTTCAAACAACTACGGGCCATACCAACACATCGAGAAATTCATCCCACGTCAAATCACCAATATCTTGTCAGGAATCAAACCAAAACTTTATGGTGAAGGGAAAAACGTCCGTGACTGGATCCACACCAACGATCACTCAACAGGTGTTTGGGCTATTCTTACCAAGGGCCGTATCGGTGAAACTTACTTGATCGGTGCTGACGGTGAAAAGAACAACAAGGAAGTACTTGAGCTCATCCTTGAAAAAATGGGTCAACCAAAAGATGCTTACGACCGTGTGACAGACCGTGCTGGTCACGATTTGCGCTATGCTATTGATTCAACAAAATTGCGTGAAGAATTGGGTTGGGAACCACAATTCACAAACTTCGAAGCCGGTTTGGAAGAAACCATCAAGTGGTATACAGACAACCAAGACTGGTGGAAGGCTGAAAAAGAAGCTGTCGAAGCCAACTACGCAAAAACACAAGAAGTCATCAAATAAAAATAAGCCTCTGTTGATCAGGATTTCTGGTTAACTGAGGCTTTTCTATTATAGAAACGAGGCTGGGACAAAAGTCCTAGCCTCTCAATTGTCTTTGGATTGTCGAGCAAGGCGCAGTGGTTGAGTGGGCTCTACTACGCTGATTTCATCAGCTTTTATAGCCTTACTCAACCGTGCGGAGGTGGGACGACGAAATCGAATTCTAACGAATGACCGATTTCTGTCCCACTCTCAATTAGCAGATGATTCGGTATCAGTAGCAGAAGGTGTTGTTTCTGCAGGAGCTTCACTGGCACTGGTTTCTACCTGTGATGAATCAGTTTGTTCAGAGCTTGCATCGGATGCTTGGCTACTGGTAGCACTGATATCCGTCCCTGTAGCACTTGAATCAGTAGCAGATCCATCCTTTTCATGGACAACAACAACGCTAGTAGAGCTATCTTTTTTCTCCTCTGTCTTAGTCGTTGGTTTCATGATACTGTAAATGGTAAAGGAAGTAACGATAATCCCGAGAAGACTAGCAATCGTTGCGACAATCATCTGGAATAAAGAAAGGCTCTGTTTCACTTTTTCGCTTCTAGATGGTTTGTTGCTGTCTTGGTGTTTTTCTTTTCGTGAGTATTGTGACATAATCTGTTTCCTCTTCATTTCATATTTGGTTCTTTTATGTGAACACTTTAGTCATTATACGTTATTTTTATGAAAATGTCTAAGAAGAAATGAAAGAGGTTTTTAAAATTTCAAATTGCTTCCAAACTGGACGCTTTGAGTCTCGCTTGCCTCAGAGGACGTTTCAAAGTTTGCCTGTCCTTTTTCAGAGACGGAAATTGGTTGGTTTGTTTGACTAGGCTGGCTGATGATTTCATGGTTACTAAAACTAGAGGAGTCATTAGGAGAGATAAACTGGCCATTCGCCTGAATCTCTATCTTGTTTGGATCCGGGATAGAGTAGTCAATCTTACCCTTGAATTCCTTGGTTTTTGAAATCACTTTTACATCTTTGACACGGATGATACGACGGAACCAGCCATTGTATTCGACCAAGCATTTGAATTCGATGTGGCTATCGGATTCACCAGGGATTGGTTGGATAAGGCTCATTTCGCGGAGACTGCCTTCATCTTCCCTAAAGTAAGGTGGCTTCTCCAAGGGCTGTTGTAGGTCACACTGTCCTTTACCGTGACAGGCTAGTTGGGCAGAAGGGAGGGCAAATGGAAGTGGTGGTAGGACAGAGAGCAGTCCTCCAAGAGCAAGACTTCCAGCTAGGGCAATGGAAAAATAGATCGGTCGTTTCATGCTTGTCTCCTTTTATCATCTTTCGAGACCAGTTCAGTGGTTGGACAACTGTTTTAAAAGCCAGAACTTGGTTTTGTAAGCGTTTTACAAAACACTCCATCTTCATCATAAGCTATTTTGAGAAATTTACAAGTTTTCTGTCTGAAACTAGGAACAAAATGAAGCCTGCCAAATCCTTGTCCCTCCAACCTATAAATGTTACAATAAGATGATTGAAAATTGACTAGGAGAGAGTGGAAGATGATTTACTTTGATAATTCAGCAACAACCAAACCTTATCCAGAGGCCTTGGCTACCTACACGGAAGTCGCAAGCAAAATATGGGGAAATCCATCTAGCTTGCACAACTTGGGAAGTCAAGCGACTCGGATCTTGGAGGCATCTCGCAAGCAGATTGCTTCCCTCCTAGGCAAGAAAGCAGAAGAAATCTTTTTCACCTCGGGTGGGACAGAAGGGGACAACTGGGCGATCAAGGGAGTTGCTTTTGAAAAAGCTCCTTACGGGAAGCACATGATTGTCTCAGCTATTGAGCACCCGGCTGTGAAGGAATCAGCCCTCTGGCTACAAGGTCAAGGATTTGAGGTGGATATTGCGCCAGTTGATGCGCGTGGCTTCGTCCAAGTGGAAGAGTTGGAAAAACTCTTGCGTCCGGATACAACCCTCGTTTCGATCATGGCAGTGAATAACGAAGTAGGTTCTATCCAGCCTATTCAAGCCATTGCGGATCTATTGGCGGATCGTCCGACCATCACCTTCCACGTCGATGGGGTTCAGGCTCTTGCTAAGATTTCAACTGCTCTCTACTTACCAGATCGGGTGGATTTAGCGACCTTCTCCAGTCACAAGTTCCATGGACTTCGTGGGGTTGGCTTTCTCTACCTCAAAGAAGGTAAAAAGATCAGTCCCCTCTTAACAGGCGGCGGACAAGAAAAGGACTTTCGTTCGACGACGGAGAACTTAGCTGGAATTGCTGCGACTGCCAAGGCCTTGCGCTTGGCGATGGAGCGTCAAGAGGACTTTGAGCACAAGTGCCATCAGTTAAAAGAAGTCATTCGTGAGGAATTGGCTCACTATCCAGATGTGACGGTCTTCTCTGGAGATGAGGGCTTTGCGCCTCATATCTTGACCTTCGGTATCAAGGGAGTGCGAGGAGAAGTCATCGTCCATGCTTTTGAAGAGTATGAGATTTATATATCGACAACCTCTGCCTGCTCTTCCAAGGCTGGCAAACCAGCTGGAACCTTGATCGCCATGGGAGTAGACAAGGCTCTGGCGCAAACAGCTGTCCGTCTCAGTCTAGATCTCGAAAATGATATGAGTCAAGTCGAGCAATTTTTGACCAAGTTCAAACTGATCTATGAAAAGACGCGAAAGGTGCGTTAAGGAAAAGAAAAGGAAGTAACTATGCCATTAACTTATTCAGAAATTATGATCCGCTACGGGGAGCTTTCTACTAAAGGAAAGAACCGGATGCGCTTCATCAATAAATTGCGCAATAATATCTCAGATGTTTTGTCCATTTACCCAGCTGTCAAAGTGACAGCCGATCGGGACCGTGCTCATGCTTATCTAAATGGAACGGATTACGAACCAGTGGCGGAATCTCTTAAACAGGTCTTCGGGATTCAAAACTTTTCACCAGTCTACAAGATTGAAAAATCAGTCCCAGCCTTGGTTTCAGCCGTTCAAGAAATCATGCAGGAGATTTACCAGGAAGGGATGACCTTCAAGATTTCCAGCAAGCGGAGTGACCATTCTTTTGAACTGGATAGCCGAGAACTCAACCAAACCTTGGGTGGTGCTGTCTTTGAAGCCATTCCAACCATTAAGGCCCAAATGAAAAAACCGGATATCAACCTGCAAGTCGAAATCCGGGAAGAAGCAGCCTATATTTCTTATGAAACCATTAAGGGAGCAGGTGGTCTGCCAGTTGGGACATCTGGTAAAGGCATGCTCATGCTATCTGGTGGGATTGACTCTCCGGTAGCGGGTTACCTAGCCTTGAAGCGGGGTGTGGATATCGAAGCGGTCCATTTTGCTAGCCCACCTTATACCAGTCCTGGCGCGCTGAAAAAAGCCCACGATTTAACTCGAAAATTGACCAAGTTTGGGGGCAATATCCAGTTTATCGAAGTACCATTTACTGAGATTCAAGAAGAGATCAAGGCAAAGGCACCAGAAGCCTACCTCATGACCTTGACTCGTCGCTTTATGATGCGGATCACAGATCGCATCCGTCAAATTCGTGGTGGCCTAGTCATCATCAATGGGGAAAGTCTTGGTCAGGTTGCCAGCCAAACGCTAGAGAGCATGCAGGCTATCAATGCCGTGACCAATACGCCCGTCATCCGTCCAGTGGTGACCATGGACAAGTTGGAGATTATTGACATCGCCCAGGCCATCGATACCTTTGAAATCTCTATCCAGCCTTTCGAAGATTGCTGTACCATCTTTGCTCCGGATCGTCCAAAGACTAATCCAAAACTCAAAAATGCAGAGCAGTATGAGCAACGTATGGACGTGGAAGCCTTGGTGGAGCGGGCTGTCGCAGGTATTATCGTAACAGAGATCACGCCTCAAGCAGAAGCAGATGAAGTCGATGAGCTGATTGAGGATTTGTTGTAAGATCTAGTAAAATTGCTTGAAGAGTCAGCGAGACCAATCGATGAAAATGGGGAAAACGCTTGTTTTCCTCAATTTTTATCATTAAATGATGAAAATCCGTTTTCAAGAGACAAAAATGCTTGTCTTTGTCTGATAGAAGTGATATACTTAGAGAGTTGACTATGCACATGCCTGTGCAACCGCTCGATCATCGTCGCTCATCCTTTGAGCTTAAGTGGTTCGTCCCACGATGCTAGGCGAGTCTTCACAAAATACGGGGAAACCCAAAAATACATAGGAGGTGCATAATGAGCACATACGCAATCATTAAAACTGGCGGAAAACAAGTTAAAGTTGAAGTTGGTCAAGCAGTCTACGTTGAAAAATTGAACGTTGAAGCTGGTCAAGAAGTTACATTTAACGAAGTTGTTCTTGTTGGTGGTGAAAACACTGTTGTCGGAACTCCACTTGTTTCAGGAGCTACTGTTGTTGGAACTGTTGAAAAACAAGGAAAACAAAAGAAAGTTGTTACTTACAAGTACAAACCTAAAAAAGGTAGCCACCGTAAACAAGGTCACCGTCAACCTTACACTAAAGTTGTCATCAACGCAATCAACGCTTAATTTTTAGGAGAACACATGATACAAGCAGTCTTTGAACGAGCCGAAGATGGCGAGCTGAGGAGTGCAGAAATCACTGGGCACGCTGGAAGTGGCGAATACGGCTTTGATGTCGTGTGTGCATCGGTTTCTACGCTTGCCATTAACTTTGTCAACTCTGTTGAGAAATTTGCAGGCTATGAACCGGAACTAGAATTAAACGAAGAAGAGGGTGGCTTCATGCGGGTAACAATCCCGACAGACATTCCACCTCACCAAAGAGAAATGACCCAACTATTCTTTGAATCATTTTTCTTAGGGATGGCAAACTTATCGGAGAACTCATCCGAGTTCGTCCAAACAAGAGTTATCACAGAAAACTAACTGGAGGAAAACAATTATGTTGAAATTGAATCTTGCTAACTTGCAACTTTTCGCCCACAAAAAAGGTGGAGGTTCTACATCAAACGGACGTGATTCACAAGCAAAACGTCTTGGAGCTAAAGCAGCTGATGGACAAACTGTAACAGGTGGATCTATCCTTTACCGTCAACGCGGTACTCACATCTACCCAGGTGTGAACGTTGGACGTGGTGGAGACGATACTTTGTTCGCTAAAGTTGAAGGCGTAGTACGCTTCGAACGCAAAGGTCGCGATAAGAAACAAGTTTCTGTTTACCCAATCGCAAAATAATTTGTATTCAAAAACTCTCTGATCAATCAGAGAGTTTTTTTATGATATGTGTCAATTATTAGTTGATTATTTGATCTCTAATATTTCTTTTTATACTTTATAGATCATAGAAAAAAACGTTTTAAAACTTTCCTTAGGTGAGTACGGACGTCAGCGAACTTCTACGAAGTTCCATGACTTAGTTTTGAACCTAAGGTTTCAAAACTCCCGAATGCTTGAAACGCCACTGTTTCAAGCATTTTTCTCACGCCGGAAAGTTTGAAAATTTGCTTGAGTAGCTTCATAGATTAGAAATTATTTAATGCTTAACAGTTTCCTTATCATTTTTACGAGCATTAATTCAACTCCTAGTAGATCTCTTTCGATTGAAACCTCTCAACTTTTTTCATCCTCTAGATTATGGTATAATGGAGTGATATTGTTAGAAGGAAGAAGACATGAATATTCAACAGTTACGCTATGTTGTCGCGATTGCCAATAGTGGTACTTTTCGTGAAGCAGCTGAAAAAATGTACGTGAGTCAGCCGAGTCTGTCAATCTCGGTGAGAGACTTGGAAAAGGAACTGGGCTTTAAGATTTTCCGTCGGACTAGTTCAGGGACTTTCTTGACCCGTCGTGGAATGGAATTTTATGAAAAAGCCCAAGAATTGGTTAAGGGCTTTGATGTTTTTCAAAACCAGTATGCCAATCCTGAGGAAGAAAAGAAGGAATTCTCGATCTCGAGTCAGCACTATGATTTCCTTCCTCCTTTGATTACCCAATTCTCTGTTCTTTACCCTGAGAATAAAAACTTCCGGATATTTGAGTCGACCACGGTTCAAATCTTGGATGAAGTGGCTCAAGGGCACAGTGAATTAGGGATTATCTACCTCAACAAGCAAAATACCAAAGGAATCATGCAACGGGTGGATAAATTGGGCTTAGAAGTGATTGACCTCATTCCTTTCCAGACTCATATCTATTTGCGCAAGGACCATCCATTGGCTCAGAAAGAATTTCTGGTCATGGAGGATTTGGCTCACTTGCCGACCGTTCGCTTTACCCAGGAAAAGGATGAGTATCTCTACTATTCGGAGAACTTCGTCGATACCAGTGGTAGCTCGCAGCTCTTCAATGTGACAGACCGAGCGACCCTGAATGGGATCCTAGAGCGGACCAACGCCTATGCGACTGGTTCTGGCTTTTTGGATAGCCAATCGGTGAATGGCATTACTGTTATTCCCTTGATCGATGATTTGGATAATAAAATGGTCTATGTCAAACGGGAAGAGGTGGATCTCTCACCAGTGGCTGAGAAGTTTGTCCAAGTTATGGAAGTCTACTTTGATGAGAAGAGGTAGGACATGAAGAGAAAAGTAAGTATTTTTATCAGTATCCTCCTCTTGATTGTCTTGGACCAAGCTGTTAAGTGGTATGTGGTCAAGGAAATCCCACTGGGGGGCATGCGTTCATTCATTCCCAAAGTTGTCAGCCTGACCTATCTCAAGAACTCAGGTGCTGCCTTTTCCATGCTAGAAAACCAACAGTGGTTCTTTACCATCATTACCATCATAGCGATGGGGGCAGCCTTTGTCTACCTTTATCGTCACATCAAAGGTTCCCTCTGGCTCTTGTTGGGGTTGACCTTGATTATCTCAGGAGGAATTGGCAACTTTATTGACCGACTCCGTCAGGGCTTTGTCGTCGATATGTTCCACTTGGACTTTATGAATTTTGCCATCTTCAATGTAGCAGACATCTATTTAACCATCGGTGTAGGACTGCTACTGATTTATCTATTGAGAGAGGAGAGCCATGGAAGTTAGAGTAGAAGTCGCTGGAGCGCGACTGGATAAGGCTGTCTCAGAGTTGACTGAACTCTCACGTGGCTTGGCCAATGAGCAGATCAAGGAAGGAAAAATCCTCGTCAACGGTCAAGTCAAAAAGGCCAAGTATACCGTAAAAGAAGGGGATGTCATCAGCTATGAAGTCCCTCAAGTGGAAGAAGTGACCTATGAAGCAGAAGATATCCCCTTAGAGATTGTCTATCAGGATGCGGATGTCGCAGTGGTCAATAAATCCCAGGGCATGGTGGTCCATCCGAGTGCTGGTCACACCAGTGGAACTCTGGTCAATGCCCTCATGTATCACATCAAAGACTTGTCAGGGATCAATGGGGAGCTTCGTCCAGGGATCGTCCATCGGATTGACAAAGACACCTCTGGCCTCCTCATGGTGGCCAAGAACGATGCGGCCCATGTAGCCTTAGCAGATGAGCTCAAGGCTAAGAAGTCCCTGCGTAAGTATTGGGCCATTGTTCATGGCAATCTACCCAACGATCGGGGTGTCATTGAGGCGCCGATTGGGCGGAGTGACAAGGACCGCAAGAAGCAGGCTGTGACAGCCAAAGGGAAACCAGCCCTGACCCGTTTCCATGTCTTGGAACGTTTCGGGGATTATAGCTTGGTCGAGCTGCAATTGGAGACTGGGCGAACCCACCAGATCCGGGTTCATATGGCCTATATTGGCCATCCGGTCGCTGGTGATGAAGTCTATGGACCTCGCAGGACTTTGAAAGGCCATGGGCAATTCCTCCATGCTAAGACACTGGGCTTTACCCATCCTCGGACGGGAGAGGTCATGGAGTTTTCAGTTGAGGTTCCGGAGATTTTCCAAAAAACCTTGGAGCAGCTCCGTCAAGGATAAGCATTCAATCATAAAAACGAGTTTACCTCTTGTGGTTCAACTCGTTTTTTTGTGGGCAAATGGGGGTTCCCCCTGGTCCGCTCTTAGTATTTTTTAAGGCTTTCATGGTATAATGTTACAATCGAATACTCTGGAGAATGAATGGATGAAGAATAAGCGAATTGTGTTTAAAGTGGGGACCTCTTCCCTAACCAATCAAGATGGAAGCTTGTCTCGGAGCAAGGTCAAGGCCATCACCCAGCCCGATTAAGGGATGCGGTTTGTAGTCCAGGTGGCTCTACCATCGCAGGAGTCAACTGCTTAGAACAAGTCGGCTTACGAGGCGACATTATTGCAGGTGTGGAAGCAGCCTACAAACGGACCCAAGAAATGGGACAAGAGGCAGGGAAGAATTAGAAAAAAGATTGGTTTTAGCCAATCTTTTTTACGTTAGAGAGCCTCTATTTCTACCAAACCATTTTCAGTCAGACGATAGATCTTTTTGCAGACTTCTTTGAGGAAGGTCCGATCGTGGGACACTGTAACCAGTCCGCCTGGGTAGTCTGCGAATAGGCGACGAATTTCTGGTTGGGAAGTGGGTGAAAAATTACGAGTAGGCTCGTCCAAGAGCAGAAACTGGGGACTTGTGAGTACTAATTGAAGGAGGAAGAGTTTTCCTTGCTGGCCACCAGAAAGTTCAGAGATTGGATGGTGCATTTCAGAATAGGTAAAGTTGAGGGAGGCTAAATGCAATTGAATGGTGTTGATTTCTTCACGATCGCCTGAATGCTGTAGAAATTGAACGGGTGTCTGAGTCAGAGGGAGACGTTCAGTGTAATCTTGAGGCATATAGGCAGTGCGGATACTCTCATTCTTCTGTAGACTTTTCCAGATCATTTTTAGGAAAGTGGATTTCCCAACACCGTTGGAACCGATAATCCCTATTTTATCCTGTCCTAGAAGAGTAAGGGAGAGGTTCTTGACCAGGACACGATCACCAATTGCGAGCTCTTCCTGATCTAAGAGAAGGACACGTTTTTGAGGAGACAAGGGAGTGAGGGGTGGGAAATGCAGATTGATGATTTCCTCATCATAGGGTTGGGAAGTCATGGATTGGAATTCTCGCTCGTAGCGCTTTTCTTGTGAGAGGAGGGACTTCATTTTCTTTGCCAGGAGACGTCCAGCAGTGCTATCTTTGGTGTTTCGTAAGGAGGTTTCGACTTGCTGACGGACACGACGGTGCTTCTCCATAGTTTTTCGGTAGGCTCGTTGATCGTTGGCCGCTTGCTGAGACTGTTGATTAAATTGTTGTTCCCTCTGGCTACTGTAGTCTTGATAGCCTAGATGCTCTACGATGGTTTCAGCTTCCTTGCGGTGTTTGATCTGTCTGAGGTGGATGATCGTATCCGCCGTCTGAGTCAAAAAATCCTCATGATGGGAAATAAATATTATTGTTTGGGGACTCGTTTGGATCATCTGCTGGAGCCAATCCAAGGTCTCCAAATCCAGATCATTTGAAGGTTCATCTAAAAATAGTAATTCATGAGGACAACAAAGTTCGTGAAGCAGTTGGACCTTGAGGGCTTCTCCTCCAGATAGACTTCCGATAGCTTGATCGCTTGCAAAGCGGTCGCTATTAAAATGCAATTGATCTGCCAGTCTGTAGAGGGTGGCATAGTCTAGCTCGTCCTCTCCAAAAAAATATTCTTCCAAGGTTTTTCCCTTCAAAGCTTCCGGTAAAGTCTGGGGAATATAGGCATAGGAGTGAAAGGAAGTGGTGATTTCTCCTTCTATGGTCAGATAATCTGGTAGAGATTTTGGGGACATGAGGACCTGAAGTAAGGAAGATTTTCCATTCCCTTCTTCGCCAATAATAGCAACTTTTTCTCCTTCATGAATGGTCAGAGAAAGATCTCGAACCAGATCTCGTAAATCTTTTGTATGTCGGATAGTGAGGTGGGATAGTTTTAGCATAAGATTCCTTTCTACTGGGACAAAAAACAGCTCTACCTATTTAGTAGAGCTGTATTCATGTGGAACCCAAGCAGAAAAAGACCTTATTTAGCCAACACAAGGTTGGAAATTAGGCGAGAGGGTACACAAAAAGAGATAGAACAAGCAGTCCACTAAATAAAGTATCTTATTTAACGAAACTTAGTTGTTCATATCTCCTTACCTCCGAATGTGATTAGCTTTATTCTAATCCTTTCATTCCTTCTTGTCAAGGAAATCCTTGTTTCCCCCTCTTTTTTCTGCTCGGGCTTTGGTCGGAAATGTGGTATAATAAAGGTTATGCAAGCTAAACCGTCTTCTGCCTATGTGCATATTCCATTTTGTACCCAGATTTGTTATTATTGTGACTTTTCTAAGGTTTTTATCAAGAATCAACCGGTCGATGCCTATCTGGAACACTTAATCCAGGAGACTCGATCCTATGAGATTGGCAAACTGCGTACTCTCTACATTGGTGGAGGGACACCGACAGCTCTATCTGCCCAGCAACTGGCCTATCTCTTGACAGAATTGCCCAAGTTCATGGACCTATCGGAGGTAGAAGAGTTTACCATCGAGGCCAATCCAGGAGATTTGGATCCGGATAAGATTGCGGTCCTCAAGGACTCTCAGGTCAATCGGGTCTCTCTGGGTGTCCAAACCTTTGATAACAAGATGCTGAAAAAGATCGGACGGAGTCACCAGGAGCAGGATATCTATGACAATATCCGCCACCTCAAGCAGGCTGGCTTTGATAACATTTCTATCGACTTGATCTATGCTCTGCCGGGTCAGACCATGGACCAGGTCAAGGAAAATGTCGCCAAGGCGATCGACTTGGACATCCCCCATATGAGTCTCTATAGTTTGATTTTAGAAAACCACACGGTCTTTATGAATCGGATGAGACGAGGCAAGCTTCCTCTGCCCAAAGAAGAGCTGGAAGCAGAGATGTTCGAGTACATCATTGAAGAGCTGGAAAAAGCAGGCTTTGAACATTATGAGATTTCTAATTTCTCTAAGCCTGGCTTTGAAAGTCGGCACAATCTGGTCTACTGGGATAATGCAGAATACTATGGTCTAGGAGCAGGAGCTTCAGGCTATGTGGACGGGATTCGCTACAAGAATCATGGGCCTATCCGGCATTATCTGGTGGCTGTTGAGGCAGGTAAGGCTCGGATAACAGAGGAGCACCTGACACTGGAAGAGAAAATGGAAGAGGAGTTGTTCCTCGGTCTACGGAAAAAGACAGGTGTGTCCAAGGCACGTTTTGAAGAAAAATTTGGTGTCTCCTTTGACCAACGCTATGGACAAGTGGTGGCCAGTCTGACGGAGCAGGGACTCTTGGTTCCAGATGACAAGCAGGTTCGGATGACCAAGAGAGGCTTGTTCCTTGGAGATACCGTAGCAGAGAAATTTATATTGGAGTAAACGATGGCTAAAATTTATCAGTATGACATGAAAGTTCCCTTTGATATGAGCGATGTGAATGGCTTTATCAAGATGCCACAGCTCATCCTCCTGTCCTTGCAGGTCTCAGGCATGCAGTCGATGGAGCTGGGTGTCAGTGACAGGGACCTGCTCGAACAGCGCAATCTGGTGTGGATCATCACCGACTATGACATCACGGTTCACCGCCTACCAGTCTTTGATGAGCAGATTACCATTGAGACCCAGGCCCTGGCCCACAACCGTCTCTTTTGCTACCGTTCCTTTGTCGTTAGAGACCAGAATGGGGAAGCCATCGTAGAAATGGTGGCGACTTTTGTCTTGATGGATCGGGACAGTCGTAAGGTCCAATCCGTACCAGAGGAAGTCACTGCCCCATATGACTCCCCATTTGAGAAGAAGATCCGCCGTGGTCCACGCTATCCAGAACTGAATGGAGCCATGGAGCAGGACTACCATGTGCGTTTCTATGATTTGGACATGAACGGCCATGTCAACAACAGCAAGTACCTAGACTGGGTCTTTGAAGTGATGGGAGCGGAATTCCTAACCCAGCATATCCCCAAACGGGTCCATCTTAAGTATGTCAAAGAAGTATTACCTGGAGGCATGATCACCTCTAGTGTCGAGCGAGAAGGAATGGTCAGCAACCATGTCATCTCATCAGAAGGGCAAATCCACGCCCAAGCCCTCATCACTTGGGAAGAAATAGATAAGGAAACATTATGGAAAAACGAAGATTAAAACAAAAAAAAGAAGACTTAATGGAGGTTCAACGACGGGTTGTTGCCTATGCTCGTCGTAAGAAAAATCCCCTCTATGTATTGGGAGATGGTTTCTTGACCTTAGTCGCAGCCTTTTATATCTTTATTGAGGAAGCGATTCAATTTATACGCTATCGATTGAGTTTTGAAGCCTTTCTTCGGTTTCTTAAGGAAGATGTACGCTGGTATCGTGTCTGGATTCATTTGACTTTGGCTTTTATCCTGCCTGTTGTCGTCTTCTCCTTGAGTATCACCAGTCAATCAGGAAGCTTCTGGAGTAACTTCTTTGACAAGCTCTCCCAAGGTGTCCTCTTCAGTACGACTATCAGCCTCGCAGCGACCTTAATGACAGACTTCATTGAGACCATGAAGCCTATCCAGGCCGAGAAAGAAAGCAATGAGAAAAAAGAAACCGGCGTCTATACCATTACCATTGATCAGGCTAAGATTGGTGGCTTAATGGTGACCATCGTCATCTTGATGATTTCCTCCTTCCTCTTTACTCAGGCTGGAAAAGCAAGTATCAATTTCTTCGGTCTGGTCCTACAATTTGTCTTATACGGGGCTTGCTTGCTTCTCTATGGAGCAGGTGGCCAGTTTCAATTTCAGGAGAAAGAAGCAGAGGAATTAAGTGAAAAAGGAGACCAAGAATCTCGTGACTTATAAGGGTTATTTAATTGACTTAGATGGAACTATTTATAAAGGGAAAGAGCGGATTCCAGCTGGGGAAGCCTTTGTCCACGAATTGCAAGAGCGTCAGATCCCCTACCTCTTTGTGACCAACAATACCACGCGGACGCCAGAAATGGTCCAAGAGATGCTGGCAGGCCAATTCAACATCGAAACGCCGCTGGATACCATCTATACAGCGACACTAGCAACCATTGATTATATGGTGGATATGAATCTTGGAAAAACCGCCTATGTCATTGGAGATGTTGGCTTGAAACAAGCCATTGCTGAGGCAGGCTTCGTCGAAGATACCGTCAATCCAGCCTATGTCGTGGTGGGTCTCGACTGGGAAGTGGACTATGAGAAATTCTCTATCGCTACCTTGGCCATTCAAAAGGGAGCGCATTTTATCGGGACCAATCCTGACCTCAATATCCCGACAGAGCGGGGAATGATGCCAGGGGCGGGTGCTCTAAATGCTCTTATCGAAGCGGCAACGCGCGTGAAGCCGACCTTTATCGGTAAGCCCAATGCCATCATTATGGACAAGGCCATCGCTCACCTGGGACTAGAGCGCGAAGAAGTGGTCATGGTGGGAGACAATTACCTGACCGACATCCGAGCAGGAATTGACAATGGCATTCCTACTTTGCTGGTGACAACTGGCTTTACCAAGCCAGAAGAAGTGCCGGATCTGCCCTTGCCACCAACGCATGTCCTATCTAGCTTAGCGGAGTGGGATTTCGATGCGTGATCGGTTAAAGGTAACGGGCTTTGTCCTCTGGCTCTTAGCAACAGTGATTTTAGGGACCATTCTCGTAGCCTGGTTGATTTATCCCATGGAGATTAGCTGGTTACGAATTCAAAATCGGACCGGTTTGACTCCTGCAGTCATTCAGAAGAACTTTCAAGTCCTCATGCAGTATTTGACCAGTCCTTTTAATTGGAAGCTGGAGATGCCAGATTTTCCATCCTCTCCAGATGGCCTCCATCATTTTCAAGCAGTCAAGTACCTCTTTCACCTGACTCAGATCTTGTTCCTGGTCTTGTTGCCAGTGGCTATACGATTTATTCGAACGGTCATGCGTAAAGGCTACGCAGGTCTCTATCGCCCTTTATTTGGTGGGATGGTTCTCTTGCCTATCGTCATAGGAGGAGTGACCCTATTTATTGGCTTTGATCAATTCTTTACCCTCTTTCACCAAGTCCTCTTTGTCGGAGATGCTACTTGGCTCTTTGATCCCTACAAGGATCCCATCATATTAGCTCTTCCGGAGGACTATTTCCTACATGCCTTTCTGATTTTCTTTGTTCTCTATGAGGGGGCTTTTGGATGGTGCTACGGATGGAGCCGGAAAACAAAAACAGTAGATTAGCGGAGTGAATGGATGAAACAGTTTAATCGATTTTTAGATCCCAAAAAGGATTTGGGAAGCTTTTCGGGGATGGTTTGTCTCTATCTCTTGGTCATGGTCTTTGTTAGCATCATTTTGACCTTTGCCATTACCCTCTTTATGTTTGGACGGTATGGATTGGAGATGGCAGAGAAGCAGGAGTATGTAGAAAATCTCATCAATGGGAATGGGATTAGCTACCTGATATCTGTCAGTATAGGTGTCTTCCTATTTGCCCTTTATCGGCAAGGCTCCCTCTTTAAAGGAGATGTGAGACAAAAGGGACGCAAGATGACCTGGCAGACTTTCTTAGTATTCATTGCCTTCTTGGGGTTCGCCCAATTGGCTTCTAGCGCCTTGTCTCAACTCTTAGACCACATGATGGAAACTCTAGGCTTTTTCAAGCCACAAGAGGATATGTCCGAGCAACTCAGCCAGTCTTGGAGCCTCTTGCTCTATGCGACTCTGATCGGTCCTATCACAGAGGAATTGGTTTTCCGGGTTGCTGGACTGAGAGCCTTGGAAAAGTATGGAAAAGTCTTTGCGATCGTCATGACAGCCTTGGCTTTTGGAATGTTCCATGCCAATTTTGATCAGTTGTTCTTTGCGACAATTATCGGCTTAGGCTTTGGCTACTTGACCTTCGAGTATTCGATCTGGTGGGCTATTTTCTACCATATCTTTAACAACCTGGTCCTCTCTCAAGGGCTTCATTACCTCGGTACGCATGTCAATATGAATGTAGCTGAGTGGGTTCAAATTCTGGTCTTTTTAGGTGGAACCATCGCCTTTACCATCGTCTTGATTTTAAAAAGAAAAGCTATTTTTCACTATATTCAAGAAAACCGACCAGCACCTGGTGTCTTCCAAAGAAGCTTGTATTCCTTCTGGTTCTGGGTCTTGGTCCTTGGGACAACTCTTATGTCTTTGCTTCCTTATTTAAAAGGCTATTAATATCAAAGAGGGATCGTTTTCGATCCCTCTTTGATTGAAGATAAATTCTTCTGAAAAACTTTCCTTAGGTGAGTACGGACGTCAGCGAACTTCAAGGAAGTTCCATGACTTAGTTTTGAGCCCCTTCGCTCTTTAATTTCTGGGCTCAGGCTAAAACAGTTCCCAAAACTGTTTTACTCTCAAAACTCCTGAGTGCCTGAAATTCGAATTGTTTCAGGCACTTTTCTCACGGCAGAAAGTTTTTTATCCTCTTAATTGACTAAAAAAGTCATTTTTTTATAAATATCTAACTATTTTACTTAAAACAATAGTCTGTCTCCATTATAATAGAGAGAGTGTAAGACAAGGAGAAAGTATGTTTGATCGTTATTTGATGCTTACTTTTTAGAAGCGATCGTTAATCAACTGGCAACACCCTATAAACCTCGGATTCGCTCTGCTTTCGATGCTTGTTGGAGCTTTTTGGAGAATAAAGATAGAGGTGGAGAAGAGCTCTATGCTCTGTTGGATGATGGAACTGATGATGGTGGTATTTTCATTTATATGCAATTGGATGAAAATGAAGCGAATATCCCATCCTGGGATAATATCAGTTACGCGATAGGCTCAACTGCAAAAGAAGCTTATTCATTTGAAAATAAGGCAGCACTATCGTCTCCTTTGGAAAATATCGACGGTTCTTTGTTAGAGATTTTTATTGAGAATTTAAAAGAAATCAATTTTAATTTTTATGATCACGTTCAGGATATCAAAGACTTCCTTGCGCGTGGCAAATCACCATCTAAGAAAGAGGCCTTGAACGAATTAAAGAGAATAGGATTGTTGCAATGAAAACATTTGAAGATAATTTAATGATATTTTGAACATTCCATTATGTTTTATGCTACAATGAAAGCGAAAATAGTTCGTTTAGGTTAGAAAGGAGAAGCATAAATGCGTGGCCTTAAAATTAAACTATCATTATTTTGTTTCTCTCTTCTAATCCTGACATCAATAGCTTATTTTAGCAATAAATTAACATGCCCCCTTTTTTTAAAGCTTATATTTTACTCAATAATCATTGCTTATTGTTTCAATATAGCTTTTAGTTTATATAGTAAGAGGTAGAGCTAGTTATCCACATTAAAGTGGACGTAATATAATAAGCTTTTATAAGGAAAATGAAGAATACAATTGCAATTTGGATCGGTCATTTTTCAGATGTTATTTTTGTTAAATCATCAATCAATTTAATAGATTATAGAGAGGTTGGGCAAAATCTGTTCACCCTTCGCTGTTTAATTAATAGGAATAAATATATGACGCAGTGGTTGATTGGTAGCTTTGTTCGCTTTTTAAGCTCCAAAGATGCCTAATCAACTGTGCGGGGGTGGGAAGACGAACTCTTTTAAACTTGTCGGAGTTCTTTCCCACTCCCTTTTTTGCTATAATAGAGAGTATGAATAACTTGATTAAATCCAAGCTCGAGCTCTTGCCGACGAGTCCGGGCTGTTACATTCACAAAGATAAGAACGGTACCATCATCTATGTGGGGAAGGCCAAGAATCTTCGCAATCGGGTGCGGTCCTATTTCCGAGGGAGTCACGATACCAAGACGGAGGCGCTGGTATCTGAGATTGTGGATTTTGAATTTATCGTCACTGAGTCCAATATTGAGGCCTTGCTTCTCGAGATCAACCTCATCAAGGAGAACAAACCCAAGTACAATATCATGCTCAAGGACGATAAGTCCTATCCCTTCATCAAGATTACCAATGAGCGCTACCCGCGTCTCATCATCACGCGACAGGTCAAAAAGGATGGCGGTCTCTATTTCGGTCCCTATCCGGATGTGGGGGCGGCCAATGAGATCAAGCGACTCTTAGACCGGATTTTCCCTTTTCGCAAGTGTACCAATCCTCATTCTAAGGTCTGCTTTTATTACCATCTAGGGCAGTGTATGGCCCACACGGTATGTCACAAGGACGAGGCCTATTTCAAGGGCATGGCACAGGAAGTTTCTGATTTCCTTAAAGGGCAGGATGACAAGATTATCGATGAGCTCAAGCTCAAGATGAATACCGCTGCACAAAACATGGAATTCGAGCGGGCTGCCGAATACCGGGATCTGATCCAGGCTATCGGGACTTTGCGGACCAAACAGCGGGTCATGGCCAAGGATTTGCAGAACCGGGATGTCTTTGGTTACTACGTGGACAAGGGCTGGATGTGTGTACAGGTCTTCTTTGTTCGTCAGGGCAAGCTGATCGAGCGGGATGTCAATCTCTTCCCTTACTACAATGATCCAGACGAGGATTTCCTGACCTATGTCGGGCAGTTTTACCAGGAGAAATCTCACCTAATCCCCAATGAAATCCTGATCCCTCAAGATATCGATGAGGAAGCGGTCAAGGCTCTTGTGGATACTAAGGTCCTCAAGCCCCAGCGAGGGGAGAAGAAGCAGTTGGTCAATCTGGCCATCAAGAATGCGCGTGTCAGTCTAGAGCAGAAGTTTAATCTCCTTGAAAAATCCATGGAAAAGACACAAGGTGCTATTGAAAATCTTGGAAAACTCCTGCAAATACCAACTCCTGTGCGGATTGAGTCTTTTGATAATTCCAATATCATGGGGACCAGTCCGGTTTCTGCCATGGTGGTCTTTGTCAATGGGAAGCCAAGCAAAAAGGACTATCGCAAGTACAAGATCAAGACTGTCGTCGGGCCAGACGACTATGCCAGCATGCGGGAGGTCATTCGTAGACGCTACAGCCGGGTCATTCGGGATGGCCTGACGCCACCAGACCTAATCGTTATCGATGGGGGTCAGGGCCAGGTCAATATTGCAAAGCAAGTCATCCAAGAAGAGTTGGGACTGGACATTCCCATCGCGGGTCTGCAAAAGAATGACAAGCACCAGACCCATGAATTGCTCTTTGGCGATCCTCTCCAAGTCATCGAACTCTCTCGGACTTCTCAGGAATTCTTCCTTCTCCAGCGGATCCAGGATGAAGTTCACCGTTTTGCCATCACCTTCCACCGCCAGCTACGGTCCAAGAATTCCTTCTCCTCCCAGTTAGACGGTATCGAAGGCTTGGGTCCAAAACGCAAGCAGTTGCTGATGAAGCAATTCAAGTCACTGACCAAGATCAAAGAAGCAACTGTAGATGAGATCGTCACAGTCGGCATCCCACGGGCAGTGGCAGAGGCGGTGCAAGCCAAGCTTCATCAAGGACAGCAAGAAGATGCAAGTCCGTTGATGGAAGTGGCGGAGCCCTCCCAAGGATTTAAGTAATTGCACCATCCATTTTCATGGATGGTTTTTACGTTTTACTCCTAATTTTGTTATACTTAATGCACACAGATTTTTGATCCATAAAGGAGTAGTTATGAACCATCGTATCGCTATTTTATCTGATATCCACAGAGATACGACAGCCCTGGAGGCAGTGATTGCGGATGCGCGTGCTCAAGGCGCGACGGAATACTGGCTTTTAGGGGATATTTTGTTACCAGGTCCAGGAAGAGAGGATCTTTTTGATTTGCTGGACGCGATTCCTATTACAGCGGCTGTTCGAGGAAATTGGGACGATTGTGTCCTAGAGGCTTTGGATGGCGAGTACGGGCTTGAGGATCTGCAGGAGATCCAGATGCTTCGTCTCATTCAGTACCTCATGGAAGGACTGGATCCTAAGCGGATCGATTGGCTTCGCTCGCTTCCTCTAATGGAGAAGAAGGAGATAAACGGCATTCGCTTTTCACTGACCCACAACTTACCAGAAAAGAATTATGGTGGGGACTTGCGTCCAGCTAATGCGACGGAAAACTTTGACCAATTGCTCGATGACCAGACCGATGTGGCCATCTACGGTCATGTCCACAAGCAATTGCTTCGCTATGGTAGTCAGGGCCAGCATATCATCAATCCTGGTTCCATTGGCATGCCTTATTTTGACTGGGAACAGCTCCAAAATCATAGAGCCCAGTATGCGCTGATCGATGTTGAAGAAGATGGGGTGACCAACCTGCAATTTCGCAAGGTAGCTTACGACTATGAAGCAGAGCTCCAAGATGCCAAAGATAAGGGACTTCCCTTTATTGAGATGTACGAAGAATTGAGACGAGAGGATAATTATCGGGGCCATAACAAAGAACTCCTCGCAAGTCTTAATAAGAAGTATGGTTATGACCAAGATGTCAAGAACTTCTATGACTTTCTCTCCTAAAAGATCAATGAAAAAACTCTGCAAGCTCTTTCATTTTGTGTTAAAATAGAGGTAATAGAATTAGAAAAGGAAGTTGACTATGAAATTCCTAGAACTCAACAAAAAACGTCATACGATCAAGCATTTCACAGACCAGCCGGTCGATCCCAAGGATGTGCGGACAGCTATTGAAATTGCGACATTGGCTCCAAGTGCGCACAATAGCCAACCATGGAAATTCGTGGTCGTTCGTCAGAAAAATGCGGAATTGGCTAAACTAGCCTATGGGGGGAATTATGACCAAGTCATGGAAGCACCTGTGACCATCGCTCTCTTTACGGATACCGATTTGCAACGTCGGGCTCGGAAGATTGCGCGTGTCGGTGGGGTCAAAAACTTCACAGATGAGCAGTTGCAATACTTCATGCAAAATCTTCCCGCAGAATATGCTCGCTACAATGAACAACAGATCAGCGATTACTTGGCATTAAATGCTGGATTGGTCGCGATGAACTTGGTATTGGCCTTGACTGACCAAGGGATCGGCTCTAACATCATCCTGGGCTTTGACAAATCAAAGGTCAATGAAGTCTTGGAAATCGAAGAGCGTTTCCGTCCTGAACTCTTGATTACTGTCGGCTATGCTGCTGAGAAGGTAGAACCTAGCTACCGCTTGCCAGTAGACGAAATCATTGAAAAACGCTAATAGAAACAGGAAGAACCGGATGCTCTCGTCTCCTACGATACAAGTCCGGTTTTCTAGAATCCTTTGGTGGACAGTCGCTGATGGGATTCTAGGAGATTCAATTTAAATCGAACTAACGGAGGAATGCATGACAACAATTGACTTTAAAGCAGAAGTAGAAAAACGTCGCGAAGAAATGATGGCTGACCTTTTCAGCCTTTTAGAAATCAACTCAGAACGGGATGATAGCCAGGCAGATGCGACTCACCCTTATGGACCTGGACCAGTCAAAGCTCTTGAGAAATTCTTGGAAATTGCTGAGCGTGATGGCTATGAAACAACCAATGTGGACAACTATGCTGGACACTTCACCTTTGGACAAGGGGAAGAAGAGCTCGGGATCTTTGCCCACATGGATGTGGTGCCTGCAGGTAGTGGCTGGAACACAGATCCATACAAACCAGAGATTATCGATGGTAAGCTTTATGCCCGTGGTTCATCAGATGATAAGGGGCCTACAGTAGCTTGTTACTACGGCTTGAAGATCATCAAGGATCTGGGATTGCCTGTATCTAAGCGCGTGCGCTTCGTAGTCGGTACAGATGAAGAATCTGGCTGGGGTGATATGGACTACTATTTCAAACATGTCGGTCTTCCTGATCCAGACTTTGGTTTCTCTCCGGATGCTGAATTCCCAATCATCAACGGAGAAAAAGGAAACATTACCGAGTACCTCCATTTTGGTGGTCAAAACACAGGTCAAGCGCATCTTCATAGCTTCACCGGTGGCCTTCGTGAAAACATGGTACCTGAGTCAGCGACAGCTCTTGTTTCAGGACAATTGCCAGATCTAGCTAGTCTCTTGGAGGCCTTTGCCAATGAACACCAACTTCGTTATGAAGTAGCAACAGAGGATGACGGTAAATTTAAGTTCACTATTATCGGGAAATCTGCCCACGGCTCTACTCCAGAAGCTGGAATCAATGGAGCGACCTACTTGGCTCTCTTCTTGAACCAGTTTGACTTCGGTGGAGATGCCAAAGCTTACTTGCAGGTGTCAGCTTCTCTTCTTCATGAAGACTTTGCTGGTGAGAAGCTTGGCATTGCCCACACGGATGAAAAGATGGGGGCTCTCAGCATGAATGCGGGTGTCTTCAACTTTGATGAAAATAGCTCAGATAACACCATCGCCTTGAACATTCGTTACCCTAAAGGAACAGATCCAGAAACCATCAAAGCTGGACTTGAAAAAGTTGAAGGAGTGGCATCCGTTAGCTTGTCAGCTCACGGCCACACCACTCACTATGTTCCAATGGAAGATGAATTGGTCTCAACGCTGTTGCGTGTCTATGAAAAACAAACCGGACTGAAAGGTCATGAGCAAGTAATCGGTGGTGGAACCTTTGGTCGTCTATTAAAACGTGGGGTTGCCTTCGGTGCCATGTTCCCAGACTATGTGAACACTATGCACCAAGCCAATGAATTTACGGATGTAGAAGATCTCTACCGTGCAGCTGCAATTTACGCAGAAGCTATCTACGAACTCATCAAATAAGACGCTACTCAGTTGGCACTTGCTGGCTGAGTTTTTGCTTAGAGGAGGAGAAATGAAGCAACTAGAGCAGATCAAAAAAGCCATCATGGCTGATCCACAAAACAAAGACTATACGGATAAGGGGATCGAGCCCTTGTTTGCGGCACCAAAGACAGCTCGAATCAATATTATCGGACAGGCACCTGGCCTTAAGACACAGGAAGCAGGCCTCTACTGGAAGGACAAGAGTGGGGACCGCTTAAGGGAATGGTTAGGAGTCGATGAAGAGACCTTCTACCATTCGGGTATATTTGCGGTCATTCCTATGGACTTTTATTTCCCAGGTCATGGCAAGTCAGGAGATCTGCCACCTCGCAAGGGCTTTGCGGAAAAGTGGCATCCTCAACTCCTCAAAGAGTGTCCAGATATTGAGTTGACCCTCTTGATTGGCCAGTACGCCCAAGCCTACTATCTTCATGAGAAGGTCAGTGGCAAGGTGACAGAGCGGGTGAGACGGTACAAGGACTACCTGCCCGACTATTTCCCTCTGGTCCACCCTTCGCCTCGCAATCAGATCTGGATGGCCAAGAATCCTTGGTTTGAGGCAGAAGTGGTGCCGGCTCTCCGGTCTCGAGTCCAGCAGATTATAGCCGAACATACAAAATAATAGTTAGTGATAATTGTAAAAGGAGGTATTTCCATGGATCCATATCAAAAAGTCAAAGCCAAATTGGACGAGCTCGGGATTGAATTTGATGTGGTGGAGCATCCACCAGCATTGACTACCGAGCAGGCCGATTCCTATATTGAAGGTCTCGAAGGGGTCCGGACAAAGTCCATGTTTTTGACCAACAAAAAGAAAACCCAGTACTATCTGCTCATCATGGATGATCAGAAGCTCTTGGATATGGATGACTTCAAAGAGCAAGTAGGAGCCAATCGGATCCGCATGGCTTCAGCTGAATCTCTGGCAGAAAAAATGCAATTACCAGCTGGGACAGTATCTCCATTTGGCTTGTTAAACAATGAAGAAAAAGATATTCTCGTCTATTTTGATCAGGATATTGTGTCAGAGGAAATCATGACCTTCCATCCTAACACCAATGAAAAGACCATTTTTATCAAAACCCAGGACCTATTCCGCTTTTTAGAGTCCATTGATTTTAAATACGAAATACTAACCTTGCCATAGTGGCATCAAAAAGGAGAAATCATGAAAGAAATTCCATTTAATGACTTTTTAGCAAAGTACCAAGTTGGAGAGATCCAAGTCGTCGATGTCCGTGAGCAGGAGGAATACGATGCCCTTCATCTGGACGGAGTGACCTTGCTTCCCTTATCCGTGTTGGCAGAACGGTATTCAGAACTAGACAAGGAGCAAGCCTATTATGTCATCTGCAAGTCTGGCCGGCGCTCAGCCCGTGCCTGCCAATTTTTGGAAGAAGAGGGCTATGATGTGACCAACGTCCAAGGTGGCATGGATGCATTTGAATAGTTGGGATGCTCTAGACAGTTGATTCCTGTAGAATATTGAATTATAGCTAAAATTTTTATATAATATATCTGTATTTTATTTTATAAGGAGATTATTTTATGATCAAACAGGATTGGCTTGATTACTTTGAAGCTGTGAACGGTCGTTCAGCAACTGAAGCAGAGATCGCACAAGCATTGGCTGCAGGTGAGTTCCAAGAAGAACAGGCAGCTCAAGAAGCTTCACAATTTGTAGGTGCTCCAGTAGCTCCAGACCAAGCAAGCGCTGGCTTCGTCGCTGCTCCAGTAGCACCAGAAGAAGTGGCTTCACAATTTGCTACTGCTCCAGAAGCACCAGCTCCAGAAGCAGCTTCACAATTCGCGGCTGCTCCAGAAGCACCAGTACAAGAAGCGCCACAATTCACAGCTGCTCCAGAAGCGCCAGCACAAGAAACGCCACAATTTGCTGCTGCGCCAGAGGTACCAGTACAAGAAGCACCTCAATTTGCTGCTGCGCCAGAAGCGCCAGTCCAAGAAGCGCCACAATTTGCTGCTACTCCAGAAGCACCAGTACAAGAAGCACCACAGTTCGCTACTGCTCCAGAAGCACCAGTACAAGAAGCGCCACAATACACTGCTGCGCCAGAAGGACCAGCATTTGGTGCTCAACCAAATAGCTTCCAGCAAGCACCTCAACAACAGCCGCAACCAGGATTTGGTCAACCGGCTCCGGGTCAAGCTCCAGGTCAAGGCTTCCAGCAAGCACCTTATCCAGGACAACCTCAACCAGGTCAAGCTTATTATGCACAACCTGCCCAACCAAATGCCTTTGGACAAGCAATGAAAGGATTCTGGTCATGGTTCGTTTCTGCTTTGGTTCGTCCAACAGTAGAAACTCAACCAAGAGTATTGAATGGTATCCTTCATTATGTCTTGACTGCATTTATCCTTAGCCTCTCACTTTTCTTCGTGGCGAGTGCCTTCCCTTACGCTGAAGTTGGATTTACAGCTTACCTATTGATTGTCATTGTAACTTTCTTTACAATTTATGTTACGCAATTAACTGGTTTCTTGGTTCGTAACCTTGTCTTGCAAGATAAAGAATACACCTACAAACGTTCATTCGATGAGTTTACTCGCTTGTCTATCTATGCCTTGCCAGCATCCCTCATTGTCTTGATTTTTTCTCTAGTCAAGTACTTTGAAGGATTTATCTTCCTTCGATCGTTAATCTTCTTTCTCTATTTCTTAGGCTTGCTCTATACTGTTTACCAAGGTTTGAACAGAACAAAATTCAAGGCTGACAAATTCTTGTTGCTCCTTGCTTCTTCAGCAGTCATTCTAGTCATCTTCACAATTGTTGGCATCATTGACAGACGTATTTTAGAACAAGTATCTATCTATATCGCTTCCTTCTTCTAATTAGATAGGAACCTGATCATAAAATTCTTGTTCATATTCATATCGGGATAAAAAATATTTTAGGTTTTAGGAGAACATACCGATGAACAAAAAATGGGTAGAATTATTTGAAAAAGTAATCGGTCGCAAACCTACTCCTGAAGAATTCATTGCCGGAAGAGATTCCGGCTTTGATTTTAAGGCAATCAAATCGATTGCTGGAGTAGCTATTGATCAAGTGGCTTCAGAAGCGCCAGGACTAGGAGTGCAGGAGTCAGTAGAAGCGGTTGTAAATCCTCTTCAACTTGCTTGGGAAGAGCATTTTATCGCCCTCTATGGACGTTCACCGCTTCCAGAAGAGATTGAATCTGCTCGAAGCCAGAATTTTGAAATCGTAGAAGCACCTGCTCCGACGATTAACTTGGAAGAGACCAATCAGACAACGCAGGTCTTCGCACCAGTGGAGAATCCATCAGAGACCCCAGAAAACTTGTCCCAGCCAGTTGAAGCTCTAGCGCCAGCAGAGGCTCCAGAGCAAGAAGAAGCTGTCAAGAAAGGCAAGGAAAAGAAAGAAAAGAAAGTCAAAAAAGAGAAAAAAGGCAAGAAAAAGAAAGTCTTCTTCTTCAGTATTTTGGCTTTGTTGGTCTTGGCCTTGTCTGGTCTAGGCTATTACTTCTCATCAACTACAGGCCCACAGGTGACAGTGGATAAATTGGTCACAGCCATTGAACAAAAGGATTACTGAGAAGTGGCGAGCATTCTTTCTACTGACAAGGATAAGTGGACCAAGGAAGAAGCTCAAGGCTTGCTAGACTATATGACCTCTCAGAAGATCGATGTCATCTACGAATTAGATCATATCGCTCAGTCTTCAAAAACAGGTAGCATCAAGGACAAAAATCAGAATCTACTGATCGGAATTGAGAAGGCGGATAAGAAATTCGGTATCTTCCAAGAATACCGCATCGCGACCTATCCACTTGAAGTCACAGCGGTTACGAATCTGGATGATGCCAAGCTTAAGACCAGCGAAAAAGAGTCGACAGTGCTCAAAAAGAACCAAACGACCAAACTTGGAGAGGTTCACTTTGCGCCACGAGACATGCAACTAGATGGTAAGACAGAAGTTGGAAAAATCTCTAGTGAGGTCAAACTAGACCCAGCTCAGGCTTCTAAGAATAAGCTGAACTTGACCTTCAATTCTGAAAAACGTCTTCTCGAAATTGAATTCCCAGAGGAAGTAAGCAATCCAACTGATATCAAGGTAGCAGTGAATGGTAAGGAAGTCGGCACAAGTACCTTATTTGAAGTCGATGTCGTAGCCCATCAAGAAATCGAAGTTCATGCAGTCTTTAGTGTCAATGGTGAGAGCTATACAACTGAAAAAGCTAAAGTCACGATCGGTGAAACTCCTGATGACGATGAAGTCATCACTTTGAAACTTTCTAAGGATGTGGCCAAACGATTGAAAGATGCAGAAACAGCTCGTAAAGCCAAGGAAGAAGAAGCCAAGAAGGCTGAAGAGAAGAAAACCTCTGTAACCTCCTTCCTCCAAGACTATCGCACAGAAGTCTTCTCATCTGTCTCAAGTAGATCCAACACCTACTCCAAGTACTATGACACTTCAAGTGACGCCTACAAGGAAATGGTGGAGTGGACAACAGGTGGTGGAGTCAAGAAGGCTGAAATCGACTACTATACACCAGGTGTTTTTAACGTCCTTAGCATTACCGAAGAGAACGGAATGGTGATCGTGAAAACCCACGAAGAATATACTGTACATTATGTGACCAGCCGAAAAGATAGCCAGAGTAGCAAAGACAAGACCTACACTCTAAAACCAGTAGGGGATACTTATGTGATTACGGCTATTGCGGTCACAGCTGGTAATTAGGAGGATTATGATGAAATTAAGCATGACAAAATGGACGCTTGCTGGCCTTGTTCTTTTGAGCCTAGGCGCTTGTGGCCAACAGAAGGAATCAAAGAGCTCAACGCAAAAAGAGCCTGCTTCCAGTAAGCAAGTCGCACAGTCATCAGCCGGAAAAGAAACCAGTGCTTCTGAAGCAACATCGTCTAACGATAGCGATAAGTCAAGGAAGAAGGCAGGCGAAGTCACCGTGGACCAAGGTGTTTCCTTCAATGGTTCTTATTATAGTGTCCAAGGAAAATCTGGAGATATCGTCATCGCCAACAAGCACTACCCCTTAGCTGCAGACTACAATCCAGGTGAGGATCCGACAGCTGTTGCGGCCTTGCATGAGTTGATTGCGGCTATGCAGGCAGAAGGCTATGCTATCAGTGATCAGTACAGTGGTTTCCGCAGTTATGAGACCCAGGTTGATCTCTACCAAAGCTATGTCAATCAAGATGGGGCAGCAGCGGCAGATCGCTACTCAGCTCGTCCTGGCTATAGTGAGCACCAGACAGGTCTAGCATTTGACCTCATCGATACCAGTGGCAATCTCGTTCAAGAATCAGGCGCAAGCAAATGGTTGCTTAAGAACGCTGCCAAGTATGGCTTTATCGTCCGCTATCAAGAAGGGAAAGAAGCGAGCACAGGCTACATGCCTGAAAGCTGGCACCTTCGCTATATCGGAGAAGATGCAAAAGATGTCGCAGCCTCAGGTAAAAGCTTAGAAGAATACTTCAACTTTACCGGTGGCGACTACGAATAACAAGAAAACCGCTCTTTCAGGAATCCTGAAGGAGCGGTATTTTTTGTGCTGGGCAGGACAAGAAAAAACCACTGCCAAGTGGAAGTGGTTTTGATGGGTTTCTTATTTGAGACCGTATTTTTTGTTGAAACGATCCACACGTCCATCTGCTTGAGTGAACTTTTGACGTCCAGTGTAGAATGGGTGTGAGTCTGATGAAATTTCAACACGGATCAATGGGTAAGTTTCACCTTCGAATTCAACAGTCTCGTTAGAGTACTTAGTTGAACCACTAAGGAACTTATAACCAGTAGTAGTGTCCATGAAGACAACAGGGCGATATTCTGGATGGATATCTTTTTTCATTTTGCAATAATTCCTTTCTGCCATGGTCTCTTTCCGAGCCATAGATTGTTACTAAGTTAGTTTATCAAAAACAAAAGAGTTTGGCAAGGATTTTTACCAAATTTTTCGCATTTTTATTAAGAAAAAAGTGGGAGAAGCTCATCCTATCAGACAAGCTTTTCCCACTCTGCCTAACAGTCCCAGTAAAGAAATGTTGGACATGTAAGATCAATAGAAATCTTTTTATTCTTGACCAGGTTCAGTAGTTGGCTGTTCTGGTTGTTGAGGTTGCTGTTGCTCTTGAGGTTGCCAAGGTTGTTGAGGCGCTTGTTGGAACCCTTGTTGAGGCTGTTGAGGTGCTTGTTGGAACCCTTGCTGAGGTTGTTGGAATCCTTGTTGAGGCGCTTGTTGGAATCCTTGCTGAGGTTGTTGGAACCCTTGTTGAGGCGCTTGTTGGAATCCTTGTTGAGGTGCTTGTTGGAACCCTTGTCCTGGGGCAGGTTGACCAAACCCTTGTTGAGGTGCTTGTTGGAACCCTTGTCCTGGGGCAGGCTGACCAAACCCTTGTTGCGGTTGTTGCCATTGTTGTTGACCAGGTTGACCAAACCCTTGTTGAGGTGCTTGTTGGAAGCCTTGTCCTGGAGCAGGTTGACCAAATCCTTGTTGAGGCGCTTGTTGGAATCCTTGTCCTGGGGCAGGCTGACCAAACCCTTGTTGTGGTTGTTGCCATTGTTGTTGACCAGGTTGACCTGGTTGTTGTGGTGATTGGACAGATGATGCAACAGACTGTGCGAATCCTCTACTTGTTGATGCAAGTTCTTGGAATGTCCCTTTAGTGATTTTACCACCAGACATCGCAAGAAGTCCTGTGACAACAAGAGCAATACTTGCAATGACTGCAATAATCAAACCAAAACCAATAGAAAAGCCATCACCGAATTCAGATGAAGCACCCAAAACTCTAAACATAGTGATGATCGTAATTAAGCTTTCAAGAATACCGATAGCAATGACACCAATGGAAAAATTCTTGTTCATTGGTGGAGCAATGTTTGGAAGGCAAGCTAGAACGATGGCACCAATAGCTAGGACAACGATGACCCATCCAAATTCACCTCGAATTCCACTGAAAGAATAACTTCCGAAGGATCCACCATTAAGTGTACTCCACGGCAAAAAGGTAGAAATGGCAGTAAGAGCTGCTGCGACAATGATAAAAATACGATGTTTATGCATAAAACGTCTCCTTTTTTGTGATTATTATAGCATAAATAAGCTCAAACTGGAATGGAAATCTAAGAAATCGTTCACATTTTTCTAAATCTTATTAAAATTTATTCGTTTTTGTTTAAAATGAAAAAAGGCCAATCAACTCCACTAGAAATGACTGACCTGCTTGCTTGATTCTTCATGAACATCTATTTTGTCTTGGCAACTTCCTGTAGTTCCCGATAGATTTGCTCGTTTTCTTCTAAGGAATATGAATTGGCACCACTGGCGAGTGGGTGGCCTCCACCATCGTGGCGTTTGGCAATCTCATTGATCACCAGGGCTTTACTTCTCATACGGACGCGGTAGTGGCCATCGGCTTGCTCGACAAAAATAGCCCAAACACTGACGTCTTCGATTCGACCAGGTGCTGAGACGATCGCAGCAGTCTCGGCATCTGTGATTTGGTAGTGTTTGAGAAGCTCTTGGGTAAGGGTCACGCGACTTGCTCCATTTTCATCGATTTCGAGATGGTCATAGACATAACCTTGAAGCTTGGCAATCTTAGAGCTCATGCTATCCATCTGGCGAGAAAGACCTGCAAAGTCAAAGTTAAAGCTACGAAGGTGGGCAACCATCTCGAAAGTCCGGCTTGTCGTCGAAGGGTAGAGGAAGCGTCCAGTATCTCCGACAATACCGGCATAGAGGAGACGGGCCGCTTCTGGAGTGATTTCAAGCTTTTGTTCAAGAGCCAAGAGGGTGATGAGCTCGCTCGTAGAGCTCGAGTCAGTGTCTACCCAGAGGAGATCTCCGTAAGCATCATCGTTTGGATGGTGGTCAATCTTGACTAGAAAATCGCCACTCGTGTAGCGTTTGTCATCGATGCGAGGGGTGTTTGCAGTATCGCAGACAATGACCAGGGCACCTGCATAGTCCTCATCTGTGACAGTATCCATGCTAGCCATCCAAGCAAGAGTCGGCTCATTAAAGCCAGTAGCTAGGACTCTTTTGTCTGGGAAGTTGGTCTGGATGATTTCTTTCAAGCCGACCTGGCTTCCGATCGCATCCGGATCGGGATTCATATGACGGTGAAGGATAATGGTATCGTATTGGTTGATTTTCTCTAAAATGTCCTGTGTAATCTGCATATAGTACCTCATTTAGTTCTCATTCAATTTTAGCATAAGCAGGGCATTTGGAAAAGAAAAAGGTTGTCTGGCTCTCTGGTGGAGAATTTCCGAACAATGCCAGGTCCCCAGTACTTCCCTATGCAAAATTCGAGCGAAAGTGGTATAATGTCATAAGATTATTATTTGGAGGGAATTATGACATTAGCAAAGATTGTTTTTGCAAGTATGACAGGAAATACAGAAGAGATTGCTGATATCGTAGCCGATAAGTTTCGTGATCTTGGTGTCGAAGTAGAAGTCGACGAATGTACAACAGTAGACGCAGAGGACTTTCTTGAAGCTGACATTGCAGTCGTAGCGACCTATACCTACGGTGATGGTGAGCTTCCTGACGAAATCGTAGACTTTTATGAAGACTTAGCTGGTCTTGACTTGAATGGTAAGATTTACGGTGTTGTTGGTTCAGGTGATACCTTCTACGATGAGTTCTGTAAAGCAGTCGATGACTTTGATCGTGTCTTTGCAGCAACTGGTGCGGTTAAAGGTTCTGAGTGCGTCAAGGTAGACTTGTCAGCTGAAGATGAAGATATTGAAAAATTAGAAGCTTTTGCAGAAGAAGTCGTAGCAAAAGTAGGCTAATCCATAATTAAGAAAGGTGTTTGCATGTTGTTGTGGTTGAAAATGTTCAATAGCTGGATAGGGCTAGTAAGATAGCTCGATTTTTGATAAAATGGGTAGCAAAAAGTGAGGAGACCAGTATGGAATTAGAGAAGATTCGCCAAGAGATTGATAGTATTGATAAAGAATTGGTCCATTTATTGGAACGCCGGATGCACTGTGTAGAAGATATCATTCGGTACAAAGAAACGCATCAAAATCCTATCTTGGATCGGGCCAGAGAAGATGAGGTCTTAGCCAATGTCGCTGGCTTGGTGCAGGACAAGCGCTATGAAGAGACCATCCTTGCGACTTATCGGGACTTAATGAAGCGCTCCAGAGGCTACCAGGCCGATCAATTAGATGGGGACGAGGGTGCTTGAGATGACGATAAGTAAAAGAACCTTAGTATATACCCTAGACGCCATTATAATCGGGGGGATCGTCGGGGTAATTGATACTCTCTTCGGGCGTGTCTTGATTGGGATTGGAGAAGTTCGTACGGATTACCTTCTCTATCTCTTACCCTTTCTGCCTCTAGCCGGTATCTTGATCACCTATCTCAATCGCACCTATGGAGGTAAGAGTCAAAAAGGGATGGAGCTCCTCTTTGAAGTAGGAGAGGGAAGGGAGAAAGCCATTCCCAAGCGCTTGATTCCCTTGACCATCCTTTCTACCTGGTTGACCCATCTCTTTGGTGGATCTGCTGGTCGAGAAGGAGTAGCGGTCCAGCTTGGGGGAACAGTGGCCCATGCTCTTCGAAGAGACTGGCTTGGCCCTCACGCTTCACGGATTTATTTGGTCACTGGGATGGCTGCCGGCTTCGGGGGACTCTTTCAGACGCCTCTAGCTGCCATCTTCTTTGCTATGGAGGTCCTAGTGGTTGGGAGACTGGAGTGGCGGGCTCTTTATCCTGCGGCCATTGCAGCCTTTGTTGCTAGTTGGACCTCTCATACCTTGGGGCTAGAGAAGTTTACCCAGATTATTTCTGCCAAGCTCTCCCTATCCCCACAAGTCTTCTTGCAGTTGCTTCTCTTGGGGGTCATCTTTGGTCTGACTGGCAAGCTCTTTGCCTATCTCCTTGGCACGTTTAAACAAAGTTTTACCAGGGCCTTTTCCAATCCCTATGTGCGGATTGGAGTGGTCGGTCTTGGTCTGAGTATTCTCTTGTATCTGATTGGAGCAGGTCGCTACACGGGACTGGGGACCAATCTGATTTCCCAAAGTTTTGAAGGAGCTGATGGGAAGGGCTTGATCACTGGGGCAGACTGGATCCTCAAGCTCCTCTTCACGGTGTCGACCATTGCGGCAGGCTATAAGGGAGGAGAAGTGACTCCACTCTTTTCTATCGGGGCCAGTCTGGGTGTTTGGCTAGCTCCTTTCTTTGGACTTCCGGTTTATCTGGTAGCTGCCTTGGGCTATGCGGCAGTCTTTGCCGGAGCAACCTCGACCACGATTGGACCAATCTTGATCGGGTGTGAGGTCTTTGGTTTCCAACATTGGCCAGCCTTTCTCTTGGTCTGTCTGGTCGCAACTCGCCTCTTTCCAGCCCTGTCTATCTATGGTGGACAAAAAGTTGCGAAAAAGTTGCAATAATCCTTTACAAAAGGACATTCTTTTGGTATTATAAACTTTGTGCGTAATGGAAGCACAAAAATACAGTTTATCCGCTGAGGGAGTAGCCCTCAAGATTGACGAAGATAGGAGAATAAAATGAATCCATTAATTCAAAGCTTGACTGAAGGTCAACTTCGTACTGATATCCCTGCATTCCGTCCTGGTGACACTGTTCGTGTACACGCGAAAGTTGTCGAAGGAACTCGTGAACGTATCCAGATCTTTGAAGGCGTTGTTATCGCTCGTAAAGGTCAAGGACACACTGAAATGTACACTGTTCGTAAAATCTCTAACGGTGTCGGTGTTGAACGTACATTCCCAGTACACACTCCACGTGTAGAAAAGATTGAAGTTGTACGTTACGGTAAAGTACGTCGTGCGAAATTGTACTACCTTCGTGCATTGCAAGGTAAAGCAGCTCGTATTAAAGAAATCCGTCGTTAAGACGAACAAGGAGGCGGGAGTGATCTCGCTTCTTTTTTTATAGGTCCCCTTAGTTCAATGGATATAACAACTCCCTCCTAAGGAGTAGTTGCTGGTTCGATTCCGGCAGGGGACATGAACTTTTGATCATGTGGATTTTCTGATTGAGTAGGAATTCCTCTTTCGTGACTTTCCTTAGGTGAGTACGGACGTCAGCGAACTTCTACGAAGTTCCATGACTAAATCTTGAGCCTAAGGTCTCAAGATTTCCGAGTGCCTGAAACTATTGTGTTTCAGGCACTTTTCTCACAGCGGAAAGTCTCTACAGAAAAATTTTAAAAAGAAAGTTTATCTACTTTCTAATGGAACTCGTTCATGCGAGTTCCTTTTTGTGTGTAAATTAAAAGTTAAAAAAATTGAATATCTCCATATAATGAATTGATTTTTGAGGAAAGAAGGGGTAAAATTGTATTAATATAATGACTGGTTAGGAGTTTTATTATGAATGGTTTAGTTTTAGGATTGGATATTGGTATTGCTTCAGTTGGAGTAGGTATTTTAGAGAAAGATAGTGGAAAGATAATCCATGCGAATTCTCGGATTTTCCCAGCTGCAACAGCTGACAATAATGTTGAGAGAAGGACTAGTAGGCAGGCTAGACGCTTAAATCGCCGGAAAAAACATCGTAGTGTTCGCCTTCATGATCTATTTGAAGAATATGGTTTATTAACTGATTTTTCTAAGGTTTCAATTAACTTAAATCCTTATCAAATTCGTGTGCAAGGATTGGATAAACGATTAACTAACGAAGAGTTGTTTATAGCCTTAAAGAATATTGTTAAGAGACGTGGTATTAGCTACTTAGATGATGCTTCTGAGGATGGTGGTGCAGTATCATCTGATTACGGTAAGGCAGTTGAAGAGAATAGAAAATTGCTTGCTCAACAAACTCCTGGTCAAATCCAACTAGATCGTTTCGAAAAATATGGTCAGGTTAGAGGAGATTTCACTGTTGTGGAAAATGGTGAAAAACGCAGATTAATTAATGTTTTTTCAACATCTGCTTATAGAAAAGAAGCCGAAAGAATTCTTAGAAAACAGCAGGAATTCAATAATAAGATTACAGAAGGGTTTATAGAAGATTATTTAACAATCCTTACTGGTAAAAGAAAATACTACCATGGGCCTGGAAATGAAAAATCACGGACTGATTATGGAAGGTATACTACTAAAAAAGATTCTCAAGGTGAGTACATAACCCTAGATAATATTTTTGGTATTTTAATTGGTAAATGTACATTTTATCCTGATGAGTATAGAGCTTCAAAAGCTTCCTATACTGCCCAAGAGTTCAACTTACTAAATGATTTGAATAATTTAACTGTTCCAACAGAAACTAAGAAACTGAGTGTGGAACAAAAGAAGACAATTGTCGAGTATGCGAAGACAGCTAAAACATTAGGAGCTTCAACTCTATTGAAGTACATTGCTAAATTGATTGGTGTGTCAGTTGATCAGATACATGGATACCGCATTGATCCTAATGAAAAACCTGAGATGCACACCTTTGAAGTCTATCGGAAAATGCAATCTTTAGAAACAATCAGGGTGGAAGAGTTACCGAGAAAGGTCATAGATGAGCTTGCTCATATTCTAACCTTAAATACTGAGCGAGAAGGTATAGAAGAAGCGATTAACGCTAAGCTAAAAGATATATTTAGTCAAGATCAAGTACTTGAATTGGTTCAGTTTAGAAAAAATAATAGCAGTTTATTTAGTAAGGGATGGCATAATTTTTCTCTAAAACTCATGATGGAGTTGATTCCAGAATTGTATGAGACTTCAGAAGAACAAATGACAATTCTTACTCGATTAGGCAAACAAAAATCTAAAGAGACATCAAAACGAACCAAGTACATCGATGAAAAAGAATTAACAGAAGAAATCTATAATCCTGTCGTGGCAAAATCTGTCAGACAAGCTATAAAGATTATCAATGAAGCAACAAAAAGATATGGGATCTTTGATAATATCGTTATTGAAATGGCACGTGAAAATAATGAGGAAGATGCAAAGAAAGAGTATATCAAGCGTCAAAAAGCAAATCTAGACGAGAAAAATGCTGCTATGGAAAAAGCGGCTTTCCAATACAATGGGAAAAAAGAATTACCGGATAACGTTTTTCATGGACATAAAGAATTAGCAACTAAGATTCGTTTGTGGCATCAACAGGGTGAAAAGTGTCTTTACACTGGAAAGAATATTCCAATTTCAGATTTGATTCAAAATCGGTACAAGTATGAAATTGATCATATTTTACCTTTATCTCTTTCTTTTGATGATAGTTTATCTAATAAAGTCTTGGTACTAGCTACAGCAAACCAAGAAAAGGGACAACGGACACCGTTTCAGGCTTTAGATAGCATGGATTACGCATGGTCATACAGAGAGTTCAAATCATATGTAAAAGATTCAAAATTACTGAGCAATAAGAAGAAAGATTATCTTTTAACGGAAGAAGATATTAGTAAAATTGAGGTGAAACAGAAGTTTATCGAACGAAATTTAGTAGATACTCGTTATTCTTCTCGAGTTGTTTTAAATGCTCTACAAGATTTTTATAAGGAGCATCAATTCGATACAACTATTTCAGTGGTTCGTGGACAGTTTACTTCTCAGCTTAGAAGAAAATGGGGGATTGAAAAATCTCGTGAAACCTATCACCATCATGCTGTAGATGCTTTGATCATTGCTGCATCTAGTCAATTAAGACTATGGAAAAAACATAATAATCCTCTGATCTCTTATAAAGAAGAGCAATTCGTGGATTCAGAAACCGGTGAAATTATTTCAATGAGTGACGATGAATACAAAGAGTTAGTATTCAAAGCACCATATGATCATTTTGTTGATACATTGAAGTCCAAGAAATTTGAAGATAGCATTCTATTTTCTTATCAAGTAGATTCAAAATATAACCGAAAGATTTCTGATGCAACAATTTACGCAACAAGAAAAGCGAAATTAGATAAGGATAAATCGGAAGAAACTTATGTTCTAGGTAAGATTAAAGATATTTATAGTCAAGCGGGATATGATACATTCATTAAAATTTATAATAAAGATAAAAGTAGATTCTTAATGTATCACAAAGATCCGCAAACATTTGAAAAGGTAATCGAAGAGATTTTAAGAACCTATCCTTCTAAAGAATTGAACGAAAAGAATAAAGAAGTTCCTTGTAACCCTTTTGAGAAATATAGACAAGAAAATGGACCAATCAGAAAATATAGCAGAAAAGGTAATGGTCCAGAAATTAAAAGCCTGAAATATTACGATAATAAGTTAGGTAATCACATTGATATAACACCTAATGAAAGTATGAATCAAGTTGTACTTCAATCACTTAAACCTTGGAGAACAGATGTCTTTTTCAACCATCAAACTGAAAAATATGAATTAATGGGATTGAAATACTCTGATTTAAATTTTGAAAAAGGTAGTGGGAAATATAGTATTTCTTTAGAAAAGTATAATTCTATAAAGATGAATGAGGGTGTTAGTGAGGAGTCTGAATTTAAATTTACACTTTATAAAAATGATTTGATATTAATAAAAGATGCGTTGACTAAAGAAGCACAAATATTCCGATACGGTTCCAGAAATGATACTTCGAAACATTATGTTGAGTTAAAGCCTTATGATATGTCAAAATTTGAGGGCGATGAAAGACTGATTAAAGTTCTTGGAACGGTTGCCAAGGGTGGACGCTGTATTAAAGGGCTAAATAAAAAAGATATTTCCATCTTCAAAGTTAAAACAGATGTCTTAGGCAATAAACATTTCATCAAAAAAGAGGGTGAAGAACCAAAACTCAAATTTTAAAAATTATTTTTTAAAAAAGAGTTGCAAACGCTTTTACAATGTATTATAATATTAACTGTAAGGGACGCCTTACACAGTTACTTAAATCTTGCAGAAGCTACAAAGATAAGGCTTCATGCCGAATTCAACACCCTGTCATTTATGGCGGGGTGTTTTCGTTTTGTAAAGAGGATAAAAATAATGACTTGGAGAATTGTACATGTTTGTCAGAGTGAAAAAATGCAATTAAAGTTGGATAATCTTTTGATTAAGAAGATGGGCGAAGATTATATTATACCCTTGAGCGATATTTCTATCATTGTAGCAGAAGGAGGTGAAACTGTTGTAACCCTAAGATTGTTAAGTGCCTTAAGTAAGTATAATATTGCCTTAATTGTCTGTGATAATGAGCATTTACCGACAGGGATTTACCATTCACAAAATGGCCATTTTAGAGCCTATAAAAAGTTACAGGAACAATTGTTGTGGACGCAGGAGCAAAAAGATAAAATATGGCAAATAGTGACCTACTTCAAAATAAATAATCAGCAAGATGTTCTTTCAATGTTTGAGAAAAATATCGATTGTATCCAGTTATTAGCAGATTATAAAGACCATATTGAATTTGGGGACAAAACTAATCGTGAGGGTCATGCTGCTAAAGTTTATTTCAATGAATTATTTGGAAAGAAATTCGTTCGTCTTACCCAACAGGAAACTGATGTTATCAATGCTGGTCTAAATTATGGCTATGCGATTATGAGAGCGCAGATGGCGCGTATTATTGCTGGGTATGGGCTAAATCCCTTAATCGGAATTTTTCATAAAAACGAATACAATCAATTTAATTTAGTAGATGATTTAATGGAACCTTTTAGGCAGATTATTGATGTTTGGGTTTATCAAAATCTACGGGATGAAGAATATTTGAAATACGAGTTTCGTTTAGCCTTAACAGATACACTGAATGCTAAAATTCGTTATGGAAAAGAAACTTGTTCTGTTACGGTAGCAATGGATAAATATGTTAAGGGTTTTTTAAAATGTATTTCGGATAAGGATACGAGTAAATTCTACTGTCCGATTGTTTCTAGTGTAGAATGGAGCTGAAGAAATGAGGTATGAAGCATTGAGGTTATTGTGTTTTTTTGATCTTCCTATGGATACGAATCAAGAAAAAAGAATCTATCGTAATTTTCGGAAAGATCTAATTGCTAATGGTTTTGAAATGTTGCAGTTTTCTGTTTATTATAGAACGTGTCCCAATCGCAGTTTTGCTAGTAAATTCTATAAAAAATTAAGCCAAAGTAATTTACCTAGTGGGAATGTCCGTTTACTAGCGGTTACAGAGAAACAGTTTTCTGAAATGGTTTTGATCATTGGTGGAAAAACAAAACAAGAAGAAGTAGTCAGTGATAATAAGTTGGTAGTTATATGAAAATGAATATTAGTCATCCATACAAGGATAATATTACATTGAGTTTTGGACAATTTACCCAAGTTGTTGGCCAAGATCAACAATTAAAGTACTATATTTGGCAAATCCTGTTATGGTATTTTGGAGGAAAAAAATATAGTGAAGAAGACTTAGTCCTATTCGAACAAAATGAACCTAAAATCTTAATAGACGATACGGTGGTTTCCCGTTCAGAATTTAGGGTTATCCAACTATCGAATATTAATGATCTAATCGAGCAGATGGAGTATAAAAAAGGAACGATAGCTTATGATTATCTGAAGAAAAAGATTAATACAGTGGAGACGATGGAGCAAATTGAAAATATCAATGATCATCTCGATAGGATTTCTTTGCTGTTGAATCAGAATCTGAATCTACAACTAGATGGTATTAACTATCATACAGAAGCGAAATATTTTAATGCAGACCAATTGATCCAAAAAAATTTTCTGCCCTATTTTGGACAGAACGATAAAAATATATCCTTTGAATTTGTTGACAATAAGACAAAGTTTTTATTATTCCTTTCGATGTTGCAAGTAGTGATTACGGATCAATCTGAAAAGGTATTACTTGTTCTCCGAAATATGGATGATTATTTATCTTATAAGGAATTTGTTGAGTGTTGTGAACAATTAGAGAGATTAACTAATTATTGTAACATGTTATACACTATTTCATTTCCTTCAAATGAAGGTTATCTTCATGTCACGAAAGAAGTATTAGAGGAGATTAATATTGTCTCTGATTACATTGATCATTTTTATTCATTAGAATTTATGTATGAACGTTTTACTGATCAATATCCAATAAATCAAATACCTAGTAAACAAGAGTTTTTATCATCTTTAAGGAAGATTGGGCCTTATTTATTTAGTTCTGATATTCTTCATATGAGCTTATCAATTGAGGATCAAGTAGCATTGAGAATATTAAACAATTTGTACCAGTATGAAATGAAAATAAAATTCCATATTGAACCAGTCAACCCAATGTTATTGAAGTATTTAGAAGAATAGTATTGACGAGTTATGTCTAAGACTTTATAATGGTTTTTGAGAGGACAAAAATCAAAATTGACGAATTTGAGGTTTTTGTACTCTCAAGATTTAAGTAACTGTACAACTTTGTCATATTTCCCAGTTTAGAACCTGTGTTTTTGTACTCTCAAGATTTAAGTAACTGTACAACCCTTGCGACTGTAGGAGACGACCAGCCTTTGTTTTTGTACTCTCAAGATTTAAGTAACTGTACAACTAAAAATCAATTCTTTTAGATCATCACTCAGTTTTTGTACTCTCAAGATTTAAGTAACTGTACAACCGTAGCGGACAGCTTCCGATTATTGGAATTGTTTTTGTACTCTCAAGATTTAAGTAACTGTACAACTGAATTTATCGGTGACCGTGTGTTGATATAGTTTTTGTACTCTCAAGATTTAAGTAACTGTACAACATGAGGAAAGATGAATGAAAATCACACAAGGTTTTTGTACTCTCAAGATTTAAGTAACTGTACAACTATGCTTGAACTTGCTAAGGCCTACAAGCTGTTTTTGTACTCTCAAGATTTAAGTAACTGTACAACAGAGGGTATTTTTGGCAGAATTATAAATCTGTTTTTGTACTCTCAAGATTTAAGTAACTGTACAACCGAAAGGGCAAAGAATGAATTGATGCGATTGTTTTTGTACTCTCAAGATTTAAGTAACTGTACAACGGGTCTTTATGATAGTATCCATGGTCTGGAGTTTTTGTACTCTCAAGATTTAAGTAACTGTACAACGAACCTGGACGATGGTGTCTTTGTTGATAAGTTTTTGTACTCTCAAGATTTAAGTAACTGTACAACATATCGTCCATGTCTGGGATAGGCCCGCTGTTTTTGTACTCTCAAGATTTAAGTAACTGTACAACCAACACTGACGTACTGTCCAGCCGATATCTGTTTTTGTACTCTCAAGATTTAAGTAACTGTACAACTCATAAATTATCAAATTGAACTTCTCTTACTGTTTTTGTACTCTCAAGATTTAAGTAACTGTACAACACGTTGTTTCTCACCACGTTTCGAACCTTTGTTTTTGTACTCTCAAGATTTAAGTAACTGTACAACAAGCTACTGCGATATTAAAGACTGGAATGTGTTTTTGTACTCTCAAGATTTAAGTAACTGTACAACGAAAGCGTCTCAGGACGCTTAAACGACTTGGTTTTTGTACTCTCAAGATTTAAGTAACTGTACAACTAACGTATAGCGGAGGTTGAAGGCAAGCTGTTTTTGTACTCTCAAGATTTAAGTAACTGTACAACTTTAACGTAGCTGAAAGCGGATGGGAAAGCGTTTTTGTACTCTCAAGATTTAAGTAACTGTACAACCTAAAGGCTTCGGAGACTTTGAAGCATCACTGTTTTTGTACTCTCAAGATTTAAGTAACTGTACAACAGGACGCAAGCTACACGTATCTCCAGAGTTGTTTTTGTACTCTCAAGATTTAAGTAACTGTACAACTTTACAGCCGGACAAGAAATTAAGGCCGGAGTTTTTGTACTCTCAAGATTTAAGTAACTGTACAACTCGCATAGACAATATAACGAGTACTGTCGAGTTTCTGTACTCTCAAGATTTAAGTAAGTGTACAACTGAATGCGAGGGAATGGAAGTTGAGGAGGTTGAGTTAGTTTTAGAGCTGTGTTGTTTCGAATGGTCCCAAAACTATTATTTGTATGATATAACAGAATATTTAAAAAAATGAAGGGGTTTTCTATGGAGAGTGATGTGTTTTTTGATTATTTTTTAAGATCACTTAGGTTTTATTTTCGTGATAGGTGTAAGGATATTGGATTTATAAAGTTTTTTAAAGATGAAAATAATTGTTTTATTACTATAGAGGATTATGTTTTGGAATCATTTGTAGTATTGTCAAATATTTTGAGTAAGGATAGGATTGTGTTTACTTGTGGAATTATTTATAGTAAGGGGGTAGTTACTGGAGTAGAAGTATATATGAATGTATTAGAGTTAGAAAGATTAAATAAATTGTATAAGATATAGTTTTGATGAATATTAAAAAACATAAGGGTATTTATCTACGTGGGATGTGTGGAGTGATAGGATTAATGTTTCCTAGTTATAGAACTCTGTTGTTTTGAATGGACCCAAATACCTTCAATAATTTGAGTACTCAGCATTCTCTATTCCCCGTAGCCATTTATTGTTTTTTTAAGCTTTTATTGTTACAATATCCATATAGACAAAAAGACTGGATTTCCAGCCTTTTTAATTGTTTTAAAGAAAGGTTTTTTATGAAACGCAAATCGATTTTGTTTCTATTTTTATTCTTGCTCTCGATTGGTCTGGCCTATGAGACGCAGTCTATCACAGCTGGTTGGATGACTGGATCCCAGTATGGGATCATTGGTATCTCTGTCCTCTTGCTTCTAGTATACGCGATTCCTGCTGTTTGGGCTCTCTTTCATTTCGCGAAGAAGTGGAAGTTGTCCTGGATTCCGGTTCTTTTTTCTCTCCTAGGTGGGGGCTTTATCGCAGGTTGGTTATCTAGTTTTGCCAATACCTATTTCCATGAGATGATTCAAGCGGTAGCGCCAAATAGCGATTTTTGGAACCAGTATGAGAGTGCCATCGCAGGACCACTCTTTGAGGAACCCTTCAAGTTGATTCCGATCTTCTTTGTCCTCTACTTGTTCAATGTACGTAGGATCAAATCCATCTTCCTTTTAGCGATTGCATCTGGTCTTGGTTTCCAGATTGTGGAGGACTTTGCCTATATCCGTCAAGACATGCCAGAAGGCTTCTCATACGCAGTATCTGGTATCCTAGGTCGGATTATGAATGGGGTCGTATCACACTGGGTCTACACAGCCCTCTTCATGGTGGGTCTCTACTTGATCCTTCAAGCGACAAAAGGTCGCAAGGAGTTGATGCTGACGGGTTGGTTCTATTTTATTTCTGGCTTTGGCCTTCACTTTGTCGGCAATTCACCATTTGGCCAAATCGAGACAGAACTCCCTCTCGCCATTCCATTCTTGACAGCAGTAGGACTCTTCTTGATTTATCAAGCCTACCTCACTGTCCAAAGTCTGGACCAAGGAAATTAATAATAGAAAAATCGTATGTTGCAACATACGATTTTTTTTTAGGTTATTTTCCAAGACAGAATTGACTGAAGAGTTGGGTGATGAGCTCGTCTGGTGCAGCATCTCCTGTGATTTCTCCGAGAATTTCCCAAGTGCGGGTCAGATCGACTTGAAGCAGGTCCACTGGCATGCCCATAGCCAGGCCTTCGTTAACTGCTTGGAGGCTTTCAACGGCTTTCTCAATGAGAGAGATGTGGCGGGCATTGGAGAGGTAAGTAGCATCTTGCTCTACTAAGCCAGCATTTTCAAAGAAGAGGGCATTAATACGGTCTTCGATTTGATCGATATTTTGATTTTTCAGAACCGAAATCTTGATGTAATCTTCTGGCAGTTGGTCGATTTCAATCTTCTCTGGGAGATCGACCTTGTTGAGGAGAATGATGCGGTTGCTGTCTTGTGAGATCTCAAGGAGCTGCCGGTCTTGATCAGTCAGAGGCTCGCTAGCATTGAGAACCAGGAGGACCAGATCAGCTTCTTTGAGGGCTTTCCGAGAGCGTTCCACACCAATGCGTTCGACGATATCCTCTGTCTCCCGGATACCGGCTGTATCGACCAGCTTGAGGGGAACACCATTGATATTGACGTATTCCTCGATGACGTCACGGGTCGTCCCTTCGATATCGGTCACGATGGCTTTTTCCTCGCGCAGGAGGTTGTTCAGAAGGCTAGACTTGCCGACATTTGGTCGCCCGATGATAGCAGTAGAAATCCCCTCGCGAAGAATCTTACCACGGCGAGCTGTCTTGAGGAGGTTGGTCAAGAGGGCTTCAAACTCAGTGGTCTTTTCGCGGATGATCTCAGTGGTTGCTTCCTCGACATCGTCGTACTCAGGATAGTCGATGTTGACTTCGACCTGAGCCAGAGTATTGAGGATCTCTTGGCGCGTGTTGTTGATGAGATCAGATAGGGATCCATCCAACTGTTTGACTGCGATATTCATAGCCTTGTCGGTCTTGGCGCGGATAATATCCATGACCGCCTCAGCCTGGGTCAAATCGACACGACCATTCAAGAAGGCCCGCTTGGTAAATTCACCAGGCTCAGCTAATCGAGCGCCTTCGCGAATCACCAATTGCAGGATTTCGTTGGTCACCGCAATCCCACCGTGGGTATTGATCTCGATGATATCTTCTCGAGTGAAGGTCTTAGGAGAGCGCATAGCACCGACCATGACTTCATCCAGAATCTCATCCTTATCTGGATCTACGATGTGGCCGTAGTTGAGGGTGTGGCTGGCCACGTTGCTTAAATCTTTTCCTTTAAAGATCTTTTGTGCAATTTTAAAGCTGTCTGTCCCGCTTAGGCGGACAATCCCGATTGCTCCCTCACCGAGTGGCGTCGAGATAGCAGCGATGGTATCAAATTCTCTAGTAATCATCTATCTTCTCTTTTCCTGTGTATTCTCTTCTATTCTATCGTAAACTGGCAAGAGGGGCAAGACATTGCTTTTAGAAGGAGGAGTTGAAAAGGTTTTCAGTTAAGTAGTGAAATCTGTCCGCCAATATGCTATACTAAACATGAATAGAAATGGAGGTCTAAGATGGTAAACCTAAAAGAACAGGTTGGCATTAAGGCGGCTGAGTTTGTTAAAGACGGCATGATTGTCGGTCTTGGTACAGGGTCAACTGCTTATTATTTTGTGGCTGAATTGGGGCGTCGCATCAAGGAAGAAGGATTGAAGATTACAGCTGTTACGACTTCAAGCGTGACCTATGAGCAGGCAGAAGGCTTGGGAATTCCGCTAAAAGCGATTGACGATGTAGAAGTGGTTGACTTAACTGTAGATGGTGCGGATGAAGTAGACCTAGCTTTGAATGGGATCAAAGGTGGAGGCGGTGCCCTCTTGATGGAGAAAATTGTTGCAACCAACTCAAAAGACTGCATCTGGATTGTCGATGAGTCAAAACAAGTGGAAACGCTTGGTGCCTTTAAACTGCCAGTAGAAGTCGTTCAATACGGAGCAGAGAATCTTTTCCGTCATTTTGAGAAGAAGGGCTATTCTCCAGCTTATCGTGAAAAGGATGGTCAACGCTTTGTCACCGACCAAGGCAACTATATCATTGACTTGGATCTCAAGGTGATTCAGGATGCGGAAGCTCTGGCCAATGAACTGGATCACACCGTAGGGGTTGTAGAGCACGGTTTGTTCTTGAACATGATTTCAAAAGTGATCGTAGGGACACCAGAAGGCCCTGTCATCATCGAAAAATGGGTTTCTCTAGAGAGGGGCCGGGTTTAAAACGGCTCTCTTCTTATAGGGAAGTGGTATAATATAGCTAGTTTAATAAAGGAAAGAGGCAGTTTATGTCAAAATTTAATCGTATTCACTTGGTGGTACTAGATTCTGTAGGGATCGGAGCAGCTCCAGATGCTAATAACTTTGTCAATGCTGGTGTGCCTGACGGCGCATCTGACACACTTGGACACATCTCAAAAGCAGTTGGTTTGAATGTGCCAAACATGGCAAAACTTGGTCTTGGAAATATTCCGCGTGAACAAGCCTTGAAGACTGTTCCAGCTGAGAGCAATCCAACTGGTTACGCTACGAAGTTAGAAGAAGTCTCTCTTGGAAAAGATACCATGACAGGTCACTGGGAAATCATGGGTCTTAATATTACAGAACCCTTTGATACTTTCTGGAATGGATTCCCAGAAGAAATCTTGACAAAAATCGAAGAATTCTCAGGTCGCAAGGTCATCCGCGAAGCCAACAAACCTTATTCTGGTACAGCTGTTATCGATGACTTCGGACCACGCCAAATGGAAACTGGCGAGTTGATCATCTATACATCAGCTGACCCTGTTCTTCAAATCGCAGCGCACGAAGACATCATTCCTTTGGATGAACTTTACCGTATCTGCGAATATGCTCGTTCCATCACTTTGGAACGTCCAGCTCTTCTCGGTCGGATCATTGCTCGTCCTTACGTTGGTGAGCCTGGAAACTTCACTCGTACGGCTAACCGTCGTGACTTGGCTGTTTCACCATTTGCTCCAACTGTTTTGGACAAATTGAACGAAGCTGGTATCGATACCTATGCAGTTGGTAAGATCAACGATATCTTCAACGGTGCTGGTATCAACCACGATATGGGCCACAACAAATCAAACAGCCACGGTATTGACAACTTGATCAAAGCTATGAAATCAGAAGACTTTAAACATGGTTTCTCATTCACTAACTTGGTGGACTTTGATGCTCTTTACGGTCACCGTCGTGATCCACATGGTTACCGTGATTGCTTGCATGAGTTCGATGAGCGCTTGCCAGAAATCATCGCTGCAATGAAAGAAGACGATCTCTTGATGATTACGGCTGACCATGGTAACGACCCAACATACGCTGGTACTGATCATACTCGTGAATACATCCCATTCTTGGCTTACAGCCCATCTTTCAAAGGTAGCGGCTTGATTCCAGTTGGTCACTTTGCGGATATCTCAGCTACTGTGGCGGACAACTTTGGTGTTGAGAAAGCCATGATCGGAGAAAGCTTCTTAGATAAATTGGTTTAAGATGATGCGCTTTGCTCTCCTCGTAAGAGGAATCAATGTTGGCGGCAAAAACAAGGTGGTCATGGCTCAACTTCGTCAAGAATTGACGGAGCTGGGATTGGAACAAGTGGAAACCTACATCAACAGTGGCAATATCTTCTTTACGACAGGTCTTTCTCGATCTCAGTTATTAGAGTGCCTGTCGACCTTCTTTGAAACACATTATCCCTTTATTGAACGCTTTTCTCTGCTGAGTCGAAAAGACTATGAAGCAGAATGTGCAAACTTACCGCAATGGTGGACAGAAGAGATGGCTCGCAAGGATGTGCTCTTTTACACCGAGGGCTTGGATAGGGAATCCCTAGAAGAGAAGTTGCTTGCTTTGAAGCTAGGGGATGAAGTGCTCCACTTTGGCAAGCTAGCTGTTTTCTGGGGGAAATTCTCAGAAGCAAGCTACGCTAAAACCGCCTACCACAAACATCTGATGAAGATGCCTTTCTATCGTGAGATCACTATTCGCAACGCTAACACCTTTGACAAAATTGGTAGATTACTTAAGAAATAAAAGGAGAAACACAATGACATTTTTAGATAAAATCAATGAAACAGCTGCTTTTTTGAAAGGCAAGGGAGTAGAAGCGCCTGAGTTTGGTCTAATCCTTGGTTCAGGTCTTGGTGAACTTGCTGAAGAAATCGAAAATGCTGTCGTAGTAGACTACTCTGACATTCCAAACTGGGGTCAATCAACAGTGGTCGGACACGCTGGTAAATTGGTTTATGGTGATCTTGCTGGACGTAAGGTATTGGCGCTTCAAGGTCGTTTCCACTTCTACGAAGGAAACCCATTGGAAGTGGTGACTTTCCCAGTTCGTGTCATGAAAGTGTTAGGATGTGAAGGGGTTCTTGTAACCAACGCTGCAGGTGGTATCGGCTTCGGTCCTGGTACCTTGATGGCTATCACTGACCACATCAACATGACAGGTCAAAACCCATTAATCGGTGAAAACTTGGATGACTTTGGTCCTCGTTTCCCTGATATGTCGAAAGCTTACACTCCAGCCTACCGCGAAATCGCCCACAAAGTAGCTGACAAACTTGGCATCAAATTGGATGATGGAGTTTATATTGGTGTGACAGGTCCTACCTACGAAACTCCAGCTGAAATCCGTGCGTACAAGACACTTGGCGCTGATGCTGTAGGTATGTCAACCGTTCCTGAAGTCATCATTGCGGCTCACTCTGGCTTGAAGGTTCTTGGGATTTCATGTATTACCAACTTTGCGGCTGGTTTCCAAGAAGAGCTCAACCATGAAGAAGTGGTAGAAGTCACTGAGCGCGTTAAAGGAGACTTCAAAGGCTTGCTGAAAGCGATTCTTGCTGAATTGTAAAAAACATGGAAAGAATTGTGATATCTATTCAAGCAATTCCCTATAAAATGAAAATGGTCCTAGCAACTTGTCTGCTAGGGCTTGTTTCGGGTTTAGCGGGTATTTTTCTTCATTTCCTTTTAGAATTAGTGGAGGGATTGGCCTTTGGTCAATCAGAGCATCAGTCTAACTTTTTGACGGATGGAGTTCCTCCTTATCGGATAGGTATCAGTTTACTAATTGTAGGTCTTGCCTCGGCCTTAGTCTGGTATTTCTTGCAACGAAAGGGGAAGCTCCTCTCCATCAAGGGTCAGATGAAGGAGGAGGATGCTCGTCCCACCCTTCATTTCTGGAAACAGTTGCTCCATTCTAGCTGGCAAATCGTTGCCGTAGGAGCTGGGGCCCCTATTGGAAAAGAAGGAGCGCCCCGGGAGATTGGCGCCTTGTTGGCAGGGCCTCTTGCGGAAGGTTTTGACCTATCTCTGACAGATCGTATTTTCCTAATCGCTTGTGGGGCGGGAGCAGGATTGGCTGCGGTTTACCAAGTCCCATTAACGAGTGTGTTTTTTATATTTGAAACCTTAGGCATTGCATTTTCACTTAAACGCTTTGTCCTAGCTGGGGTCACGACCTATTTAGCTGCTTTTGTAGCAGGTTGGGTGATTTCAGATCATGCACTCTACAAGATGCCGGTTCCGACTTGGTCACTACAGGTATTGTGGGTAATGCCGATATTAGTCTTGGTCTTAACACCCCTAGCTTATGGATTTGCGCGCTTGACCAAGCAAACCACTGCTCATCGGATCAAAGACCAGCGTATTTTCCTGACTCTTCCACTGGCATTTCTTTTTTTGCTGTCCTAGCTCAGAAACTCCCACACCTTCTTGGCAATGGACGAATGGTAGCTCAGGAGGTTATCAATGGCATTCCATGGAAGACGGCATTAGTCTTATTTGTCCTAAAAGCACTCGTCGTTTTGCTTACTCTTTGGGCGGGAGCTTACGGAGGGACTCTGACACCTTCCTTTGCACTGGGAATGGCAGGAGCGTCACTTATAACTCTAGCTTTTGGATTTGAGGGTCTATCTACCCTACTACTGATTGGCGCTGTTTGCTTTTTGACCGTGACCCTAAATGCTCCCTTTTCTGCTACAGGGCTAGTAATCGGCTTTACGGGTCAAGGGCTAGAAGCTATGCCTTACCTTTTACTAACAGCCGTTCTTACTTATGGCTTGACCCAGAGGTTGGATCGTCTGATGGGGAGAAAATGAAAGGAGTCTCCAAGTAGATAAGATACAGTAGTCTTTTATGCAGGTAATTTAACCTACAAGCTAGATGAATCCTATCTTCTTATGGTATAATTTAAGTAGGCATAAAGGAAACAGGCTCATTCGGGTTAAGAATAACCCTCTTTTTGGTGCCTGCCCTCTATTATGAAAACAGAAAGCATGAAACCTGTGTTCAAATTTGAGTACAAGTGGAAAGCTTTTCTAAACAAAAAATACACACAGAAAGGAAGGGTTAACCGTATTCACTGAACTGAATACGGGCGGAGAACTGTGCAAAAAAGATAAACTGCCTAGCATCTACGATGCGTCGTCAGTTTCCTATTTTTCCTTTGTTCTCTGTCGCCCTTTATATCTTAAACATGTCTATCCATATTGCTGCTAAGCAGGGTGAAATTGCTGATAAAATTCTCCTTCCTGGAGATCCTCTTCGTGCGAAATTTATCGCTGAGAACTTTTTAGAAGACGCTGTTTGCTTCAACGAAGTTCGGAACATGTTTGGTTACACGGGTACCTACAAGGGTCATCGTGTATCTGTCATGGGGACTGGAATGGGGATGCCATCCATCTCTATCTATGCGCGTGAGTTGATCGTAGACTACGGTGTGAAGAAATTGATCCGTGTGGGTACCGCTGGTTCTTTAAATGGCGATGTCCATGTCCGTGAATTGGTCTTGGCCCAAGCAGCAGCTACCAACTCAAACATTATCCGCAATGACTGGCCTATGTATGATTTCCCACAAATCGCTAGCTTTGATTTGTTAGATAAAGCCTACCACATTGCCAATGACCTTGGCATGACTACGCACGTCGGCAATGTCTTGTCTTCTGATGTCTTCTATTCAAACTACTTTGAAAAGAACTTAGAGCTTGGTAAGTGGGGTGTGAAAGCTGTAGAAATGGAAGCAGCAGCTCTCTACTATCTTGCCGCTCAACACCATGTTGATGCCCTTGCCATCATGACCATTTCTGATAGCTTGGTCAATCCAGAAGAAGATACGACAGCTGAAGAACGTCAAAACACTTTCACAGATATGATGAAAGTTGGTCTTGAAACCTTGATTGCAGACTAATGACAGAATATCTTCATGATGAGTGGCTTTACGACCTTCAGACCTACCAGTATGGTCGGGCCCTCCGCTCTGCTAAGAAGCAGAAGGAAGTTCCGGAGCTGGTCTTGACCTTATTGGACTTAATGGCCGAGCGTCGAGAGCTCAATATTCAACCAATCATGAACCTAAAGTTGAGAACCGAGTTGCTAGAAGCGACTGGTTTTCAGCTTTTTTGGCATGAGGACCCAGAAGAGGAACAGTTGGCCAATTACCTTTATGACTTAGAAGCCAAGCTCCGCAACGATCAGATGATTGACTTCATTCGTGCGGTGAGTCCTGCCATTTACCGGATCTTTATGCGCTTGATTGAAATGCAGATCCCTGATATTGCAGACTACATTCACAACTCCAAGGAGTCCAGCTATGACCATTGGAAGTTTGACAAGATCCGATCATCTGACGATCCAGCCTTGCAGAATTTCCATAGCGAGAGTGCAGTCAATTCGTCCAGTTTGACGGAGTTGATCTTGCTATTAGACTTGCCGGATTCCACCAAGGATGCAGCCAAGCAACTGCGGGAGTTAGAAAAATCCGTCCGCAATCCCCTGGCCCACTTGATCAAACCCTTTGATGAGGAAGAATTGCACCGGACGACAGGTTTCTCTTCTCAACATTTTATGGAGCTCTTAGTGAGCTTGGCCCAGGAGACGGGGATTGTTTATCAACGAGAACCTTTTTATTTCGACCAGGCCAATGCCGTGATCGAGGCACTCTTGTAAGGAGGAAGACATGGATAAACTAAAAGAGTTGCAGGACGTGATTGACCGTAGTCAGAATATTGTGTTTTTTGGTGGGGCAGGTGTTTCTACAGAGTCCAATATTCCAGACTTTCGTAGCTCAGATGGCGTCTATAGTGTCACCTTAGGTCGTCATTTTACGGCCGAACAATTGGTCTCTCATACCATGTTTGAGCGCTATCCGGAGGATTTTTTCGACTTTTACAAGAAATACCTGATCTATCCCGATGCCAAGCCCAATGCAGCCCATTGTTATCTTGCGCGTCTTGAAGAGACCGGTAAGCTTAAGGCGGTGGTGACGCAAAATATTGATAGTCTCCATGAGATGGCAGGATCTAAAAAAGTCTTGAAACTCCATGGTAGTGCCGATCGCAATTACTGTACGGGCTGTCAGCGCTTTTATGATCTGGAGGCCTTTCTAGCTTTGGCAGGGACTATTCCTCATTGCCTCGACTGTGGCAAGGTGGTCAAGCCGGATGTGACCCTTTACGAGGAACCCCTCGATATGGACGTCTTTAGCCAAGCAGCTCGAGCTATCCAAGAGGCTGACCTTCTCATCATCGGAGGGACCTCCCTTGTGGTCTATCCAGCAGCTAGTTTGATCCAGTACTTCCAAGGGAAGAATCTGGTTGTCATCAACAAAACCAATATCCCGCAAGACAAGCAGGCGGACCTGGTTATTGAAGGGAAGATTGGCCAAGTGTTTTCTAAATTAAGACAATAAAAGAACACCTGAAGGAAGTAGAACGCTACTTGTTTCAGGTGTTTTTATTGGGCTTGTGTAGATGGTTAGTCCTTATTTATCAAATCGGACTTCCTCAAGTAAGTATTCGATAAATTTCTCACCCATCTTGGAGAGGCTAGCTTTCTCATGTTGGATGTAGACTAGCTCGATTGGGTCATCGATATCTAGTGGGATGGAGACGATATTGTCTCCGTTGAGGTTGCTATTGAGGATACCGGTCGCAATGGTGTAGCCGTCCAGACCAATCAAGAGATTGAAGAGGGTGGCACGGTCGCTGACCACGATAGACTTTTTGTGATACTCTTGGGAGAGGATCTCTTCTGAGAAGTAGAAGGAGTTGTGGGTCCCTTGGTCATAGCTGAGATAAGGGAAGTCTTCTAGATCTTCTAGCTTGACCACATCTTTGTTAGCCAATGGGTTGGTTTTGCTGACGAAGATGTGAGGTTGAGCAGTGAAGAGGTGGGTTGCCTTGAGGTGGCTATCATCCAGCATTTTTGAGAGGACATCCCGGTTGTAGCCATTAAGGAAGAGGACACCAATCTCACTTCGGAAGTTCTTGACGTCATCGATGATTTCCCAGGTTCTAGTCTCCCGTAGGAAGAGCTCGTATTTCTCCATGTCACTTTTCTTGAGGAGAGAGACGAAGGCTTCGACCACGAAAGCATAGTGCTGGGATGATACGCTAAAGAGCTCCCGATTGGCTACTGGATTTTTATAGCGTTCTTCTAAGAGTTGGGTCTGCTCCACGACTTGACGGGCATAAGAAAGGAACTCCATCCCATCCTTGGTCAGAGTGATACCTTTGGGATTACGGATGAAGATGTCAATCCCCATTTCTTTTTCCAAGTCCCGCACAGCATTAGACAAACTTGGCTGGGTAATGAAGAGTTGTTTGGATGCCTCATTCATAGAGCCTGTTTCGACGATTTTGATAATGTAATGTAATTGTTGGATTCTCATGCTTATATTTTAACATACTTTTCGCAGAAAATCCTAGCTGGTATCAGTCTCTAGAAGGATTTTTCCCTATAAATCAGGTTTAGAATTGAAGGAATGTTAACACCTTGGTAGAATGATGGAAAAGATAAGCTTTGGAGGCCTTATGAAAAAAATTGCTAACTGGTACAAAAAATGGAACCAGGAACTGGAGACTAAATTTTTAGCCAGTGTATTAAAGATGAACTTTATGACCAACTTCCTGATATTTATTAGTTTGTCTGCTTTTCTAATTGTCGGGAGTTTGCCAGGAAATATCCAATCTTTGGGTTTCTGGAATGCTATTTTTGGAGTTGCAGTTTACAGTGTTACAATTCTTGTTCATGCCCTAGGGGTCAGTTATTTTGTTCCTAATATCTTTGTGATTCTGTATGTTATTTCTAGATGGTCTACGATACAGGCCCAGACCTTGGAAAAGGAGCTGGTCGGTGTCTATGACGAGAAAGAAGAGGAAAAAATTAAACGAAGGGTCAACAATCGCAAGTACTTTGTCATCCTTTGGATAGGAGTCTTTGGCTGTATCCTCGAATCCTTCGTCATCTATCTAGTAAAGGATCTGACACCTTATGATTGGACGAAACAGCTTATCAATGAGCAGAAGCATACCATGATTTGGACGGAGGCTCTCCCGACGATCCTTACTTTGGCACTGATTTCCTTACTAGCGCTGGTCATCTATTCTTACCGAGATGCTAATTCCTTATCTCCACTTTTAAATATCTTTTGTATCAGTGGGATATTGATGGGATTGGTATTGTTAGGGGTGTTTGACATCCAGTTGCAAGTCATCGGTTGTCACACGGTTTTCTGGTTAGTTTATTCCATTAGTCTCTTAAGGACCAGGATGAAGGAGTGGGAGGGAGAGTCTGATCCAAATAGGGTCTATGACAATCCCATTCTCCAGCGCTTTCACACCATCCTCCACCAATCCAAACACTGGCCTTGGCTGGCGGTCGTCTTTGCCCTTCCCTTGTTAGCTGTATTGGTCATGGTTCTGATGCTTTTTGGTCAGCGACCTGATAGCTTGGTCAAGGCCTGGACCAATACGGCAGATTGGACTTTCTCGGAAAAGATTCCTCCTCAGAATCTGATCATAGATGAGCATTATCTCTGTACGGTCGCAGCAGGTGGCCATGAAAAGGTGGTCAAGCCCCAGCGGATGGGAGTCCGGCATGGTCATCCAGTGGTCGTCAATCGACAGCTCTGCATTGCCAATGCCTTTGAGCAAGTACTGGAAGAAAAGACGCCACGTTTCCATCGCTTCTTACGTCGCAATTATGACCGCTATGGCTATCCTTTTGCTAAACATATCAAGAAGAAATGGGCTATGGATGTCATTTACTATCTGATGAAGCCTCTGGAATGGGTCTTCTTGTTGGTTCTTTACCTGGTCGATCGCAAGCCTGAGAACCGAATCGCCATGCAATACATCAAACCGATCCCAGAGGATTTTGATCCCAAGAAAGCTTCTTAAATCACCGATTTCTACTTGACAAGCATCTAGTAGCACGATATAATGATACAAATTTAACCTTTAAGGGGTCCAGAGAGGCCTGCAAGGAAAGACAGAAAAAAAGATCAGCGGACTGAGTCTAGCTGATCATTTGTAGGACCTTGCTTTTGCGAGGTCTTTTTTGCTGGAAGAAAGAAGAGGAAACCAATGGTCAGTGACAGCTGTAAAAAACGGTTTGGAAAAATCATGATGGAAGACATGGAGTTAATCGCTCAAGAAGAAATTGCGCCACGGATTTTTTCAATGGTCTTGAAGGGGCAAATGGTCGAGCAGATGCTAGCTGGGCAGTTTCTCCATATCCGTGTACCGGATGACTCTAAGCTCCTTCGTCGTCCCATTTCTATCTCAGAGATTGATCAAGCCAGCCATACCTGTCGCCTCATCTATCGCGTAGAAGGAGGCGGAACGGCCATCTTTTCTCAGCTGCCTATTGGTAGTTTTCTAAGTGTCATGGGTCCTCAAGGGAATGGCTTTGACTTAAAGGGGCTTGGCCAAGGGGCGCGTACTTTGATTATCGGTGGCGGGATTGGAGTACCTCCCTTGGTCCAAGTGGCTAAACAGCTACATGAGCAAGGAGTAGAAGTCCATTCTGTCCTTGGATTTTCTACTAAAGAAGCGGTTATCCTTGAAGAAGAGTTGAAGCAGTATGGGCAAGTGACCATTACAACTGACGATGGTTCCTATGGGATCCAAGGTAATGTGTCAACTGTAGTGGAAACACTCAATGAAGATATTGATGCGGTTTATTCATGTGGAGCCCCTGGTATGCTCAAATACGTCAACAGCAAGTTCTATGATCACCCTCGGGCCTATATTTCAATGGAATCCCGTATGGCCTGTGGGATGGGAGCTTGCTATGCCTGTGTCGTTCATCTGGAAAATGCAAGCCAAGCAGCCAATAAACGCGTGTGTGAAGATGGTCCAGTCTTTGAAACTGGTACGATTGTGATGTAGGGAGGAAAGTATGACTAGTAATCGATTAGCTGTATCCTTACCAGGATTAGACTTGAAAAATCCCATTATTCCTGCCTCCGGCTGTTTTGGTTTTGGCCAAGAATATGCCAAATACTATGACTTGGACTTATTAGGATCCATTATGATCAAGGCAACGACAGCTGAGGCTCGTTTTGGCAATCCCACACCACGTGTCGCAGAGACTCCTGCAGGAATGCTCAATGCCATTGGTCTCCAAAATCCAGGTGTCGATGTCGTTCTCGCAGAGAAACTCCCTTGGTTAGCCCAGCATTATCCAGATCTACCGATTATTGCCAACGTAGCAGGATTTTCCAACGAAGAGTATGCGACGGTATCGCGGAAGATTTCTCAAGCACCAAATGTAAAGGCCATCGAGCTTAATATCTCTTGTCCCAATGTGGACCATGGGAATAACGGGCTTTTGATTGGTCAGGTTCCTGAGTTGGCCTATGATGCGGTAAAAGCTGCAGTAGAAGCATCCTCAGTCCTTGTCTACGTTAAATTGACCCCTAGTGTAGCAGACATCACTCAAGTAGCCAAGGCTGCGGAAGATGCGGGAGCAAGTGGCTTAACCATGATCAATACCTTGGTCGGGATGCGCTTCGACCTCAAGACTGGTAAGCCTATTATTGCCAATGGTACGGGAGGTATGTCAGGACCAGCTATCTTCCCAGTAGCCTTGAAACTCATCCGCCAAGTAGCCCAATCCACGAAACTTCCAATCATTGGAATGGGGGGTGTAGATTCAGCAGAAGCAGCGATTGAAATGATGATTGCTGGCGCTTCTGCGATCGGTGTCGGCACTGCCAATTTCACCGATCCTTATGCTTGTCCAACGATCATCGAAGCCCTGCCGCAGGTCATGGATCGATATGGCATTGACACTCTTGAGAACTTACGAAAACATGTCCGAGAAAATCTATTATAAGGATTATCATGAAAATAAAAAATGCCTGCTGGCTACAACCCCAACAGGCTACTGAGTAAGCTACAACTGAAACAACCCTTACTCAGCATAGCAAAAATTTTACAGGAAAAACGTTTATTCGTCAATCTTTTAACATGTTTATGAATCTTTCCTAGTCGAAAGATGAAAAAGACAGATGGAATCCGAACGTTTTATGATTATTTCTTGACTTTTCTTTAATATCGTACTACAATGTAGAAAAACCTTTAAAGTGGTCCAGAGAGGCTCCTAAGGTCTAGACGGTGAATCAGGGTAGATACTACCTAATTTTCGTGTAACCTTGCCTCGGGCAAGGTTTTTTTGTGGAAAAAATGTCACCCATTAAAAGGAGAAACCCATGCGTGAAGAACGTCCCATCATCGCCCTTGACTTTCCAGCTTTTGAAGATGTAAAAAACTTTTTAGAACATTTCCCAGAAGATGAAAAACTTTTTGTAAAAATAGGAATGGAATTTTTCTATGCAGTTGGACCAGAAATTGTCCACTATCTGAAAGGTCGTGGCCACAGTATTTTCTTGGATCTAAAATTGCACGACATCCCAAATACGGTTAAGTCAGCAATGTCTGTCCTTGGCACCTTTGGTGTGGATATGGTGACAGTTCATGCGGCTGGCGGTGTAGAGATGATGCGCGAAGCTAAAAAAGCACTTGGGCCAGGAGCCAAGTTGGTGGCGGTGACTCAGTTGACTTCTACCAGTGAAGAAGACATGCGTGATTGCCAAAACATCCAAACCACTGTCCAAGAATCAGTAGTTAATTATGCCCGAAAAGCACAAGAAGCTGGTTTGGACGGAGTTGTTTGTTCAGCCCATGAAGTTGATTTGATCAAGAAGGCTACATCAGAAGAGTTTGTCTGTGTAACCCCAGGTATCCGTCCTGCGGGAGCAGAAATTGGTGACCAAAAACGGGTCATGACCCCACAAGAAGCCCACGCCATCGGTTCAGACTACATTGTCGTTGGACGTCCGATCATCCAAGCAGAAAACCCATGGGATGCTTATCATGAGATTAAGAGACAGTGGAACTCGTAAGAGCTACTAAAAGTGAAACTTTTGTAGCTCTACGGGAAGTCCGATAGGATCTTCCCTAACGAGTTCACTAGATTAGAAGAAAGAAAAATATCGTTTCTTTCTTCTAATCGTCGGAATAATCGGAGCCCGATGGGGCCTTCCCTAAACTATTCACTAACTTGTTTGAAAGAAAATTATCGTTTCTTTCAAACAAGTGTCGGAACTCTGGAAAGTCCGATGGGACTTTTCCTAACGCATTCACTAGATTAACTAAGAGAAAAAAATCGTTTCTTTCTTCTAATCGTCGGAATAATATGGTCTACTAAAAGTGAAACTTTTGTAGCTCTACGGGAAGTCCGATAGGACCTTCCCTAACGCATTCACCAACCTATACTGTTATTGTTTAAAATTATTTCCTATTTAATTCGTATTCGATTAAAATCGTAAATAAGGAGTTATCATGTCATTAGCTAAAGATATTGCCAGCCATCTTCTAAAAATTGAAGCCGTTTATTTGAAACCAGAAGAGCCTTTTACTTGGGCTTCAGGGATCAAGTCCCCTATTTATACAGATAACCGTGTGACCCTCGCTTATCCTGAAACTCGTACCTTGATTGAGAATGGATTTGTGGACAAAATTAAGGAAGCTTTCCCTGAAGTAGAAGTGATTGCTGGAACAGCAACTGCGGGGATTCCTCACGGTGCCATTATCGCTGATAAGATGAATCTGCCTTTTGCCTACATCCGTAGCAAACCAAAAGATCATGGTGCTGGGAACCAAATCGAAGGCCGTGTACCACAAGGTCAAAAGATGGTAGTGGTGGAAGATTTGATTTCTACAGGCGGTTCAGTTTTGGATGCTGTCGCAGCTGCGAAACGTGAAGGAGCAGATGTCCTTGGTGTGGTGGCTATCTTCACCTACCAATTGGAAAAAGCCGATAAGAAATTTGCAGAAGCTGGCGTTCAACTCGAAACCTTGTCTAACTACACAGAACTGATTCATTTGGCAGAAGAACAAGGTTATATTACCTCTGAAGGTTTGGAAATGTTGCGCCGTTTCAAGGAAAACCAAGAAACTTGGCAAAATAACTAATCGTACAGAAGCGTTTCTTGCGCTTCTTTTTTATCCTCTTTTCACTAGTTGTTAGCTAACTTGAAATACATAGAATAATCCTGTATGATTATGGTAATTGTTTTACGATATAAGCGATCTTAAGGGAGAAGCACATGACAAAAGAAGAGTATTTGGAAATGAAAAAGCAGGCGAGAGTTTGGTTTACCGTTAATATCCTCATCAGCTTGATTGCTATTACAGGTGGAAGTTTAGTGATCATCAGTCAATCACGCCATATTCCGTTTTTGCTGATGTCCCTGGGAGCAATCACCTTGATGAATCGAGTTTTGATCACACCTGCTTTTAATGCTAAAAAAGAGGCTGAGGAGCAACACCCAGAGTGGAAGGACTTGTCCACGAAAGGTACTAAAATACCTGTTGAAGATTTCCAGAAAGGGTTTCTCATATCGGTTGCCGCTCTTCTGATTGTCATTGTAGGTTTCTTTATGTTCTATCGTCCTCTGCCTAAAGCAGACCCTACAGTTTCGAATTTGACCCCTAAAGATGTTCAAATCTTACAAGAATTGGAAGAAGATATCGAATCCAACACCCCGTCGAATTCAAATTCATTGGATATCGATAAAGCAAAAGATTTAGCAGAAGAAGCACAGCGTGAAAATTGGTTGAAAAGAGAAGAGTAAGAACTCTTTTTAGGGAATTTGGAAGTCGCTAGTCTATGTGGAAGGGTATAAAAATGCAAATGACAGGAACAACATTTTGGCTTGTTTTTGGCATTGAATTTATTTCTAATTGTGATCCTATTTTACAGAGGACTTGCATTCACAGAGTTGCGAGAAGTCAAGCTTGATTTCAAGGAAGATTGCAAATAGTGAAGATCATTCCTCGGCCTAAATGATTTCGTACCAGTCACAAACAGCAGAAATGCTGTTTTTTTGATATAATGGATTTATGTTATCGAAAAGTAAACGTATTCTATTTGGGATGCTTCATGGTATCATGTTGCTAGTGATGGTCCACTGGTTCTTGATCAGTGTGACCTATCTGAGAGAGATTTCATGGCTAGCCATTTTAGGTGCTGGATTGCTATTTCTGCTAGGCTGGTTGAAACGCGATGGGGTCAAAAGAGCCCTTGCTTGGTTGACCCAGCACAAAAAAGGCTTCTTGCTTGGTGCAATCGTCTTTCAGCTGATTGTCATGGTTTGTGCGGAACTTTTGATCCGTCGGGATGCTGCGGTGGTTTTTAAGGGGGCTTTTGAGCTTCTGAAGCAATCTTCCATCACCAACTATCTCAGCCGCAATCCGAATAACATTCCGCTCTTTCTCTATGAAAAGTTTTTCTATGTGTTGTTTGGCTCTAGTGGTCTGTGGGTTATGCAGGTTCTCAATATGCTCTATGTCAATTTGGGTGCCGTCCTCTTGTACAAACTGTCACAGAAGCATTTCAATCAAAAAACGGCTGATCTAGTCTATCTCTTTTATGTGAGCTTGATCTGTTACTCGCCTTATTTCTATTCCATGTATACGGACATTCCGCCACTTCCTTTAATTGCTCTGCAATTATGGTGGTCCTTGGATCTCTTGAAGGAAAACCAAGCAGGGATCTCCTGGAAGAAGATGTTTGGTTTAGGGATTTTATCTGGCGTAACTATGTTGATCCGTCCAACGACTATTATTGTCATGATTGCCTTTTGGGCTGTACTCTTCTTTAGAGGAAACTGGAAGGTCTTTGGCAAGATTGCTACGGTGACCGTGATGACGACGGGATTTGTCTTTGCAGGGTTGAATACAGCGGTCAATCATCAAAGGGTCGTGCCGATTCTGAAAGAAGAAGGGCTGGCCAAAGGACCACTCTTGTTTATCAATCTGGGCTTGACGGATATGGGGCATAACCAAGAAGATATGAAAGAGGGCTTGCTGGCTTATATCGATGAGGACAAGCGCTCAGACTACAACAATGGTCTGTTTAAGAAGGAAAATGTCATTAAAGAAATCAAGCGCCGTCTCAAGGAATATGGACCTTTCGGTTTGATTGGGCACATCTATTACAAGCAATCCTTGACGGTAGCAGAAGGCACCCTGGGTTGGCTGTATCGAGATGTAGAGTATGAGAAGACGCCTTATATCAATCCACTCTATGCAAAACGCACAAAAAATAATGGATTTGCTAAATGGGTGCGAACCTATTTCCTCAGCACGGATCGGCCACAGTACAAGTATTATGAATTTATCAAGCAGTTAATCTGGATCGTCCTGTCGGCTGGCTTGCTTGGGGCTTATCTCAAGCGTCGAGATACGGATGACTTTAACTTCCTTTCCTTAGCGGTTTTTGGTGGTTTGCTCTTCTTAACCATCTTTGAAGGTGGGAAGACTCGCTACCTCATCCAATTCTTACCGCAAATTTTGCTAGTGGCTTCGATTGGTCTAGCAGGATATCCCAAGAAAGAAAACACCTAAAAGCTCTCGCTTTATGAATAGGCAGAAACAGAGGTTGGATAAACTTGTCCAGCCTCTTTTTTATCCAGTGGATCTCTGTCAAATGTGGTATAATGAAAGGTAAGAATTTATTGGATAGCGGAGAGTTTCCATGCAACATTCCCCCTGGCACGAAGCCATCAAATCCCATCTTCCGGAAGGGTATTTTCATCAGATCAATGACTTTATGAATGAGGTCTATAGCCAAGGAGTGGTCTATCCACCGCGTGATAAGGTCTTTAAGGCCTTGCAGACAACGGAGATGGATCAGGTCAAGGTCTTGATCTTAGGCCAAGATCCCTACCATGGACCGGATCAAGCACAAGGCTTAAGTTTTTCTGTCCCAGATTATGTACCAGCACCGCCTTCTTTGCAAAATATTCTTAAAGAATTGCGCTCAGACATTGGTGAGAAGCGGTCGCATGATCTGACTACTTGGGCTGAACAAGGGGTGCTCTTGCTCAATGCCTGCTTGACGGTGCCTGCTGGGCAGGCCAATGGCCATGCTGGAAAAATTTGGGAGCCGTTTACAGATGCTGTGATCAAGGTGGTCAATGAGTTGGAGGAGCCAGTAGTCTTTATCCTCTGGGGATCTTACGCTCGTAAGAAAAAGCCTCTGATTACCCACGATCGACATTTGGTCCTTGAATCAGCTCATCCAAGTCCCTTATCGGCCTACCGAGGATTCTTTGGTTCCCAGCCCTTTTCAAAAACCAATCAATTTTTGGAAGATGCAGGACGCGAGCCGATTGATTGGTTAAGATAGGAGAAAGAAATGCCACAATTAGCAACGATTTGTTATATCGACAATGGGAAAGAATTTCTCATGTTGCATCGCAATAAAAAGCCCAATGATGTCCATGAAGGCAAATGGATTGGAGTTGGTGGAAAATTAGAACGCGGAGAAACTCCTCAAGAGTGTGCTGCTAGGGAAATCCTTGAAGAGACGGGCCTGAAAGCTAAACCAGTTTTAAAAGGGATTATCACCTTCCCTGAATTTACTCCAGATCTGGACTGGTACACCTATGTCTTTAAGGTGACCGATTTTGAAGGAGAGCTCATCGAGTGTAACGAAGGGACATTGGAGTGGGTGCCTTATGATCAAGTCCTCTCAAAACCTACTTGGGAAGGGGACCACACCTTTGTCGAGTGGCTCTTGGAAGATAGACCCTTCTTTTCAGCAATGTTTCGCTATGATGGGGATCGCTTACTAGAGACCCATGTCGATTTCTATGAATAAAGGAGTAGAAGATGTTAGTCATTAAAAATGGTCGTGTCATGGATCCAAAAACTGGTTTGGATCAAGTGTGTGATCTCTTGGTAGATCAGGGTAAAATTGTTGAAATAGGCCCATCTCTTTCTTACGAGCAAGCCCAAGTCATTGATGCAAGTGGCAAGGTGGTAGCGCCAGGTTTAGTGGACATTCATGTTCACTTCCGTGAACCTGGTCAGACCCACAAGGAAGATATTCACACCGGAGCTCTGGCAGCCGCAGCGGGTGGTTTTACGACAGTTGTCATGATGGCCAATACCACTCAAACTATTTCGGATGTCGAGACCTTAAATGAAGTCTTGGATTCTGCTGCCAAGGAAGCCATTCATGTCAAGACAGTTGCGACGGTTACCAAGAACTTTGATGGCCAACATTTGACCGACTTTGAAGGCTTGTTACAAGCTGGGGCTGTCGGTTTCTCTGATGATGGGATACCTTTGCAAAGTACCAAAGTAGTGCGTCAAGCTTTGGAAGAAGCCAAGCGTCTAGGTATCTTTATTAGTCTGCATGAAGAAGATCCAGAATTGAATGGCATTCTGGGACTCAATGAGCACATTGCCCGAGAACACTTCAAGGTTTGTGGAGCGACAGGTGTAGCTGAATACTCTATGGCAGCGCGTGATGCCATGATTGCTCATGCGACAGGTGGTCACCTCCACATCCAGCACCTTTCTAAAGCTGAGAGTGTGAAGGTAGTTGAGTTTGCTCAAGCAATCGGCGCTCCAGTCACAGCAGAAGTAGCTCCTCAGCATTTCTCTAAGACAGAAGATCTTTTGCTGTCTAAGGGAAGCAATGCCAAGATGAATCCTCCCCTTCGTCGGGAAGAGGATCGCCGTGCAGTGATCGAAGGCTTGAAGTCAGGAGTTATTTCTGTGATTGCAACGGACCACGCGCCTCATCATGCGGATGAAAAGAACGTGGCCGATATCACCAAAGCTCCTTCCGGCATGACAGGATTAGAAACCTCTCTATCGCTTGGTTTGACCTATTTGGTTCACGCTGGAGAGCTTAGTTTAATGGAGCTCTTAGAAAAAATGACTTATAATCCTGCAAAACTCTATCACTTTGAAGCAGGCTATTTAGAAGTTGGTGGACCAGCAGATATTGTGATCTTTGACCCAGAGGCTGACCGTTTGGTATCTGATCATTTTGCCTCTAAGGCAGCCAATTCCCCATTTGTTGGAGAATCCCTCAAGGGACAGGTAGCTTATACCATCTGCCAGGGGAACATTGTCTACCAAGCCTGAACGGAACTAAAAGACAATCAAGAAATCTAAATTAAAGGCTGGACGAATGAGGAGTATATGAATAGTAGAAAAATACTAGAAATGATCTTGTATTGTTTGGTCACTTTTCTGGTCTGCTTTTTTCTGGTCAATTGGCTCCTTCCTTCGGCAGAACCAGTGATGACCAAACCATCAGCAAGCGCCCCAAAAAAGACAGTCACCTATGTAGCGATTGGGGATTCTTTGACGAAAGGCGTAGGAGATAGCACCAATCAAGGAGGCTTTGTTCCTCTTCTTGCTCAGAGTTTGACCAATGAAACAGGTCTTGAATTCAAAGCGATTAACTATGGTGTAGCTGGCAATACCAGCAGTCAAATTTTGACACGTATGCAGGAGAAAAAGGAGATTCGAAAGGATTTGAAGCAGGCTCAGTTACTGACCATCACTGTCGGGGGCAATGATCTGCGAAAGGCCATTCTTGAGGATACCAGCAACTTAGATCTGGATCGCTTTGATAAGCCGTCTAAGACTTACGTGAAAAATCTTAAACAGATCATCGAATTGGCCCGCAAAGACAATCCTGATTTGCCTATTTACGTAGTGGGGATCTATAATCCCTTGTATCTCAACTTCCCCGATTTAACGGAATTGCAGACGCTTGTGGATCAATGGAACCAAAGAACGGAGGAGACCCTCTCTGCTTATCAGGGCGTCTATTTTGTTCCGATCAACGACCTTCTCTATAAGGGCATTGATGGTAAGAGTGGGGTGACAGAGAACGAATTAGGAAAAGAAACTGTGACCAACGATGCCTTGTATGACGAGGATAGTTTTCATCCCAATAATACAGGATATGAAATTATGAAAGAAGCCGTACTGGAGAAAATACATGCAACTAAGAAAAAATGGTTTGAGTGAAAAGAAGGTCAAGCCACCAACCACAGGGCCTCATTTTAAGGAGAGACGAGAGAAAACCCCGATAAATATCTGGAAATGGCTCTTTCTTAGCTTGGTCAGTTTCTTATTAGCAACCAGTCTAGTCGTATGGACTCGCTTCTCAACGGTTCGAGAGGATGTCCGTCAACTACAGACTCCTAACCAAAAAGGAGATGTTAAGATTGGCAGTATGACAACGACAAGAGCTCAACTTAATGAAACCATCAAGGTCATGCTGAAAAGTTATCATTTGAGTGATTATCAACTTTATGCAGACAATCAACAGATGTTACTGGAGGGGAAACTGAACTTTTTAGGAAAGGAGTACCCCCTCTATATCTATTTCCAGCCGAGTAAGCTAGAGGATGGGAGCATCCTCTTGACTCTCAAGGATTTTTCAGTTGGGACCTTGAAACTTCCTAAGAAGACCGTGATGCAGATGCTATCTACAAACAAGGATTTACCTGACTTTGTAAGCATTGATAGCAAAGAGGCGACGATAAAGATCGAGCTTGCCAAGATCAAAAATGAGATGAATTTTTATGTCAAAGCAAATACCATTGATCTATACAATGATCAAATCATCTTTGATCTCTACAGAAAAAAATAAGAATAAGAGGCGAAAGCAAAAAGAGGCTTTCGCCTTTATTTTGCTTCTATTCAAAAAATTCAGAATATTATAGAAAATTCTTGACATTCAATTTTCCCTGTGCTAAAATACTAAACAAGACATCAGACAAAGGAGAAAAGTCAAACATGAAAACAGCTAAGTTTATTCAATTTGCTTTGTTGTTGAGGTATTCGGGCTAGTGCAAAAGCATTAGTCCTGTTTGGCTTACCAAGCGGGAGTAACAAAACATCTCGCTTAGGTAACTGGCGAGATGTTTTTATTTTATTCACTATGTTTAGAAAAGAGGAGACCCTATGCGTAAAGTTGAATTTTTAGATACCAGTCTTCGGGATGGCGAACAGACTCCTGGAGTCAATTTCTCCATCAAAGAAAAGATTGCCATTGCCAAGCAATTGGAGAAGTGGGGCATTTCTGCTATCGAAGCAGGTTTTCCAGCAGCCAGTCCCGATTCTTTCACAGCTGTGCAGGAAATTGCAAAGACCTTGACCAAGACTGCTGTGACGGGTTTGGCTCGCTCGGTCAAATCCGATATTGATGCTTGTTATGAAGCCTTGAAAGATGCTAAGTATCCGCAAGTTCACGTCTTTATCGCAACCAGTCCGATTCACCGGGAGTTTAAACTCAACAAGACCAAGGAAGAAATTCTTGAGGCTATCAAAGAGCACGTCTCTTACGCACGTTCTAAGTTTGAGATTGTGGAGTTCTCACCGGAAGATGCGACTCGGACGGAATTGGATTTCCTCTTGCAAGTCGTTCAAACTGCAGTCGATGCAGGGGCTAGCTATATCAATATTCCTGATACGGTCGGCTTCACGACACCAGCAGAATATGGCGCGATTTTCAAATACTTGATTGACCATGTCAAAACAGACCGCGAGATCATCTATTCTCCTCATTGCCATGATGATCTAGGGATGGCAGTTGCTAATAGCCTCGCCGCTGTCAAGAATGGAGCTGGTCGTGTCGAAGGAACCATCAATGGAATCGGTGAACGGGCTGGAAATGCTGCGCTTGAAGAAGTGGCGGTTGCCCTCAATATCCGGGAAGACTATTACCAGGTTGACAGTCCGATTGTGCTCAATGAAACCATCAACACTTCTGAGTTGGTCTCTCGTTACTCTGGTATTCCAATTCCTAAAAACAAGGCAGTTGTTGGTGGCAATGCCTTCTCACACGAGTCTGGGATTCACCAAGACGGCGTTCTTAAAAATCCTCTTACCTATGAAATCATCACGCCTGAGTTGGTGGGTGTCAAGAGCAATAGCCTTCCTCTTGGGAAATTGTCAGGGCGGCACGCCTTTGTCGAAAAACTGCATGAGTTGGGATTGGAATTCACAGAAGAAGACATCCAGCCATTGTTTGCGAAATTCAAATCTCTGGCAGATAAGAAACACGAGATCACAGACGCTGATATCCGCGCCCTTGTTGCCGGTACAGCAGTGGAAAATCCAGAAGGCTTCCATTTTGATGATCTTCGCCTCACAACGAACGAAGATGAAAGCATCACTGCAACAGTCAGCCTGAAAAATGAAGATGGTGAAGTTCTTGAATATCTTGCCAAAGGTCAAGGTTCAGTGGAAGCAATCTTTAACGCTATTGATCAATTCTTCCACCAAGAAGTTCGTCTGACCTCTTACAGCATTGATGCGGTGACAGATGGGATTGATGCCCAAGCGCGTGTGCTGGTTACTGTTGAGAATGAAGCGACAGATACCATCTTTAACGCTTCTGGTTTAGACTTTGACGTATTGAAGGCCTCAGCAATTGCCTATATCAATGCTAATACCTTGGTGCAAAAAGAGAATGCTGGAGAGATTGGCCACATTGTATCCTATCGTGATCTGCCCGATGCCTAAAGGAGAACACTATGACGAAGAAAATTGTCGCCCTTGCAGGAGACGGAATAGGACCAGAGATTATGGAGGCTGGCCTGTCCGTACTGAAAGCAGTGGCAAAAAAAACAAATTTTGACTATTCAGTCCAAGCGCATCCATTTGGTGGAGCTGGGATTGATGCGGCTGGTCATCCTCTACCAGCTTCTACTCTAGAAGCTAGCAAGGAAGCTGATGCTATTCTCTTAGCAGCTATCGGAAGTCCCCAGTATGACCAAGCACCGATTCGTCCGGAACAAGGTTTGTTGGCCCTTCGTAAGGAGCTCAACCTCTATGCTAACATACGTCCGGTTAAAATTTATGATGCCCTCAAGCACTTGTCACCTTTGAAGGAGGATCGCATTCAAGGTGTGGATTTCGTAGTGGTTCGTGAGCTTACAGGCGGGATTTACTTTGGAGATCATATCTTAGAAGAAGATCAAGCACGGGATATCAATGACTACTCTCTTGAAGAAGTGGAGCGTATCGTACGTAAGGCTTTTGAGATTGCGCGTGGACGCCGTAAGAAAGTCACTAGCATTGATAAGCAAAATGTCCTCGCAACCTCTAAACTATGGAGAAGAGTTGCAGATCGAGTGGCTCAAGACTTCCCGGATGTGACCTTGGAGCACCAGTTGGTAGACTCAGCAGCCATGCTCATGATTACTAATCCGTCACGCTTTGATGTCATCGTGACGGAAAACCTTTTCGGAGATATTCTTTCTGATGAGTCCAGTGTCTTATCTGGAACTCTTGGCGTCATGCCATCGGCTAGTCATTCGGAGTCAGGGCCAAGTATGTATGAGCCTATTCATGGATCAGCTCCAGATATTGCGGGTCAGGGCGTGGCGAATCCAGTCTCGATGATCCTCTCTGTTGCCATGATGATGCGAGAAAGTTTTGATCGAGAAGAAGACGCTAGACGAATTGAAGAAGCCGTAGAGGCGACTCTTGCTGCAGGGATCTTTACTAGAGACCTAGGAGGCAGAGCTTCGACAAAAGAAATGACAGAAGAAATTATAAAACGATTATGAGTGTAAAAGGAATGATTACGGGCTTGATCCTTCTATGGAATCTCTTCGTAGGGATCCTCTACGGAGTTGATAAGGAAAAGGCTAAACGAAATGACTGGCGGATACCAGAAAAGACCTTGCTCTTTTATGCTTTTGCAGTTGGGGGGCTAGGGGCTTGGACTGGAGGGCTCCTCTTTCATCACAAAACACAGAAATGGTATTTTAAAGTTACCTGGCTCTTAGGAACGCTTCTCACCCTATACACACTCTACGCTTTATGGAGGTAAGGATGGCAGGAAAATCAATTTTTGATAAAATCTGGGAACGGCATGTAGTGACCGGTGAGCAAGGCCAGCCCCAACTCATGTATGTGGACCAACACTATATCCACGAGGTCACCAGTCCCCAAGCCTTTCAGGGATTACGGGATGCAGGACGCAAGGTTCGACGGCCAGATTTAACCTTTGGAACCTTTGACCACAATGTCCCAACGGTTAACATTTATGATATCCGGGATGTGATTTCCAAGGCTCAGATTGATAAATTAGCTGAAAACGTTAAAGATTTTGGAATTGATCATGCGGCTCACGGTTCAGAAAAACAAGGAATCGTTCATATGGTGGGCCCTGAAACTGGACGAACTCAGCCTGGAAAGTTCATTGTCTGTGGAGACAGCCATACCGCAACCCATGGCGCTTTCGGTGCAATTGCCTTTGGAATTGGAACCAGTGAGGTAGAGCATGTCTTTGCCACCCAGACCATCTGGCAGGTCAAACCCAAGAAGATGTTGGTCGAATTCACCGGAACCCCGCAAAAAGGGATCTATTCAAAGGATTACATCCTAGCTTTGATAGCGCGTTACGGTGTTGCCTGCGGCGTTGGCTATGTCGTAGAGTATCGGGGCGAAGCGATTGATCGCTTGACCATGGAAGAGCGGATGACCATCTGCAATATGTCCATTGAATTTGGATCTAAGATGGGAATCATGAATCCAGACCAAAAGACCTTTGATTACCTAGAAGGTCGTGAATGTGTGCCACAAGATTTTGAAGCTGCAGTAGCGGACTGGAAGACCTTGGTCAGTGATGACGATGCCGTATATGACAAGGTCATCCGTATGGATGTATCTGACTTAGCTCCGATGGTGACTTGGGGGACCAATCCTTCCATGGGAGTGGACTTTGAAACTTCCTTTCCAGAGATTCGTGACATGAATGATGAGCGGGCCTATCATTATATGGATCTAGAACCTGGCCAAAAACCAGCAGACATTGAATTAGGCTATATCTTTATCGGATCTTGTACCAACGCGCGTCTCAGCGATTTGGAGTTGGCAGCCAAGTTTGTGAAAGGCAAAAAGATTGCGCCCAACTTAACAGCCATTGTCGTACCTGGTTCTCGTCCGGTTAAGCAGGCTGCTGAAAAGTTAGGCTTGGACAAGATCTTTATGGATGCAGGCTTTGAATGGCGTGATCCAGGTTGCTCTATGTGTCTAGGAATGAATCCAGATAAGGTTCCAGATGGCGTCCATTGTGCCTCTACCAGCAATCGAAATTTTGAAGACCGCCAAGGGTTTGGGGCTAAGACCCATCTCTGTAGCCCAGCTATGGCAGCTGCAGCAGCAATAGCCGGTCACTTTGTCGATGTGCGCCAAATGCCTGAAGTTCAATAAAGGAGGAATCATGGAGAAATTTACCATTTATACGGGGACAACCGTTCCCTTAATGAACGATAATATCGATACCGACCAAATCCTCCCCAAGCAATTCTTAAAGCTGATTGATAAAAAAGGCTTTGGCAAATACCTCATGTATGCTTGGCGCTATTTGGACGATCAGTATACCGAGGATCCAACATTTATCTTTAATAAGCCGGAATACCGCAAGGCAACCATTTTGATCACTGGTGACAATTTTGGGGCAGGTTCCTCTCGGGAACATGCAGCCTGGGCCTTGGCTGATTATGGCTTTAAAGTCGTCATCGCCGGATCCTTCGGAGATATTCATTACAATAATGAACTCAATAATGGGATGCTTCCGATTGTTCAGCCCTTAGAGGTTCGACAAAAACTAGCCAGCTTGAAGCCGACAGACCCAGTGACGGTGGATTTGGAAGAACAAAAGATTATCTCGCCAGTTGGAGAGTTTCGATTTGAGATCGATGGTGATTGGAAGCACAAACTGCTCAATGGTCTAGATGACATTGGTATTACACTTCAATATGAGGACTTGATTGCCGCTTATGAAAAGCAACGGCCAGCTTATTGGCAATAAAATTGTATAGTTAATTAAGAATATTCAGAAAATATATTGTAGATTTTCAGGAAATCTGATAGAATAGAAAAAAAGAATAGAAGAGGACGAAATTTATGACAAAACACATTCAATGGGACGGAACACTTTCACAAGAAGGATTTGACATTTTGAAAGGAGAGGGAGGTTGTATCGTCTGCCCTACAAAAGTCGGTTACATTATTATGACCAGTGACAAGGCCGGCTTGGAACGGAAGTTCGAAGCTAAAGAACGCAACCGCAACAAACCAGGTGTCGTTCTTTGTGGAAGCATGGATGAACTCCGGGCCCTTGCGCAATTGAATCCTGAAATCGAAGCCTTCTACCAAAAACATTGGGATGAAGATATCTTGCTTGGTTGTATCCTTCCTTGGCGTGAAGATGCCTATGCCAAATTACAAGCCTTCGGCGATGGACGTGAAGAACTCATGACAGATGTTCGTGGAACCAGCTGTTTTGTCATCAAATTCGGTAAAGCTGGTGAGCAAATCGCCAAAGAAATGTGGGAAAAAGAAGGCAAAATGGTTTATGCCTCTTCAGCTAACCCATCTGGTAAAGGAAATCGTGGGAAAGTCGAGGGAATCGGAGAGCGAATCGAAGGTGCCGTGGATTTGGTCATCGAAGCCGATGATTATGTAGCCTCTATCCAACCAGACAAGACTATTGAAACTCGCTATGAACAAGGAGTGATGGTTTCTATGGTTGATGCAGAAGGAAAACTCATCCCAGAACAAGGAGCAGGTAGCCGTTCTGTCAATACTTGCCCAGTCGTGATCCGTAAGGGATTGGATATCGACAAGATCATGATGCACTTATCTGATCATTTCAACTCTTGGAACTACCGCCAAGGGGAGTACTATTAAAAGATAGAAAAAAGGTCGTTACAGTTCGTAACGACCTTTTACTTGTCTATTTTATCGAATAGCTGATTTCCAACTTTAATAAGTCACGACATTAATCTCACCCTTGTCGTACTCAGCGATAAAGATGTCATCGACATTTTCAAATCCTTTTTTATTCAGTTCGGCCATAAGCCATTCTTCAGTTTTACCGATGTACTCTAAGATTTCTACTTGGACTACACCATCTGTAATGATTGGGTATTTGGGATTTTCATCTCCCATTCGAACGATTATGAGTTGGCCATTTTGTTCGATGACGGCTCTTTTGACTTCTTTCAATTGGAAGACCCCTTGAGAGCGCAACTTAAGAGCGACGTCAGAAGCAGAAAGGCCTTTTGAGCGACAAGCTTCTGGATCTAATTTTCCGTTTTTTATGATAATAGTTGGTTTTCCATCAATCAGATGTTTGATGAAGTAAACATTGGTATTAAGACATTTGAGTGACAGAATCAAAATCGTCCAGATGATGAGGATGACGACATATTGAAGGATGGTAATCGAGCTATTGTAGATGACCCCGCCGATAATACCCCCGAGAACAAAGTTCTGTATTTGGTCTACTGCAGAACTTGGCGCTAAATTTCCTTTTCCTGTTACGTTAATAACAAAAACAAGAGAAAGAAGCCCCAAGGCCAATTTAATTGCAATTGTAGCAAAAAAGCTTATCATTTTTCAACCTCCACCAGTTCTACATCTGTTTTATATAAGTCCATTTTTTCAAGTAAATAGCTATCTGGGTCTGTTCCGCTAATCGCACGATAGAATTGCTTGTCTACCTTGATAATAGCTCCATCAGTAGTAGCTGAAGTATTGACATAAATGTCTTTTTTATCAACACCTAACTCTTTTGATACAATCTCGATGAAGTGTAGGGAAGAGCGGAATTGATTGTCATTAGACTGATTGTTTTGAAAATTTGAAATGCCAATCAAAACAACGGCTACTAAGATTAAGACAGAAATAATAGACAATTCACGGAACTTACTTCCACGTTTATCCTTATATGCCTTAAATGCGAAAAAAGCCGTTACCAACACTAAGAGAATGGACATGATCACCATGACCCAATTTTGCTGGCTAATCTGACTCAGTACATAGTCGTAGGAATAGAATTTCATAAAAACCCCTCAATTATTTTGTATTCAAGCTATTATAAACTATTTCAATCCTTACTTCAATGATTTAAAGTGACATTCTCATTGTTTAAAGGTATGGATTGTACCTTAAGGTGGAAGAATAGAAGTAGGAGTTTTCTATCTAATCGAAATTTGGTACACTAGAGCTATGAAGATAGAAGATACTATAAAAAAAGCAATCATTTTAGGAGCTACAGGAGGGATTGGCCGGCAGCTAGCGAAAGAACTGGCAAGAAGTCTGGAGCATCTGGTCTTAGTGGGTCGCGATGCCGACAAACTCTCCCAAGTTCAAAAGGAACTAACTGGGAGCAAGGCGCAACTGTCAATCCTAACGTTAGATATGCTAGATCAAGTAGCCCTAGAAGCTTTTGTAGAGAACCTAGATGCAGATCTTCTTGTCAATTGTGCGGGACTAGCCTATTTTTCCATAGGATGTGACCTTGAATCAGCTAGTGAGCAAGACCTCTGGCAAGTCAACTACCATGCTCCAGTCCAACTAATCAAGCAGGTGGTGAAGAAGAATCAGAAGATCCACTTGGTCCAGCTGTCATCTCTGGCTGCTCTTTTTCCTCATCCCTATTTAGCAGCCTACAGTGCCAGTAAGGCTGCCTTGCAGACCTACACTCTTGCTCTCCAGGAGGAACTGAAGCAATCAGATTCACCGATTCAGCTAGGTCTCTATATTCTTGGACCAGTCCAAACAGCTATTCTTCCTCCCAAACTAGTAGAAGCATTGGGTGGCGGTCGCTTGCAGATGAAGCCTGAGAAAGTCGCTCAGCAGTTGATTCGATTCATAGAAAGAGATACTTCCTATGCTGTTATCGGCCTTCGCTATCGCTTGCTCGTTTTGCTAGGTCGTCTGCTTCCCCAAAGATGGATCATTCGTCTCCTTGCACGGTATTTACGAAAGGGACTTACTAGATGAAATTTTTATTTATATTTTTAGGCGTTGCTTATCTTCTCTTATTTCTCATCCGTTGGTTACTGTCCTTCATTTATTATAAAAAAGGCCAGTCTCATATTGCAGACTTCCCAGAAGAGCTTTTTACAGTGGTCCAACCCATCCTCTCTGGGGATCCTCGTTTAGCGAATGATTTGCTGGCCAATCTCCAGCAAACAGAAGCAGTAGAATTCTACTGGTTGATTGACCAGTCTGATACAGAAGCCCAGCGAGTAGCAGATCAGATTTGCCAAGATGCTTCCTTTGCCCAACGCATTCGAATCTTTCTCATTGAAGACGTCCCTCAAGGGATTAATCCCAAGAGTTACAAGATTGAGCAGGTTGTAGAGGAGCTGACCCGGCCTTACCTGATTGTTTTGGACGATGATAGTGTGATTGATTTTTCTAAAATGGGTGAGTTGACTGCCTATCTGGGTCAAGAGGTCATTCTGACAGGTATTCCCTATAACCAAGAAAGAAGTAATTTCTGGTCCAAGCTGGTTGCAGCATTCGTCAATGGCAATTCCTTTATTACCTATTTTACTATGGCAGAAGTTGAGGCGAATCACTCCATCAACGGGATGTTTTATATCCTACCGGTAGAACTTGCAAAGGAGCAGGGGCTCTTCACAGCGATTAAGGATTATCTATGTGATGATTTAGCTGTGGCCGATTTTTTAAGGAGTAAAGGAGTATCCATTGTCCAAACACGGGTCACCTGCAATGTTCGAACCACTATCAAGGATGCCAAGCAATACCTGCTCCAGATGAAGCGATGGCTTCTCTTTAGCTCTATCTATCTCAAAGAACACATGGACTGGAAGGTCTTTTGTCTCATTGGTTTACCTAGTTTTATGCCTTTTACAGGCTTCATCCTAAGTCTGTTTTTAGGTTGGCCTTATCTTCTTCTAGGCTTGAGTTTACTACTATTCAAGGCAGTATGGATGCTCCTCTATCGACAAAGCATTCTATCCAATCGCCTACACTTGGATGAAGTCGCCTACGAAGTGCTGAGTGATTTCCTGCTTCCTTGGCTCTTTGTCTATGTTCTAGTGACTCCTCCTGTGATTAATTGGCGGGGGCGGAAGATTCGTGTGACAGATGGAAGGATTCGTTATGAGTAAGATGAAGTCCTATCTAGACCGTTTGTCTGCTTTGTCTCTTGATCAGACCATGCTAGACTCTGATCGCTTGGTCCTCTTTCTTAGTGGGAGCAGTGATATCACTTGTGCTGGGCTGACAGCTGGACAACTAGATCTCCTCCATGCTATTTGTCCATCTGGCTATTCAGTAGTAGCCAGTAATTTCCCCTTCAATCAAGATTTTGAACACATAGAGTTTCCTCAGGTATCCCTCTTGTCGGCTGCTGCGTCCAATATCATCTACTATTGGCATACGATATTGAACCCGCGTTTCCTAAAGTTGTTACAGGAGCACTTGTCTCCCTTGTTGGAAGCGCAGGAAGTAGTTCTTGTTTGTAAGAGTTCAGGGGTCAATATGCTGACCCAGTGGCTCAGAAGTTTAGGCAATCAGGTCACCCTTCCAAGATTGCGCGTGATAGCGCTTGGACCTGTATCCCAGCTTCTCTTAAGTCAAAAGGATATAGAACTGCTAGTCATCAAAGGAAAGAAAGATCCTTATTCACGTATTCTGGATCGCCACTCAGCGGATATTCAAGTGGATACGGATCATTATAGCTATGAATACAGAGAAGATGTGAAAGGAATCATCTATGACTGGATTAGACAAAGTGATAAAAATCGATGTGATTAGCGTTCCCTTTAGTGGCCATTTATTCCCAACCTTGACTCTGGTGAAGCCCTTGCTGGAGGATCCGCGTTTTCAGATCCGTGTTATTACAGGTTTTCAGAAAAAGGCATTGGTTGAGCGGATTGGTTTTGACTGCCTTGCCTTGTTTCCTGATCGTCCGACAGTGATGGAAGATATAGCGAATACATCAAAGCAAGCAAATCTATTTATCATGTACCAACAATTAATGGCCAATAGCAGGCTGGTTCCAGAAGTTTTCGACGAAATAAATCGAATTTGGAACTCTGAGGGAAAACCAGACTTGGTTATTGCAGATTTTGTAGCAGCTCCTGCTGGTATGTTAGCAGATCGTTTAGAAATCCCCTGGATTACGACCATTCCAAGCCCAGTGGCGATTGAGAGTCGCACGACCACCCCTGCTTATCTAGGTGGCTGGAAACCACACCAGGGAATCTTCTACAAGTGGAGAGATGCAATGGGCAGGCAGTTCATTCGTCTGGCAAAGAAAGTTGGACTTGCGCTGGTTAAGAAGAATCTTGTTACCCTAGCGGACTTCAAATTGTACCGTGAAGACGGGTTAGAAGCGATCTATTCTCCCTATTCAATTTTAGCTCTGGGCATGAAAGAGTTGGAGTTTCGAGACGATTTTCCACCCCAGCTCAAATGGGTTGGTTATCGCTGTCTATCTTTTGACCGACTTCCCCAAGAACAGAAGCAGTATCTTACGACCTCTAAAAAGCGTATCTTCGTCACTTGCGGGACTCATTTAAAATGGGAAAAAGAGCGGATGGTGGAGTTGGCAAAGCTTTTGAGCCAAGAATATCCTGACTATGTCTTCTACGTAACCTTAGGCGACTCTGCTGGTTTGGAGCATACACCAAGGATCTTGTCGGAGAATCTTCTGATCTTTGATTACCTCCCTTATTCAGATGTTTTGGAACAGATGGATTTTGCTATTCATCATGCAGGTGCAGGGATCCTGATGGGTTGTATTGAGCAGGGCATTCCAAGTCTGATTTTGCCCCAGGACTATGACCAGTTTGACAATGCGGTTCGGGCTGAGTTATTCCAAGTAGGATTAGTTTCTCGTAAAAAGACGGAATCTGAAGTCTTGCGCTTATTTAATGAATTGGTTTCTCGAGAAGATTGGTCACACTTAAAGGCTCTTGCTCAGAAAAGCAAAGGCTACCAGCCAACAAAGATTCTTTATCAAGAAATAGAGAGACTATTGAAAGTGAAGTTATAGAAGAAGTGGAGGGGAGACTCCTCTTTGCTTTCTTCTAAAAACCTTCTATTATTGAACATAAAAAAGAGGCTGGGCATAAAGTGTCCAGTCTCTTATATATGATAGTTATAACTGCAAGACGCAGTAGCTGATTGGCATCTTTGTTCGCCTTTTAAGCTCCAAAGATGACCTAATCAGCCTTGCGGGGGTGGGCCAACGAACGATTTTTATTCAAAATTCGTTCTGTCCTACTCCCCTTTTTGTTTTTGATGGGTGATGTTTTTGCCCCAAGTGACGATGTTTTCATTCTTGTTAAGGATTCGTTTGATGTTGTCCTTGTGGCGGATGATTATCAAGGTCGCCAGTGCGAGGACGACGATGGTGAAAATCAGATCGTAGCTTGGGAGAATCCAACCAGTCAGTGGGAGGATGAGGACTCCGATACTGGCCAGAATAGCGACCGTCACACTTGAAAAGGAAATCATACTTGTCAAATAGAGGCTAGTAAAGAAATAAATAGCTAAGATAAATAGAAAGAGAGGGGAGAAGCCGATGAGGACCCCTGCACTGGTTGCTACTGCCTTGCCTCCTTTAAAGCCTGCAAAAATCGGGAAGGTGTGCCCAAGGACCGCTAAAAGACCAAAGATCATAGGAGAAATTCCTGAAACCCCAAAAATGGTCGGCAATAAAACAGCCAAGGTTCCCTTGAGGAAATCAACAGCAAAGACGACCAGACCTGCCTTCGTCCCTAAAATGCGGAAGGTATTGGTGGTCCCTGTATTTCCAGAACCGTGTTCCCGTAGATTGATGTTAAAGAAGGCTTTCCCAATCCACAAACCAGAAGGGATAGAGCCTAATAAGTAGGCTAATACGAGTAAAAGAATTGTTTTCATCATAATTTCATTATATCAAAATTGCTTTGAATGAAAAAGAAAATTTCGTCCATAATTGTCACATCGGATAGTCGGTTAAAGCTAATCGCACTTAAATGGGCTACTGAAAGGGAGGGAAGAAAGAAAAATTTTGCAAAATTTCCTAAAAAGCTGTAATATAGAAAAGATGAACAAACAGGAGGTTCCTTGTGTCTAAAAAGGAAATCAACATTAATAATTACAATGACGATGCCATTCAGGTACTAGAAGGGTTGGATGCGGTTCGTAAACGTCCAGGGATGTATATCGGATCGACAGATGGAAATGGTCTCCACCATTTGGTCTGGGAAATTGTCGACAATGCCGTCGATGAAGCTCTATCAGGTTTTGGTTCTCAAATTGACGTTACCATTAATAAGGACGGGTCTCTATCTGTAGCTGACCAAGGTCGGGGGATGCCGACAGGGATGCATGCGATGGGCAAACCAACCGTTGAGGTTATCTTTACGGTTCTCCACGCTGGAGGGAAGTTTGGTCAAGGTGGCTATAAGACCTCTGGTGGTCTCCACGGGGTGGGGTCTTCCGTCGTGAATGCCCTCTCTAGCTGGCTTGAGGTTGAGATCACTCGTGATGGAGCGGTCTACAAACAACGCTTTGAAGATGGCGGTAAGCCTGTTACCACTCTTGAGAAGATAGGAACGGCCCCTAAGTCGAAGACTGGGACTAAGGTTACTTTCATGCCGGATCCAACTATTTTCTCAACGACGGATTTCAAGTTTAATACCATTGCAGAACGGATCAAAGAATCAGCCTTCTTGCTTAAAGACGTAACGCTGACGCTGACAGACCTACGTAAGGAAGAAGACAACTATGTGGCCTTCCATTACGAGAATGGGGTTCAGGATTTCGTTGAGTACTTAAATGAAGATAAGGAAACCTTGACGCCGGTTCTTTACTTTAATGGAGAATCAGAAGGCTTCCAAGTAGAAGTCGCTCTCCAATACAATGATGGCTATTCTGACAACATCTTGTCCTTTGTTAATAATGTCCGCACTAAGGATGGGGGAACCCACGAGACCGGTCTTAAGACAGCCATTACCAAGGCCATGAACGACTATGCAAGAAAGACAGGTCTCCTCAAAGAAAAAGACAAGAACCTAGAGGGATCAGACTATCGTGAAGGCCTTTCCGCTGTTCTTTCGATCTTGGTTCCAGAAGCCCATTTGCAGTTTGAAGGGCAAACCAAGGACAAACTAGGAAGTCCTTTGGCTCGTCCAGTTGTTGATGGGATTGTAGCTGACAAGTTGACCTTCTTCCTCATGGAAAATGGGGAATTAGCTTCCAATCTGATTCGCAAGGCCATCAAGGCTCGGGATGCGCGTGAAGCCGCTCGGAAGGCGCGTGATGAGAGTCGTAATGGGAAGAAGAATAAGAAGGATAAGGGACTCTTATCTGGTAAATTGACCCCGGCCCAGTCCAAGAATGCTGCTAAGAATGAACTCTATCTAGTCGAAGGAGACTCAGCCGGTGGATCGGCCAAGCAAGGTCGAGACCGTAAGTTCCAAGCCATCCTTCCACTTCGAGGGAAGGTTCTCAATACTGAGAAGGCCAATATGAGCGATATCCTCAAAAACGAGGAAATCAACACCATGATCTATACCATCGGTGCTGGAGTTGGGGCTGACTTTACAATCGAAGATGCCAACTATGACAAGATTATCATTATGACCGATGCGGATACGGATGGGGCACACATCCAGACCTTGCTCCTCACTTTCTTCTATCGCTATATGCGTCCCTTGGTTGAAGCAGGACGTGTTTATATTGCCATGCCTCCTCTTTATAAGATGTCTAAAGGCAAAGGCAAGAAAGAAGAAGTGGCTTATGCTTGGACAGATAGTGAATTGGAAGACCTGCGTCGGACCTTTGGCCGTGGGGCAACTCTCCAACGTTACAAAGGGTTGGGGGAGATGAATGCGGACCAACTTTGGGAAACCACCATGAACCCAGAAACCCGCACCTTGATTCGTGTCACCATTGATGACTTAGCGCGTGCAGAACGCCGCGTCTCGGTCCTAATGGGTGATAAGGCTGCACCTCGCCGCCAATGGATCGAAGATAACGTTAAGTTTACCTTGGAAGAAACGACAGCGTTTTAAAGATTCTATTTTTATTTAATTGATTTGTTAATAAATTAGTGGAGAAATATCCTATGGCAAATAGTATGAATAAAGAGCAGGTAAAGCAAGCTCTTGAGAGTGGGTACGGAAGGTCTAAAGCCTTATTAAATGATAAAGATAAATTAGATAAATTTTTGCGCGGGTTAGAGACAAAGATTGAAGAAATTCCAATGATTGGAAAGGAGTTGTCTATTATTCCAGTCATGATATCTTTAGTAAAAAATTTTGCAGAAGGAAAATATACTTCTGTCCCCTATGGAACCATTTTAGCTGTTACTAGTGCGCTTATTTATTTTGCGTCTCCAATTGATCTTATTCCTGACTTTATTCCAGGTGTTGGATATGTAGATGACATGGCAGTTGTTTCGTTTTGTTTGTCTATGGTAAAAAAAGACATAGAGTCCTATAAAGAATGGCGTCAATCAAATGACAAGTGATAAGAGTGGAGATTATAATTCACTTTATTCAGCTGTCTAAGTTTCTAAAAAATACAATCATAAAAATAATCTAAATAGATTTTTAATTTAAAATGTAGGTTCAACTATAAAAAGGTATTAAAATGAGAACTGATACAGAAATTATGACTCTGATTTTGCAGATAGCTGATAACTTGAAAGCGGAAGCAGTGGCTTTATCCGGATCGCGGATCAATCCACAGACCCAAAAAGATGAGTTTCAAGATTATGACGTGGTCTATATAGTTGAGAATCTGGAAGAGCTGATTTCAGATTTATCTTGGCTAAACCGGTTTGGTAACCGTCTGATTGAACAGCACAATTTACTTGGTCATCGATACCTTTATCTTATGCTCTTTGAAGATGGCAACCGCATCGATTTGACACTCTGTCCCAAGGAACACATCCAAGAGTGGGTGGACAGCGAGGCAGGTTTCAAAGTCTTAAAAGACGACAAAGGCTTGTTTGAAGCTTATCTACCTAATCCGAAGCGATACTGGACTGCTCCGCCCTCCGAAGAGGAATTTGCAGCATCCTGCAATGAATTTTGGTGGGTATCGACTTATGTCGTCAAGGGCATTCGAAGAAATCAAATGGTCTATGCGGCTGACCACCTCTATAGCATTTGCCAGCAAGAACTTTTGAAGGTCTTGGCTTGGCAGGTAGCAAGTGCTCGGGGTACCGTAGACATCGGAAAGAACTACAAGTATCTCTTTCAATATCTACCAGCGGAGCAAGAGAAGGAGTTCTCTAATCTGCTTGATTTATCTAGTTTAGAGAAGGTCACTCAGTCTTTGTTTTCTACCATGAAGCTATTCAATTGTGAAGCGCAAAAATTGGCAAAAAAGATGGGGTTTGCCTACAATCACATAGAGGCTAAGAAGATGATGGCTTATGCCGAGGAGAAACTGTCGAATCATTGATTCAATCATCTATTTTAAACACCTTAAACTACAGAAAGGACCGTTTAGTTATTTGTAGTAACTGAACACGACCTACATTCTTTTATCATTACACATACTCTACATTCTTTGAAAGGAGTTGAACACGCCCTAAAGGTGTGTGAAGCTCTTGATTCAATCATTTAACAACGTATTTAAAACTACAGAAAGGATCGTTTAGTTATTTGTAGTAACTGAACACGGGACTAATTTCCTAGGAAAAAAGATAAATCGCTTTGGGTTCATGGAACCCTGCATCGATTTCCTATTTTTCTACAGAAATTTTCGGCAAGCCGAAACGTCCCTTTGTATCTTATATGAGTAATATTCAAATCATGTCCCTGGAGGACATCATGGGAGAGCGCTTTGGTCGTTACTCCAAATACATTATTCAAGAACGGGCTCTTCCTGATATTCGGGATGGCTTGAAACCTGTTCAACGGCGGATTCTTTATTCTATGAATAAGGACGGGAATACCCATGATAAGGGCTACCGGAAATCTGCCAAGTCTGTCGGAAATATCATGGGGAATTTCCACCCTCACGGGGATAGTTCCATCTATGATGCCATGGTCCGCATGTCTCAAGATTGGAAAAACCGTGAAATCCTTGTCGAAATGCACGGTAACAATGGTTCAATGGACGGTGATCCACCGGCTGCCATGCGTTATACTGAAGCCCGTCTATCTGAAATTGCTGGTTATCTCCTTCAAGATATCGAAAAGAACACAGTTCCGTTTGCCTGGAACTTTGATGATACAGAAAAAGAGCCAACTGTTTTGCCTGCAGCCTTTCCAAACCTTTTGGTCAATGGGGCTACAGGGATTTCAGCTGGTTACGCGACAGATATTCCGCCTCATAACCTTGCTGAAGTCATCGATGCTGTGGTCTACATGATCGACCATCCATCTGCTAAGGTAGATAAGCTCATGGAGTTTTTACCTGGGCCTGACTTTCCGACTGGTGCCATTATCCAAGGGCGGGATGAGATCAAGAAAGCCTATGAAACAGGTAAGGGACGGGTGGTTGTTCGCTCTAAGACAGAGATTGAGCAACTCAAAGGCGGCAAGCAACAAATTATCGTTACCGAGATTCCTTATGAGATCAACAAGGCTGTCTTGGTTAAGAAAATTGACGATGTCCGTGTCAACAATAAGGTGGCCGGTATTGCCGAGGTTCGGGATGAGTCTGACCGGGATGGTCTTCGCATTGCCATTGAGTTGAAGAAAGATGCCAATGCAGACTTGATCTTGAACTACTTGTTTAAGTACACAGATTTGCAGGTTAACTACAACTTCAATATGGTGGCCATTGACAACTATACCCCACGTCAAGTGGGAATTGTGCCGATTTTGTCTAGCTACATTGCTCACCGTCGGGATATCATTGTCGCTCGCTCTCGCTTTGACAAGGAAAAGGCGGAACGACGCCTCCACATCGTAGAGGGCTTGATCCGCGTCATTTCTATCCTTGATGAAGTCATCGCTTTGATCCGTGCTTCTGATAACAAGGCAGATGCCAAGGAAAACCTCAAGATCAGCTACGATTTTACCGAAGAACAAGCAGAAGCCATTGTTACCTTGCAATTGTACCGCTTGACCAATACGGATATCGTAACCTTGGAAGAAGAGCATGCTAACCTCAAGGAGCAAATTGCGACCTTGGCAGCCATCATTGGGGATGAACGGACCATGTTCAATCTCATGAAGAAGGAATTGCGTGAAGTTAAGAAACTCTTTGGCAATCCGCGTCGCAGTGAGTTGCAAGACACCGCTAAGACGATCGAGATTGATACTGCTAGTCTGATTGTCGAAGAGGAGACATTCGTCAGCGTGACCCGTGCTGGTTATATCAAACGAACCTCTCCTCGTTCTTTCAATGCATCTACAGTGGAAGAAGTCGGTAAGCGAGACGACGATGAATTGATTTTTGTAGAGCCTGCTAAGACTACCCAGCATCTCTTGCTCTTTACCAATTTAGGAAATGCCATTTATCGACCTGTTCATGAATTGGCAGATACCAAGTGGAAGGATATCGGAGAACACCTCAGTCAGACCTTGACCAATTTCGAGCAGGAAGAAGAAATTATTTTTGCAGAGATTGTGGATCAGTTTGAGGGCGTGACCTACTTCGCAGCTACCCAACAAGGCCAAATCAAGCGTTTTGAACGCAAGGAATTGAGCCCATGGCGGACCTATCGTTCTAAATCAACTAAGTACGCTAAACTGAAGGACCAAGAGGACCGTATCGTAGCGGTTGCACCAGTGGTCCTCGAGGACATCATGATCATTACTAAGAATGGTTATGGCCTCCGATTCAATATTGAAGAGGTTCCAGTGGTAGGGGCCAAAGCAGCAGGTGTTAAAGCCATTAACCTCAAAGACGGGGATCAAGTTATGGCCGTCTTTAAGTCAACGACACCAAGCATGTATATCCTGACCCAGCGAGGCAGCCTCAAACGAATGTCACAAGATGATATTCCTGTGACCAGCCGTGCCAAACGTGGCCTACAGGTCCTGCGTGAACTGAAGTCTAAACCACACCGCGTCTTTAAGGCAGGTCCAGTCTTCACTGACCAGGGCGATTTTGATCTCTTTACTAGCCAAGAAGAAGTGGGAGAGCAAGATCAAATTCTTCAGATTACCTCGACAACAGGTCAGGTGACAGAAGTGGATGTTACTCAACTCAGCTTGTCAGAACGAACTAGCAATGGTTCTTTTGTCAATGATCAAATTTCTGATCAAGAAGTCTTTACTGCTAGAATTAAATAAGATAAAAGTCAGCTCTTTTGTAGCTGGCTTTCTTGATTGATAAATTTTCAGAAAATTGCAAACTCCACTTGAAATTCTCATGGAATGGTGTAAAATAGAGTACATGAATAAGTCATCTTCAAAGGTGGCTCTTGCTATTTAGCAAGTCTTGAATGGAAGAAGGAAAATAAATATGACAGTATCACTTGATTGGGAAAATCTTGGATTTTCTTATATGAAATTACCCTATCGATACATTTCTTATTACCGAAATGGAGCCTGGGAGAAGGGAGAGTTATCTGAAGATTCCACTCTTCATATTTCAGAATCTTCTCCAAGTTTGCACTATGGACAGCAAGCCTTTGAAGGATTGAAGGCTTATCGGACAAAGGATGGCAGTATTCAATTATTCCGTCCGGATGAAAACGCTAAACGCTTACAACGGACGGCTGATCGTCTTTTGATGCCTCAAGTTCCAACGGATATGTTTGTGGAAGCTTGTAAAGCAGTAGTGCGTGCCAACGAAGAATATGTCCCACCGTATGGGACTGGTGGAACTCTCTATCTTCGCCCCTTGTTGATTGGGGTTGGAGATATTATCGGTGTGAAACCAGCAGAGGAATACATCTTTACCATCTTTGCTATGCCAGTAGGAAACTACTTCAAAGGTGGCTTGGTCCCAACCAACTTCCTGATTCAAGATGAGTACGACCGGGCAGCACCTCATGGGACAGGTGCAGCGAAAGTTGGTGGAAACTATGCCGCTAGCCTCCTACCTGGTAAATTAGCTAAGTCTCGGAACTTCTCTGATGTGATTTACTTGGATCCAGCGACCCACACCAAGATTGAAGAAGTAGGGTCAGCAAACTTCTTTGGAATTACAGCTGATAATGAGTTTGTCACTCCACTGAGTCCTTCGATCTTGCCATCAATTACCAAATATTCCTTGCTCTACCTAGCTGAGCATCGTCTTGGTTTGACACCAATCGAAGGGGATGTGCCAATTGATCATCTCGACCGCTTTGTTGAAGCAGGTGCTTGTGGAACAGCAGCGGTCATTTCTCCAATTGGTGGAGTTCAACACGGAGATGACTTCCATGTCTTCTATTCAGAAACAGAAGTAGGACCAATTACCCGGAAGCTTTATGATGAATTAACAGGCATCCAGTTTGGTGATATTGAAGCACCAGAAGGATGGATTTTCAAGGTAACTGAATAAACCAAGTATGAGAGAGGCTGGGACAAAAGTCCTAGCCTCTCAATTGTCTTTTGATTGTCGAGCAAGACTCAGTGGTTGAGTGGGCTCTACTACGCTGATTCCATCAGCTTTTACAGCCCTTCTCAACTGTGCGGAGGTTGGACGACGAAATCGAATTCTAACGAATTACCTATTTCTGTCCCACTCTCTCTTTTTTTGCCAGAAGCAAATAGCTGCGAAATGAAATAATTTAATCATTAAACATTTTCGGCTTGCAAGCATGTGAAAAATTTTGTAAAATAAAGGGGTTGAAATGAGGTGGAAGAATGAGTAAGAAAGATAAAAAAATCGAAATTCAAATTGCAGATAGTAAAGTGCTTGTAGGTAAGGAAACCTTTGATGGCTACCAATTAACGATTGGAAAAAAGGCTATTGCTGAGATTGCTGATATGGGTGCTCAGTTTGCTCTTGTGAAAAACGGATCCGTAGATAGTCTTTTTAAATCCCTTGAAAAAGCAGTGGAAAGTGCCATCGAAAATTATAATTTGAACAAATAAGGGGTTGCATTTTCATTTAATCAATGGTATAATTGTGTCTGTTGATTTGCTTGGAGAGATAGCGAAGAGGCTAAACGCGGCGGACTGTAAATCCGCTCCTTCGGGTTCGGGGGTTCGAATCCCTCTCTCTCCATTTCACTTTTGGGGTATAGCCAAGCGGTAAGGCAAGGGACTTTGACTCCCTCATGCGTTGGTTCGAATCCAGCTACCCCAGTTCTAGGTAATATCAGATAAGGTGGTAAAATATCTACTCAGGTATTTTATTTCTTTATATGAAGAAGTCGTTGTAGATCATTTTGATTTCGTTGCGAGTGCTTGCTTAGGAAAAATAATTATAAGTATGTCAAGTTTAGAAAACTTGATTGTTGGAGGATTTTTTAGATGAATGAATTTGAAGATTTGCTAAACAGTGTTAGCCAAGTTGAGCCAGGTGATGTTGTTACTGCTGAAGTTTTGACAGTTGACGCTACACAAGCTAACGTTGCAATCTCTGGAACTGGTGTCGAAGGTGTCTTGACTCTTCGCGAATTGACAAACGATCGTGATGCTGACATCAATGACTTGGTTAAACCAGGTGAAACACTTGAATTGCTTGTTCTTCGTCAAGTAGTTGGTAAAGATACTGATACAGTAACTTACCTTGTATCTAAAAAACGTTTGGAAGCTCGCAAAGCATGGGACAAATTGGTCGGACGTGAAGAAGAAGTTGTTACTGTTAAAGGTACTCGCGCTGTTAAGGGCGGACTTTCAGTAGAATTTGAAGGACTTCGTGGATTTATTCCAGCTTCAATGCTTGATACTCGTTTTGTACGTAACACTGAACGTTTCGTAGGTCAAGAATTTGATGCTAAAATCAAAGAAGTTGACGCAAAAGAAAACCGCTTCATCCTTTCTCGTCGTGAAGTTGTTGAAGCTGCATCAGCTGCAGCTCGCGCTGAAGTATTCGGTAAATTGAACGTTGGTGATGTTGTAACTGGTAAAGTTGCTCGTATCACTAGCTTCGGTGCTTTCATCGACCTTGGTGGTGTTGATGGATTGGTTCACTTGACTGAATTGTCACACGAACGCAACGTTTCACCTAAATCAGTCGTAACTGTTGGTGAAGAAATCGAAGTGAAAGTTCTTGACTTGAACGAAGAAGAAGGTCGCGTATCACTTTCATTGAAAGCTACAACACCTGGACCATGGGATGGCGTAGAACAAAAATTGGCTGCTGGTGATGTCATCGAAGGTACTGTTAAACGTTTGACTGACTTCGGTGCATTTGTTGAAGTATTGCCAGGTATCGATGGACTTGTTCACATTTCACAAATTTCACACAAACGTGTTGAAAATCCAAAAGATGTGCTTAAAGTTGGACAAGAAGTAACTGTTAAAGTTCTTGAAGTAAATGCTGCTGATGAACGTGTATCACTTTCTATCAAAGCTCTTGAAGAACGTCCAGCTCAAGAAGAAGGCGAAAAACAAGAAAAACGTCAACAACGTCCACGTCGTCCAAAACAAGAAAAACGTGACTTTGAACTTCCAGAAACTCAAACTGGATTCTCAATGGCTGACTTGTTTGGTGACATTGAATTGTAATCATACTAAAAAGCTTGCTTAGGCAAGCTTTTTTCACTTGTAAAATGATCGATTTTTTGATATACTATCATAGTTGCCACCCTTAGTGTAATGGATATCACGTAAGATTCCGGTTCTTGAGATGGGAGTTCGATTCTCTCAGGGTGGATGGCGATAGGAGAGCTGAGAGGCTCTCTTTTTTGTTTCTAGGCAAGAAGGAATTTAAAAAGTAGGAGCAGGCCTTCGGGTCTCCTTTTTAATGTTTATAAGATAAAAAAACACCATGTCCTAGACATGGTGTTTGATTATTTGCTTAGTTTTTAGAAGCTGCTTGGAATTCTGGATTCTTCCATGCTTCATCAATAATAGCTTGCAATTCTTTTGCAGATGCTTGCATTTTTTGTGTTTCAGCGTCGTTCAATGGAATATTTACTGGACGAACGATACCGTGGGCACCAACGATAGCTGGTTGACCGATAAAGACGTTTTCGACTCCGTATTGGCCTTCTTGGAAGACTGAAAGTGGAAGTACGGCATTCTCGTCATCAAGGATGGCACGAGTGATACGAGCAAGGGCAACGGCGATACCGTAGTAAGTAGCCCCTTTCTTGTTGATGATTGAGTAAGCAGCATCACGTACAGAGATGAAGAGATCTACAAGGTCAGCTTCATTCAAGTCACGGTTTGCTTGCAACCATTGTTCCAATTTTACACCGGCAACGTTAGCATGTGACCAAACAGCGAATTCTGAGTCACCGTGTTCACCCATGATGTAGGCGTGGACTGAACGTGCATCAACACCAATGGTTTCAGCAAGAGCTTGACGGAAACGAGCTGAGTCAAGAGAAGTACCAGACCCGATAACGCGTTCTTTAGGGAAACCTGAGAATTTCCAAGTAGAGTATGTCAAGACGTCAACTGGGTTTGCAGCTACAAGGAAGATACCGTTAAATCCTGAAGCAACAACTTGCTCAACGATTGATTTATTGATAGCAAGGTTTTTTCCGACGAGGTCAAGACGAGTTTCACCTGGTTTTTGAGGAGCACCTGCAGTAATAACAACGAGGTCAGCATCCGCACAGTCTTCGTACTTAGCAGCATAAATTTTCTTAGGAGAAGTGAAGGCAAGAGCGTGGCTAAGGTCTTCAGCATCACCAACCGCTTTTTCAAACAATTGAGGGATTTCGATGATACCTAATTCTTGTGCGATACCTTGAGTAACAAGTGCAAAAGCGTAAGATGAACCTACAGCGCCGTCACCGACAAGGATAACTTTTTTATGTTGTTTAGTTAAAGTCATTATTCTAAACGTCTCCTTCTATTTTTTTGGGTTTCCCCATTCGCATTTATTCTACCACTTTTACTATTCTTTGTCACGGTTTTACGTTTAATTTGGACGATGTAAACGTTTTTACATTTGTGTTCCGAAGGAGAAAAAAAGTACTAAATGTGTTATAATAGTATGGTGAATTAATTAAAGAGAGGCATTGTTTTAATGCAGGATAATAACTTAGTTGATGTTAATTTAACATCGGAAATGAAGACCAGTTTTATCGATTACGCTATGAGTGTTATCGTGTCTCGGGCTCTTCCTGACGTACGAGATGGTTTGAAGCCAGTTCATCGTCGGATCTTATACGGAATGAATGAACTTGGGGTTACGCCAGATAAACCTCATAAGAAATCTGCCCGTATTACAGGGGATGTTATGGGTAAATATCACCCACACGGAGACTCATCAATCTATGAAGCTATGGTTCGTATGGCGCAATGGTGGAGTTATCGCTACATGCTTGTAGATGGGCATGGTAACTTTGGTTCTATGGATGGAGATGGCGCCGCTGCCCAACGGTATACGGAAGCTCGTATGAGCAAGATTGCTCTTGAAATGCTTCGAGATATCAACAAGAATACAGTTGATTTCACAGATAACTATGATGCCAGCGAACGGGAACCAAACGTCCTTCCAGCTCGCTTCCCTAACTTGTTAGTCAATGGGGCGACAGGGATTGCGGTAGGGATGGCGACAAATATCCCACCGCACAACCTCGGTGAGTCTATTGATGCTGTCAAGTTAATGATGGACAATCCTGATGTGACAACGCGTGAGTTGATGGAAGTGCTTCCTGGACCTGACTTTCCAACTGGAGCCTTGGTCATGGGCAAATCAGGTATTCATAAGGCCTATGAAACAGGAAAGGGCTCGATTGTCTTGCGTTCTCGCACGGAGATTGAAGAGACCAAGACTGGTCGTGAACGCATTGTTGTGACAGAATTTCCTTATATGGTCAACAAGACCAAAGTGCATGAACATATTGTACGTTTGGTCCAAGAGAAACGGATTGATGGCATTACTGCTGTTCGGGATGAATCAAACCGTGAAGGGGTTCGTTTCGTCATTGAAGTCCGTCGCGATGCTTCAGCTAATGTCATCTTAAACAATCTCTTCAAGATGACCCAAATGCAAACCAACTTTGGTTTCAACATGTTGGCCATCCAAAATGGTGTCCCTAAAATTCTCTCCCTTCGTGAGATTTTAGGATCATATATTGAGCACCAAAAAGAAGTAGTGACTCGTCGGACCATCTTTGATAAAGAGAAGGCGGAAGCTCGTGCCCATATCTTGGAAGGACTCTTAATCGCTCTTGATCACATCGATGAAGTGATTAAAATCATCCGGAATAGCCAGACAGATGCAGAAGCTCAAGCTGAATTGATGAGTAAGTTTAAGCTTTCTGAGCGTCAAAGCCAAGCTATCTTGGATATGCGTCTTCGTCGTTTGACTGGTTTGGAACGCGACAAGATCCAAAGCGAATACGATGACCTCATTGCTTTGATTGCTGATCTTGCAGACATTTTAGCTAAGCCTGAGCGTGTAGCTACAATCATCAAGGAAGAATTGGATGAAGTTAAACGTAAATTCGGCGATGCTCGTCGTACTGAGTTGATGGTCGGAGAAGTTCTTTCTCTTGAAGATGAGGACTTAATTGAAGAAACAGACGTTTTGATTACCTTGTCCAACAAAGGCTATATTAAACGCTTGGATCAAGCTGAATTTACCGCTCAGAAACGTGGGGGGCGTGGTGTTCAAGGTACAGGGGTCAAGGATGATGACTTTGTCCGTGAATTGGTTTCTACTAGCACCCATGATCGTTTGCTCTTCTTTACCAATAAGGGACGGGTATATCGTCTCAAAGGCTATGAAATCCCTGAATACGGCCGTACAGCCAAAGGACTTCCGATTGTTAACTTGCTGAAGTTAGATGATGGTGAATCCATCCAGACAATTATTAACGTCGCTCAGGATCGTAGTGAAGACGCCTATCTCTTCTTTACAACGCGTTCTGGACTAGTTAAACGAACCAGTGTGGCCGAGTTTGCCAACATCCGTCAAAATGGCTTGAAAGCTCTTAACCTCAAAGATGAGGATGAGCTAATTAACGTCTTTCTTACTGATGGGAATGCTGACGTTATCATTGGGACTAAATTTGGGTATTCTGTTCGTTTCAAAGAGTCTGTTGTTCGGAATATGGGACGTTCAGCAACTGGTGTCCGAGGTGTCAACCTTCGTCCAGGGGATCAAGTGGTCGGTGCAAGCGTGATTACAGATCAAGATGAAGTTTTGATTATCACTGAAAAGGGATATGGTAAACGCACGCGTGCTGATGAGTATCCAACTAAAGGACGTGGTGGTAAAGGGATTAAAACTGCGAATGTGGCTGAGAAAAATGGTCCTCTTGCCGGTCTCATGACTGTCAAAGGAGATGAGGATTTGATGATTATCACCAATACAGGCGTCATGATTCGTACAAGCGTAGCGAATATTTCTCAAACTGGACGTTCGACTATGGGTGTGAAAGTCATGCGTCTGGATCAAGATGCCCAAATCGTAACCTTTACAACGGTTCAAGCTGACGAAAAAGATGAGTCAGAAACTGAAACGGAAAGTGAAGGGTAGGGTGAACAATGGCTTCAAGAAGAAAAAAGAAGAAAACAAGCTTACGCAATCGCTTGATTAATATCTTTGCTACCTTGCTGATCCTTTTGTCTATCGCTCTGATTTTTAATGCTCCGATTCGGAACATGATCATGGTTTGGCATACCAATCAGTACCAGGTCAACAAGGTATCGAAAAAGACCATCGATAAGAATAAAGAGGCTAAGACTAGCTTTGACTTTAAAGAAGTCAAATCGCTGTCTACAGAATCTGTCATCAATGCCCAATGGCAGGCACAAAAGTTACCTGTTATTGGAGGAATTGCAATTCCAGAATTGAAGATGAACCTTCCGATTTTTAAAGGCTTAGATAATGTGGGGCTTTATTATGGGGCAGGTACCATGAAAGAGAACCAGGTTATGGGGCAAAGGAATTACTCCTTGGCCAGTCACCATGTCTTTGGTTTGACTGGGGCAAATGAAATGCTCTTTTCCCCATTAGAACATGCCAAAGCTGGAATGAAAATCTATATCACTGATAAGGAAAAGGTCTATACCTATGTCATCAATTCTGTTGAGACAGTAACGCCAGATCGGGTCGATGTCATTGCAGATCGAGAAGGGGTAAATGAAATTACTTTGGTGACCTGTGAGGATGCCGCAGCAACTTATCGTACGATTGTAAAAGGTACTTTGGAAACTTCAGTAGATTACTCAAAAGCACCAAAAGATATCCTAGAAGCTTTCACAAAATCTTATAATCAAATGCAATTATAATCAACAAAAAAAGAGGTCCTTGACCTCTTTTTTTCTGTTAATTTTCTGCCAATTTGTAAGAGGATAGTCATAAAATGTTACCTGACTGACATATTTTTGCATGCTTTCTATTTTATAATAGAAGAGTGATAGAAAGAAGCTTGGAGGAACCGAATGCCTACAGAAGATATCTATACTCTGCTAAGAAATTTCTACGGCTTACTGGTCAATGATTTTCCAAAAACGGGACTCATTACCAAGGGAATCTACGAAGTTGAACAGGTCTTTAAAACCATTGAAAACCTTCCTGATGATCAAGAACACTTAATTCGATACGAAATTCGTCAATTCCTAAGGACCTTGGAACAAGTGCAAGAAGGCTATAGAATTAACTTCTCAAATGAAGAAACTCGAATCCTTGAAAACCTAAGAGAAGTAGTTTGTCCTATATAAATTTTATACAGACTCATCCATTTTCCTCCTCAATTGCGAATTATTAATTGAGGAGGTTTTTTATGTATCATATTGTATTTCAAGAAGCTAGTCTTTTACCTAGAGAACGCTTGCTTACAGAAGGCCCTGATAAGCTCAGTAATCAAGAATTGCTGTCCATCTTATTACGGACGGGGAACAAAAATAAAACAGTCTACGAGATCGCACAGGAGCTCTTAGGCTCACTAAAGAGCTTAAAGGAATTGGCTAGTATGAGCTTTCAGGAGCTACAGGAAGTTCCAGGGATTGGGAAAGTAAAGGCAATTGAGCTGTTAGCTGCTATTGAACTTGGGAAACGGATCCAGACTTCCCAAGTGATTGAAACAGAACAAATTATGAGTAGTCAGAAGCTTGCAAAGATGATGCAGCAAAAGATCGGCCATGAGAAACAAGAGCATTTACTGGCCTTGTATCTGAATACCCAGAACCAAATTATCCATCAGCAAGTGATTTTTATCGGAACAGTCAATCGTAGCATTGCAGAACCTCGAGAGATCTTGCATTATGCCATCAAGCATATGGCGACGTCTTTAATCCTTGTTCACAACCATCCATCTGGAATCATTCATCCGAGTAAGAATGATGATGGTGTCACCCAACAAATGATTGAAGCCTGTAATTGTCTTGGAATTGTTTTTCTTGACCATCTGATTGTCTCAACTGATGATTATTATAGCTACCGAGAGGAGACAGACTTATTGGTATAGACAGAAAGAGAGTGGGATAGAAATCGGTCATTCGTTAGAATTCGATTTCGTCGTCCAACCACCGCACAGTTGAGTAGGGCTATAAAAGCTGATGAACTCAGCGTAGTAGAGCCCACTCAAGCACTGCGTCTTGTTCGACAATCCAAAGACAATTGAGAGGCTAGGACTTTTGTCCTAGCCTCATTTTGTCATGTATTTTTGCGCATAAAGTAGAGAAGGGTTTGTAGTTCACTGGTTAGATCGACATATTGGACAACCACATCTTTTGGAACTGTTAAGTGTACTGGGGAAAAGCTAAGGATTCCCTTGATACCAGCTTCAACCAGTACATCTGCAACTTCTTGAGATTTTACACTTGGAACGGTTAAAATGGCTGTTTGAATCTCTTGTCCCTCTAGTTTTTCTTTCAGCGTTGAGATGCCGTAAATCGGAATACCATCTTTACTTTTGGTACCGACTAACTCATGATCATCCGTATCAAATGCCATGACAATTTTCATTTTGTTTCGCTCATGGAAGCGATAGTGAAGAAGGGCACTCCCCATATTTCCAATCCCGACGATAGCAACATTGGTGATGGAGTTATCATTCAAGAGATCAGCAAAGAAGTTCATTAACTTTTTGACATCATAACCAAAACCACGTCGTCCTAGCTCCCCGAAGTAGGAGAAGTCACGACGAACAGTTGCGGAATCAATCCCGATGGCTTCAGCAATCTGTTTTGAATTTGCACGTTCGATTTTCTCTGCATTAAAGCGTTTAAAAATGCGGTAATACAAGGAGAGTCGTTTGGCAGTAGCACGAGGAATTGGATTAGTCTTATCTTGTTTCACAATATCACAACCTTTCAAATCTATTGTATAAAAAGTTTGTGAATAAAGCAACTATCTTCTACTAAAAAAACACCAAAAAGGTGCTTTTCTTTCTTAGTTGGAATTTCTTAAACTCTGATCAAACTGAATCAGATAGCGATAGAAGTCGCCTATCTTTCCAGTAAAAGGTAATGTTTGTCCCTTGTAGGATACGGAAACAACCTGATAGGAATCTGGAAGGGTCACACAGCCTGAAAAAGCTAATAAACAGTGATCCAAATTATCGTAGCTGATCTGACGTTCCTTTTTGTATGCATCCAAATAAGTGAGGACTATGAGACCATTGGTCATTACTTTTCAATCCTTTCAAAGATTTCCCGTTCAACTAGACTATCCATAAGGAAGTAGAATTTTTGTTGGATGATTTTATTTTCTGGATTTTTAAAAATATTCACCAAGCGAAGGCCTGACTTATCAGTAATGTTAATTTTAAATCCTGTTAAATCCTTATTGATGATAATTTTTAGCTTAAAGCCATCCCCGCTGTTTGGAACAGCTTCTAATAAACGATTTAATTCGTAGTTCCCAACCTTTGTTTGTGCAAAGGTATTGTCGCGTAGGGTATATTTTTTAATATTTGGATGGATTGCGTATGTGTAATCGCAGTTTGGTAATGAGACAGATGTTTCAAATGCCATGTAATTCTCCTAAAATTTTGTGAATGGTTGTTATAAAAGTATCGACCTCAGCGGTCGTATTGAATTCGGATAAACTAATGCGAATAGATTCCTTCAATCGATGAGAATCTTCGCCATAATAAGCTGCAAGAACGTGGCTTGGTTGAACAGTTCCTGCTGTACAAGCAGAGCCGGTTGAGACTGAAATTCCTGCCATGTCTAAACGAAGCAGTAGGATATCATTGCTGATACCTGGGAAGCCAATATTTAAGATATGAGGAAGTTTGGAGTCTGTGCAATTCAGATAAAAATCCAGATCCTCTAGGCCAGTTAGGATACGTTCAGATAGGCTCTGAATATACTGGTAATTTGCGTCTAACTGATCAGTTGCTTCTTTGAGGGCTTGAGCCATTCCAGCAATTGAAATCAAGTTCTCTGTACTAGCTCGACGCTTGTCTTCTTGGTCACCCCCGTGTAAGAGATTGAAGAAGTCAGGCTTTCTAGCATAGAGAAAACCAACTCCCTTAGGCCCATGAAATTTATGGGCAGAGGCGGTTAGAAAATCAATTCCTAGCTCTTCAGGGGCTACAGAAAGCTTGCCAACGGCTTGAACAGCATCCACATGAAAAGCAGCAGGATGGTCTTTTAAAAGGTCTGAAATAGCCTTGATGGGCAAGAGATCACCGGTTTCGTTATTGGCATACATGGTGGACACCAAAATAGTATCAGGACGAAGGGCGGCTTGAATATCTTCTGGCCGAATCATTTGATTGACTGGGTGAATAATGGTTACTTCAAATCCATATTCTTGGACCAAATACTCAATCGGTTCCAGAACGGCATGGTGTTCGATAGCCGTGGTGATAATATGCTTGCCTTTCTGTCTGTGTTTGAGACAGTAGCCCTTTATAACAGTGTTATTGCTTTCGGTTCCCCCAGAAGTGAAGGTAATTTGTTGACTAGAGGTTTTTAAACAAGATGCAACGCATTCCCTAGCATCTCTAAGAATCTTTTTTGCTTGGCGACCGTGGGAGTGGAGACTGGATGGATTTCCGAAACTGGATTCCATCGTTTCTGTCATCACCTTGATTACTCCAGGGCTTAGAGGAGTTGTTGCTGCATTGTCAAAATAAATCACGCCATCACCTTATTTCTTGTGGTATGCAAAGAGTGGACTAACAGGTTTACGCTCTTGGATACGAACAAGGGCATCTCCAATCAATTCGCTTGCAGTAATGTATTTTACATTTTTTGGTTTTTGCTCTTTGGTTGCTACAGAGTCTGTAACCAAAATTTCTTTAATCGGTGCTTGGTCTAGCAATTCTGCAGCTCCCTTAACGAAAAGTCCGTGACTAGAAACAGCATAAATCTCAGTAGCGCCATCCCGTTGAACAATTTTTGCAGCCTCAGAGAAGGTTTTTCCTGTATTCAAAATATCATCGATAAGGATTGCTTTTTTGCCTTTAACATCCCCGATGATGTAGCCTTGGTCACGGCTGGCATCATCTTGGGCGTAGTCAATGATGGCAATTGGGGCATCTAGATATTCAGCAAGATTACGTGCTCGTTTCACTCCGGAGTTTTTAGGACTGACAACCACCACATCTGAACCGGTTAAACCTTGTTTGATATAATGATCAGCAAATAGAGGAATCGTGAACAAGTTGTCTACTGGGATATCGAAGAAGCCTTGTACTTGAACTGCATGAAGATCGAGTGTTACAACACGATCTACCCCTGCCTTGACCAACATATTGGCAACCAATTTCGCTGTAATAGGTTCGCGAGGAGCAGCGGTACGGTCTTGACGTGCATAACCAAAGTATGGAAGAACGACGTTAACGGTATGAGCGCTAGCTCGTTGACAAGCATCTACCATGATTAACAATTCCATCAAGTGATTGTTAACAGGGAAGCTGGTAGATTGGATGATATAAATATCGTATCCACGGACACTTTCTTCGATATTAATTTGGATTTCACCATCTGAGAATTGACGTGAAGAAAGCTTTCCGAGTGGGATGCCAGCAACTTCCGAAATTTTTTGTGCAATTTCTTGATTGGAGTTGAGTGCAAAGAGCTTCATATTGTTTTTTTCTGACATGTGTTTGATCCTCATTTAGATATTTTTGTCTAGTCTTATTTTAGCAAAAAAATTCAGTAATTTCAGCTTTTTAGCAAACTTTGAGCTAATCTTGCCACTTTGCTTTTTGCTGGCTTGTATTCAATTTGTTTTTCCTTGAGAAATTCGTGAAAATGAGTTTCATCTGAGGCAGCATCTACCTCCATTTCCAACTCATAGTCCTCAATAGAATTATAACGACTACGGTCAAAGGCTAATAAACCTTTAGGGATTCTTTTCTCACGTCTCTCTGTTTCTAGACTTCCCCAGACATCTAAGGCAACTAGTGGAATTTCTAAAGCAGTGAGAAAGCTTGCAATCTCACCTTTAGGGATTTTTTTATTGGATAAAAAGGATTCTACCTGATCAAAAGTAAGGGCTTGATTGTATTCAAAATGTCCCGCTTCTTGCGGTACTTTAAGGGTTAGCTCAGCCCGATCAGCTAAGGTACGAATTCGCAAGGCCATCTGATGATTCCGGATGGCTTGGTCGGGCGTATCGATATAGTGATTGGTTTGTCGAATAGGAGGTTGTTCCTTGAAAAAATCCTTAAGAGAGTCGTATTCTTCCTTGGTTAGTAAGGTTTTAAATTCAATTTCTAAATGATTCATAGCCACGTCCTTTTCTTTCGTTTGCAAGCTCTTTATGATATAATAATAGATGTGTTTATTTTATACAAAAAACTTTGAGATGACAAGGTGATTCAATGGCGATTGATTGGGAAAATTTTTTAGATCCCTATATCCAAGCAGTTGGTGAGTTGAAGATTAAGCTTCGTGGGATAAGAAAGCAGTATCGCAAACAACAAAAGCATTCCCCAATCGAGTTTGTGACCGGTCGTGTGAAGCCGATTGAGAGTATTCTCGAAAAAATGGAACGCAGAAGTATTTCTGAAGAGAACCTGGCTCAAGATATGCAAGATATTGCTGGTCTGCGGGTTATGGTTCAATTTGTTGATGACGTAGAAGAAGTCCTAGAAGTTCTTCGTAAGCGTCAAGATATGCGAGTGGTGCAGGAAAGAGATTATATTCGTCACAAAAAGTCGAGTGGCTATCGAAGCTATCACGTTGTAGTAGAGTATCCAGTAGATACCATTAATGGCTATGAAACCATTTTGGCAGAGATACAGATTCGTACTCTGTCTATGAATTTTTGGGCCACCATTGAACACTCATTAAATTACAAATATAAAGGAGATTTTCCGGACGAGATTAAAAAGCGTCTTGAAGTCACTGCGAATTTGGCTTATCAACTCGACGAGGAAATGGGCGCCATTCGTGATGCCATTCAGGAGGCGCAAGCCCTTTTTGATCCTATGCATCGTAAATTAAACGATGGTGTCGGAAATAGTGATGATACAGATGAGGACTACAGGTAAGAAGGTTTCGATTATTCGAAATCGAAAACGCCAGAGCGAAGAGGTCTTTCAACAACTTCGTTATAAATTAAAAAAGAATAATTTTATCTTGACTGAAAAACATCCGGATATCGTGGTCTCCATTGGTGGAGATGGCATGTTGCTCTCGGCTTTTCATAAGTACGAGAGTCAATTAGATCGGGTTCGTTTCGTTGGGGTGCATACAGGGCATCTTGGGTTCTATACGGACTATCTAGATGATGAGATTGACAAATTAGTAGAAAATCTTAAGTATGATACAGGTGCCAAGGTATCTTACCCAATCCTGAATGTCAAAGTGACCTTTGAAAATGGCGATACTAAGATTATGCGAGCCCTTAATGAAGCGACTATCAAACGCAGTGACCGAACCATGGTGGCTGACCTAACCATCAATGGCGTTCATTTTGAGCGGTTCAGAGGGGACGGCATTACCGTTTCGACCCCTACAGGCAGTACGGCTTATAACAAATCTTTGGGAGGGGCTGTTCTTCACCCGACCATCGAAGCACTTCAAATTGCAGAAATTGCTAGCCTCAATAACCGTGTGTATCGAACTTTGGGTTCATCGATCATTGTTCCTAAAAAAGATAAGATTGAAATTACGCCAAGCCGGCCTGGTTTTCACATTCTCTCTGTTGATAATTCAACTTATTCGTATCGAAATATCGTCCATATCGAATACCAGATTGATAACCACAAGATCAATTTCGTAGCGAGCCCAAGTCATACCAGTTTCTGGAATCGGGTCAAGGATGCTTTTATTGGAGATATTGACGAATGAGGTTCGAGTTTATTGCAGACGAACACGTCAAGGTCAAAACATTCCTGAAGAAGCACCAGGTTTCAAAGGGGTTATTGGCCAAGATCAAGTTTTCTGGAGGCCAGATTTTAGTAAATGGCATTGAACAAAATGCCATTTATCTTCTCGATATAGGAGATAAGGTAACGATTGATATTCCCTCTGAGGAAGGCTATGAAGCCTTGGAGGCCATTGATCGTGATTTAGAAATCTTGTATGAAGACGATCATTTCTTAGTCCTCAACAAACCGGCAGGAGTGGCATCCATTCCTAGCTCTCTTCATTCCAATACCATTGCAAACTTTGTCAAGGGTTACTACGTTCGAAACCAGTATGAAAACCAGCTGGTTCATATTGTCACCCGTTTAGACAAAGATACCAGTGGGATTATGCTCTTTGCTAAACATGGCTATGCCCATGCCCGATTGGATAAACAACTTCAGGCTAAGACCATTCAAAAACGTTACTTTGCATTGGTAAAGGGGACGGGTGAGTTGGCAAGCAAGGGTGACATCATTGCCCCCATTGCGCGTGATGAAGACTCGATCATTACCCGAAAAGTAGCAAAAGGTGGCAAGTATGCTCATACCAGCTACCAAGTTGTCCAGTCTTTCGGTGATATTCATCTGGTGGATATCCAATTGCATACAGGCCGGACCCATCAGATTCGCGTTCATTTTTCTCATATTGGTTTTCCGCTTTTGGGAGATGATCTTTATGGTGGTTCCTTAGAAGATGGGATCCTTCGACAAGCCTTACATTGCCATTCCTTGGCTTTCTATCATCCTTTTTTGGAAGAAGAACTCCGAATTGAAAGTTCTTTGCCAGATGATTTTAGCCAGGTCTTAAAACAGTTAACAAATATTTAATTTTTTTCAAAGGAGAAACTCATGGAAGTTTTTGAAAACCTCAAAGCCAACCTGGTTGGTAAGAATGCACGTATTGTATTACCAGAAGGTGAAGAACCACGTATTCTTCAAGCAGCAAAACGAATTGTGAAAGAAACAGACGTAACCCCTGTCTTGCTTGGGAATCCGGATAAGATTGGAATTTACCTTGAAATTGAAGGAGTTTTGGATGGATACGAAGTCATCGATCCGCATTCTTACTCAGGTTTTGAAGAGATGGTAACTTCCTTAGTTGAACGTCGCAAGGGTAAAATGACAGAAGAAGAAGCACGCCAAATTTTGCAAGATGATGTCAACTACTTTGGTGTCATGTTGGTACATCTTGGAATTGTTGATGGAATGGTGTCAGGTGCAATTCACTCAACAGCTGCAACCGTTCGTCCAGCACTTCAAATTATCAAAACTCGTCCAAATGTTAGTCGTACTTCAGGTGCCTTCCTCATGGTCCGTGGATCTGAACGTTACTTGTTTGGGGACTGCGCTATTAATATCAATCCAGATGCTGAAGGCTTGGCTGAAATTGCCATCAATTCTGCTATCACAGCGAAGATGTTTGGGATTGATCCAAAAATCGCCATGTTGAGCTATTCAACAAAAGGGTCAGGTTTTGGTGAAAGTGTTGATAAAGTAGTTGAAGCGACCAAAATCGCTCATGAGCTTCGTCCAGATCTTGAAATTGATGGGGAATTGCAATTTGACGCAGCCTTTGTACCTGAAACAGCTGCATTGAAAGCACCAGGAAGTAAGGTAGCAGGTCAAGCCAATGTCTTTATCTTCCCTGGTATCGAAGCAGGTAACATTGGTTACAAGATGGCAGAACGTCTTGGAGGTTTTGCAGCGGTAGGTCCAGTCTTGCAAGGATTGAACAAGCCAGTGAACGACCTTTCCCGCGGATGTAATGCAGATGACGTTTACAAGTTGACCTTGATCACAGCGGCTCAAGCTGTTGAACAATAAGAATAATTTAAAGGAGAGTGGGACAGAAATCGGTAATTGGTTAGAATTCAATTTCGTCGTCCCACCTTCGCACAGTTGAGTAGGGCTGTAAAAGCTGATGAAGTCAGCGTAGTAGAGGCCACTCAACCACTGCGTCTTGCTCGACAATCCAAAGAAAATTGAGAGGCTGGGACTTTTGTCCCAGCCTCTTTTTATTGATAAAGTCAGAATTGTAAAAGTAAAAGTCCATTCTGTGGTATACTAGGAATATGATGGATTTAAAAGATTACGGGATTACCATGTGGGAGGAGAAAAAAATTGCTTCTTTCCGAAGAAAAATATTAGCATGGTATGATGCCAATAAACGGGATCTTCCCTGGAGAAGGACGCAGGATCCTTATAAAATTTGGATCTCAGAGATTATGCTCCAGCAGACACGCGTCGATACGGTTATTCCTTATTATGAGCGTTTTCTTGACTGGTTTCCGACGATTGAGGATTTGGCTAAGGCGCCAGAAGAGAAACTCTTGAAAGCTTGGGAAGGTTTGGGTTATTACTCACGGGTTCGCAATATGCAGAAAGCTGCTCAGCAGATGATGGAAGACTACGGAGGTTTATTTCCATCAACCTATGAGGCTATCTCAAAACTTAAGGGAATTGGACCTTATACAGCCGGTGCTATAGCTAGTATTGCTTTTGGCTTGCCAGAACCAGCAGTGGATGGCAATGTCATGCGGGTCCTAGCCCGCTTGTTTGAGGTGGACTATGATATCGGAATCCCGACCAATCGTAAAATTTTTCAAGCCATGATGGAAATCTTAATCGATCCGGACCGTCCTGGCGACTTTAATCAAGCCTTAATGGATTTAGGCTCTGATATCGAATCACCAGTCAATCCAAGGCCGGAGGAGAGTCCTGTTAAGGAATTTAGTGCAGCTTATCAGAATGGAACCATGGATCGTTATCCCATCAAGGCTCCTAAAAAGAAACCAGTGCCAGTTTATTTAACAGCCTTTATTATAAAGGATAGTCATGGGCGCTACTTGCTGGAGAAAAATGAACGAGAAGGACTCTTGTCAGGCTTCTGGCATTTTCCCTTGATTGAAGTGGATAGCCTAACTGAGAATCTGGGCCAATTGTCTCTACTGGATGGAAAAAAAGAAGTGGAGGACAATCCTGAAATACTTTCTTTTGAACAGGATTATGACTTGGTTATTGATTGGCAAGAGAGATCTTATCCCATCGTCCAGCATGTTTTTTCACATCGCAAGTGGCAGGTTCAACTTCGTTACGGCTTGGTAAAAGAAGGAGAGCAGACAACAAGTGAATCGGCTCTTTGGTTAAGACCAGAAGAATTTTCGGCCTATCCTTTTGCCAAACCCCAGCAAAAGATTTGGACGACTTTTTCGGAAAACGAAGAATGAGAGTGGGACAGAAATCGGTAATTCGTTAGAATTCGATTTAGTCGTCCCGCCTCCGCACAGTTGAGTAGGGCTGTAAAAGCTGATGGAATCAGCGTAGTATAGCCCACTCAACTACTGCGTCTTGCTCGACAATCCAAAGATAATTAAGAGGCTAGGACTTTTGTCCCAGCCTCAATTTTTTCTTATAGATGAGCGAATGCTTTAATTTCTTCTTCTGACATAGAAGAGTCACAACGAACGGTGACTTCACCTGCTTCGACGTGTAAAAATCCTGGTACAGTTGGAATGCCATAGGTTGAACGGAAGGCTTGTAAAGCCTCTAATTGGCTTGGTTCTTCACTATTGATGAAGTAGATATGAGCTTTCGTTTCAGCTACTACAGTTGCTAATTTAGCAGCGAACTTACGGCAATATGGGCAAGTCTTGCGTCCAATAAAGAAGGTTGCTGTTTCTTTTTTGTCGATGGCTTCTTGCGCACGCGCTACAGTGGTTACTTCGAGATCTTTAATATCTACTAAAAATTGTTCCATGAGATTACCTCGCTTTCTTATAAATCTAGTATGCCATAAAGAAAGAAAAAATGCTTAATTTTGATATGAAAAAAGATGAGATAGATTTATCTCATCTTTTCTCTTGCTTATTTTACAAATGCATTGATTTCAGCTTCGATGTTAGCAATCTTAGCTTGTGACTCTTCGTTGCTTTCACCAACAACTGCAATGTAGAACTTAATTTTTGGTTCAGTACCTGAAGGACGAACAGCAATCCATGAACCGTCAGCAAGTGTGTATTTCAATACATCACTTGGAGGAGTCGTCAAGGCTGTTACAGTACCATCAGCGGCAGTAGATGTTTGTGCTTTGAAGTCTTCAGTGATTGAAACGGCTGTTTCGTTAAACTCTTTTGGACCGTTTTCACGGAATTTAGCCATGATCGCTTTGATTTGCTCAGCACCATCGACACCTGAAAGGGTCACAGAAATAGTCTTCTCAGCATAGTAGCCATACTCTTTGTAGATTTCTTCGATACCGTCTGCAAGAGTCAAACCACGAGAGCGGTAGTAGGCTGCAAGCTCAGCAACAACAAGGACAGCTTGGATGGCATCTTTATCACGTACGAATGGTTTGATCAAGTAACCGAAGCTTTCTTCAAATCCCATCATGTATGTGTGATTGTGTTTTTCTTCGAATTCTTGAATCTTTTCAGCGATAAATTTGAAACCAGTCAAGACGTTAAACATGGTTGCGCCGTAGCTTTCAGCAATCTTAGTTACCAAGTCAGTTGATACGATTGATTTGCAGAGTGCTGCATTTTCAGGAAGGGTCCCAGCGTTTTTGTGGGCTTCCAAGATGTACTTAGCCATGATGGCACCGATTTGGTTACCTGAAAGGTTAAGGTAGCTTCCGTCTTTTTGAAGGACTTCAACACCGACACGGTCAGCATCAGGGTCCGTTGCAACAAGAACATCAGCTCCTACTTGGCGACCAAGTTCTTCAGCTAGAGCAAAGGCTGCTTGGCTTTCTGGGTTTGGAGATTTAACAGTAGAGAAGTCTGGATCTGGAGTTGCTTGAGCTTCAACAACTTGAACAGAATCAAATCCTGCTTGAGCAAGAGCACGACGAGCTAACATTTCACCAGTACCGTGAAGTGGAGTGTAGACAATCTTCATGTCTTTACCAAATTCTTCAATCAAAGTAGGGTTGATATTAACATCTTTTACTTCTTTAAGATATTCTGCATCAATCGCTTCACCAATAACTTCGATCAAACCAGAAGCTTTTTCTGCTTCAACATCAGCGACTTCCACAGCAAATGGATTTTCGATCGCACGAATATAGGTTGTCAAAGCATCTGCATCATGTGGAGGCATTTGGCCACCATCTTCACCGTAAACCTTGTATCCATTGAATGGAGCTGGGTTGTGGCTAGCAGTAATCATGATACCAGCAAAACAGTTGAGGTGACGAACCGCGAATGAAAGTTCTGGAGTTGGACGGAGACTTTCAAAAACATAAGATTTAATACCGTGTTTTGCAAGAACTGCTGCTGATTCAAAGGCAAACTCTGGAGAGAAGTGACGGCTATCGTAAGCGATGGCTACCCCACGTTCTTTTTCATTTCCACCCTTTGATTCGATCAAACGAGCCAAACCTTCAGTTGCTTGACGGACTACATAGATGTTAATACGGTTGGTACCGGCACCAATCAATCCACGCATACCAGCAGTACCGAATTCAAGGTTCGTGTAGAAGGCATCTTCTTTGGTTTTTTCATCCATGTTTTCCAAATCGCGACGAAGGTAATCTGGTAGGTCAGCAAAATCAGCCCATTTTTGGAAGTTTTCTTGATAAGTCATGCAAGCGTCTCCTTTTTAATATATAATTAATCGCTCACATTATAGCAAATTTTTTCAGAAAATTCTAGCGATAATTGTAAATCTTTTCAAAAATAAAGAGGGAATTTTGGATAGAAAAAAGGCTGGGACAAAAGTCCTAGCCTCTCAATTATCTTTGGATTGTCGAGCAAGACGCAGTGCTTGAGTGGGCTCTACTACGCTGATTTCATCAGCTTTTACAGCCCTACTCAACTGTGCGGAGGTGGGACAACGAAATCAAATTCTAACCAATGACCGATTTCTGTCCCACTCTCAACTTTTTATTTTAATTTTTCGAGGGCTGGGACAACGGCACTAGTGATCAGAACCGTTGCAATAACTTCGATGAGTGAGTTAGTAGACACAATCAAGGCGAGAAAATCGTTGATTCCACCTTTGAATTGACTACCAAAAAAGAGGTAAATCCCGCTTAAAACAAAAACGGTATTGGTCATAGATCCGACAATGCCGGCTGTTATTAACCCAGTACGATTGCGCATTAATTTATAGATATAGTAAGGTGTTATTCCGATCAAGATACGTGGAACTATTGCAATGAGGAGGGAATAGAAGTTTCCGTTTGGTACAAAGGGACTAAAGAGGTGGCTTGCAGGTGTTAAAACAAGGGTATTCATCGTTAAACTAAAGAGTCCCATAAGCAATCCTAAAGTAGCCCCGATTCGTGGTCCGTAAATGATAGACGCGATCACAACAGGAATATGAACCAAGGTTGGCTGAATACCTGATGGTACAAAATGTAAGATGAAGGAAGTGGTAAAATGGATGGTAATCATTACCGCGAAAAATATAGCAACGCGTGAAATGGATGAGGATTTTTTCATGAAAGCGACTCCTGTATAGTAGTTAGAATGGTTTCGATGGAAGCTAAGGCTCCAGACCCTTGATCGCCACAAGCCAGAGTAGCATAGCGAGGTTGAATAATCTGATAGCCGAAGTCTTGTAAGAGTTTTAGATTTCGTTGAGTAGCTGGGTGTTCCAGCATTTTCGTATTCATAGCGGGAGCTAGGATTTTTTTAGTTCCTTGAGGCAAGGCTAGAGCTGTGCTCGTCACCATATTATCTGCTAGCCCCATGGCAAGTTTAGCAATCGTATTGGCACTAGCCGGCGCTACTAGAAAGAGGTCTGTCTCTTTTCCAATGTCGATGTGCTCAATCCGCTGCGGATCCTCTTCAATCATGACATCTAGACCGACTGGATTTTTTGAAAGGACCTGAAGGGTTAGGGGAGTGATAAAAGCTGTAGCTGCAGGAGTCATGATTACCTTCACCTGATGACCGAGCTTGGTCAATTGACTGGTGATATCCGCTGCTTTATATGCAGAAATACTTCCTGTAACAGCTAGTAGAATATTGGCCATAGGTTTTATCCTTTATTTGTAATGTGATGGAAGATTTTTTGAGCAATATCCAATTTCGTTTCGGCTATTCGAGTAGCATCTTTAGTAACTAAGTATGCTCGATGCTTCCCGTCTTGAATTTCGCTCAAGTTATTGGCTACAATCATTTCTGCCTGATTCTTTTCGAGGCTAGCACGAGCAACTGATAGTAGTTGATCCTGGGATACATCAACCAGAAGTTTAAATCCAATTAAACGAATGTCTGGATTCCAGGCTTTCACCAAGGAAATCAACTTAGGATTTTTCTTCAAAAAGAGAACTTGATAATCTTCCTCCGATGAAATCTTCGATTCCTGATTGGTTTGATGGAGAAATTGCTCTAAATTAGTAGCTTCTTTTACAGCATGAAAACCTGTCATATAGACTGGACTGTAGTCGGAGACAGCCATGGAATGAATAAGGACCTGATGAGTTGGAGTTTCTTTCTCAAGGACTGTTTGAAGTTCAGCGACATTGTTGATGAACACTTTTGTTAAAAAAGGATGAGCTTTCGGCTGAACCGCGGTTGGGGTGGTCACCAGAGTCACAGAAAATCCTGCCTCTAAAAATTTTTCGGAAATGATTTTTCCAAGTTGACCAGTGGAATGGTTGGTAATCGAACGAACCTGATCAATTTTTTCACTCGTTCCACCAGAAGTAATCAAAATATTCATAGGCTTATTTTACAAGAATTTTATATTTTAGTAAAGCCAAGAACATTGGTCTTGAGTCTGTTTTTTAGGCGAAACGGAAGTAATGGGAGAGGAATTGGGGACTCATAGTTATTTCGTATAGAGGGCTATAAGAAATTAGAATAAAGGCCGAAAAGGTTCATTTTAAAGGCAAATACCGAACGAACGGGGAAGGTTTGACATTTAAAATATATATCCTTGTGAAATTTCTGTATAATAGGATTATTAAATAGTGAGGAGATTAAGATGAAGACAGATATCGAGATTGCACAAAGTATTGAATTGAAACCAATCACAGATGTGGTAGAAAAATTGGGGATTCATTTCGATGACTTAGAACTCTATGGAAAGTACAAGGCAAAATTAACCTTTGATAAGATTCAAGCCGTTCAGAAGGAAGAACCAGGAAAACTCATCTTGGTGACAGCTATTAACCCAACTCCAGCTGGAGAAGGAAAATCTACTATCACTATTGGATTGGCAGATGCCTTAAATAAGATTGGTAAACAAACCATGATTGCCATCCGCGAACCATCTTTAGGTCCTGTTATGGGTATTAAAGGGGGAGCAGCTGGTGGAGGCTATGCCCAAGTTCTCCCTATGGAGGATATTAATCTTCATTTCACGGGTGACATGCATGCCATTACGACAGCAAACAATGCTCTTTCAGCTTTGATTGATAATCATTTGCATCAAGGAAATGAGCTAGGCATCGACCAACGCCGGATTATCTGGAAGCGGGTAGTGGACTTGAATGACCGTGCTTTGCGGCATGTTTCTATCGGTCTCGGAGGCCCTCTTAATGGGATTCCTCGTGAAGATGGGTTTGATATCACCGTTGCTTCTGAGATTATGGCCATTCTTTGTTTGGCGACAGATATTGAAGACTTGAAACGCCGTTTGGCTAATATTGTCATCGGCTACCGCTATGATCGTAGTCCAGTTTATGTCCGCGATTTAGAAGTAGAAGGGGCTCTTGCTTTAATCCTGAAAGATGCCATCAAGCCAAACTTGGTTCAAACCATCTATGGAACTCCAGCCTTCGTTCATGGTGGACCTTTTGCAAATATTGCCCATGGATGTAACTCTGTTTTGGCTACCTCAACCGCTCTTCGTTTAGCCGATTACGTAGTGACAGAGGCAGGCTTTGGGGCTGATTTGGGAGCTGAAAAATTCTTGGATATCAAAACACCAAATCTCCCAGCCAGTCCATCTGCTGTTGTGATTGTTGCAACGATTCGAGCTTTGAAGATGAATGGTGGAGTTGCCAAAGATGCTCTTTCTGAGGAAAACGTTGAGGCTGTTCGTTCAGGTTTTTCTAACTTGGAACGCCATGTTGAAAATATGCGCAAATTCGGTGTTCCTGTAGTGGTTGCCATTAATAAATTTGTAACGGATACAGAAGCTGAAATTGCAACTCTTAAAGAACTTTGTGCTTCTATTCAAGTTCCTGTTGAATTGGCTAGCGTTTGGGCCGATGGAGCTGATGGAGGAGTAGCCCTAGCAGAAACCGTGGTGGCGACCCTTGAAACAAGTCCAGCTAGCTACACTCGTCTTTATGATAATGATCTTTCTATTGAAGAAAAAATTACCAAGATTGCTAAGGAAATTTACCGGGCAGACAATGTTGTCTTTGAGAAAAAAGCCAAAACTCAGATTGCTCAGATTGTAAAAAATGGCTGGGACAAGTTGCCCGTTTGTATGGCCAAGACACAATATAGTTTTTCAGATGATCCAAGTCTCCTTGGGGCACCTTCTGGATTTGACATTACTATTCGCGAATTGGTGCCTAAGACTGGTGCAGGCTTCGTCGTTGCTCTAACTGGTGAAGTGATGACCATGCCTGGACTACCAAAACGTCCTGCTGCTTTGAACATGGATGTGGCAGAAGATGGGACAGCCTTGGGCTTATTCTAATAAAAGTATATGAGAGTGGGACAGAAATCGGTCATTCGTTAGAATTCGATTTCGTCGTCCCACCTCCGCACAGTTGAGTAGGGCTGTAAAAGCTGATGAAATCAGCGTAGTAGAGCCCACTCAACCACTGCGTCTTGCTCGACAATCCAAAGGCAATTGAGAGGCTAGGACTTTTGTCCCAGCCTCATTTTTATATTTTTAAGGTATAATAGAGAGATAGAAAGCGAGAAGACTATGTTGAAGATACGACCAGACACCTTAGCGGATGCTCCTGAACTTGTCAGAATTTATGCCCCTTATGTTAAGAAAACAGCCATCACTTTTGAATATGATGTTCCGACGACGGAGGAATTTGAAGGGCGTATCGAAAAGACCCTTCAACGTTCTCCCTACTTAGTAGCTGAAGAAAATGGTCAAGTACTTGTTTATGCCTATGCTTCAAGCTATTATGACCGATCAGCCTATGACTGGGCTTGTAGAAGTATCAGTCTATGTGAACGAACATTATCTTGGGTAAGGACTGGGTTCTCGTTTGTATGAGGCCTTAGAGAGGGAGCTGGAAGCGCGTGGCTATTTACGCTTTTTAGCTTGCATCGCCTTGCCAAATCCAGCTAGTATTGCCCTGCATGAAAAACGAGGCTATGTGAAAGTTGCTCATTTTCCAAAAGTTGGTTACAAGTTTAATCAATGGCATGATATCGTCTGGATGCAAAAGATCATAGATGGTCCTGTCAGAAAAATAGAGAAATAAGCTATTAGATTATCAGTAATACTGGTTGATTGCTCATATCATTTACTCATGTCATTTACCTATGTTAGAATGTCACTAAGACTAAATAAATCACCGAAAGAGGTCGGAATGTAAAGCCAATCTTTTTCATTCTAAAGGAGCCTATATGTCCCAAGAAACAAATGCCCGACTACTGCCTCAGAAACCTTCTAAATGGGCAAAAATCCTGCTTAATCGCAAGGTACCCGTTTTACTTTTTTTATTTCTTGAACTTACCTTCCTAATCTTTTCTTATGTCAGCCTCCAAGAACATTTCCCATCTATTATCCTATGGGGAACACTTGTTGAGTGTCTTTACCTTCTTTTATTTGCTCAATCGATCCATGGACTCCCGTTCCAAATTATCTTGGCTGATTATCATTGCCCTCTTTCCAATTTTTGGGACAGCTCTGCTCTATTTTTCTCTCGCTGATTTTGGTGTCAGACGATTGAAAAAGCGTCTTGTGGAAGCTACTCAGCAAGCTTCCGACTATTTGAGCACTGATACAGGAGTTGCAGATTATTTATCTCATAGTGATCGCCAATTACAGCGTTTGGCTTATTTTCTGGAGCACAGTCCGGCTCAGTTTTCCATCTACAGAAACACTAATGTTACCTATTTCCCACTTGGAGATGACATGCTTCCGGTCTTGTTAGAGGATTTGAAAAAGGCCGAGCATTATATCTTCATGGAGTATTTCATCATTGATGAAGGCATCATGTGGGGAGAGATATTAACCATTTTGGAGGAGAAGGCTAAGGCCGGACTGGACGTTCGTGTTATGATTGATGGGATGAATGAGATGACCAACTTGCCCTACGATTATATCGAGAGGCTACACAAGGTTGGGATTAAAGCTCAAACCTTCTCACCACTCAAGCCAATTTTATCGACCTATTACAACTACCGAGACCATCGAAAAATAACAGTGATTGATGGTCAAGTTGGTTATACCGGAGGCGTTAATATTGCTGATGAGTATGTCAATAAACGAGAGCGTTTTGGTCATTGGAAGGATACTGCGATTCGATTAGACGGCTCAGCAGTACAAACTCTCAAGGCTCTCTTTTTGACCATGTGGTCAGTGACTGGAGTTGATGATCCAGCTGATATGGAGCGATATCTACAAGAAAAGCCTCAAAAAAGAGATAGTCAAGGCTTTGTTCTTCCATACGCTAATTCGCCATTGACTTATCACAAAGTCGCAGAGAATGTTTACCTACATCTTCTAAATACATCCACAAATTATGTTTATATTATGACCCCTTATCTGATTTTGGATGACGAACTCGTAAGAGCCATGACCTTTGCGGCCAGACGAGGAGTGGACGTTCGTATCATTATGCCGGGGATTCCTGATAAACAGTATGCTTTTGATATTGCTACGACATACTTTAAAGTCTTGTTGGATGCTGGCGTCCGTATTTTCCGCTATACACCAGGTTTTGTCCATGCTAAAGTTTATGTTTCTGATGCCAAACAAGCTGTTGTAGGTACTATTAACACAGACTACCGAAGCCTCTATCAAAATTTTGAAAATGGGATTTATCTCTATAAAAATCTGGAAGTGCTCAAAATTGCTGAGGATTTTGAGAAAACCCAAGCTCTTTCAGAGGAAGTCACTTTGGAGAGCTTGTCTAAAATGCCTCTAGTTCATCGTTTGAGTGGTTATCTCTTTTCTTTGATTGGACCTTTGATGTAATATAGGAGTACTCAATATGGATACAAAAATCCTTTTGAAACTGTTAGAAGACCAAGCTGACCCAGCTAAAGTACCACAAATGAAAGCTTATATGAAAAATAAATTCAGGTTTCTTGGCGTTCAAAAAACAATTCTCAGAAAGATTGAAAGAGACCTTTTTAAGTCGTTCATGAAGAATCCAATTGATTGGAACTTTGTGGAAGAGTGTTGGCAGCAACCCTACCGTGAGTTTCAATATGTTGCTATGGATTATCTGGACAAAAAGAAGAAGGAGCTTAGACCTGAAGATTTTCCAAAGCTAAAGGAATTGGCTCAAACTAAATCATGGTGGGACAGTATAGATCAATTAGACCGTATTATCGGGGAGATTACTTTTCACTATCCAGAAACCAAGAATATTATGCGCCAATGGAGTCTGGCTGAAGATTTTTGGTTGAGGCGTATTGCCATTGACCACCAGCTTATGCGTAAAGAATTGACAGATACAGACCTCTTAGCTGAAGTTATTTGTAATAACTTTAGACAGACTGAGTTTTTCATTAACAAGGCTATCGGTTGGAGCTTGCGCAATTACTCAAAGGTAAATCCTGATTGGGTTCGTGTTTTTATTGATCAACATGCTAGTCAAATGGCTCCTCTTAGCATTAGAGAGGCAAGAAAGTATTTGTAGAAATCACCTCTTGACTCTGTGACCTATTATGCTATAATAGTCACATGCGATGAGTCGATTGGCTCTTAGGAGCCTTTTGCGCTGAGGAGGTCTACATTCAATTGTAACGCAGGAGCGGACCTTGAACAGTTGTGTGAACCGGCTGTTCTCATCGAAAGATGCCTCGAATCCCTTACCATTTGGTAGGGGATTTTTTTGTAGAAATTCACTGCTATCAAATACATATATTTGTTTGCCTCTTGTGGTTGCTGGTGGTATAATGATGGAAATAGATGTATTCATTTGTGTTTGAAAGGAGATGGTTATAGTGTATGATCAAAACAGTCCAAACAACAAGTGGTCACAAGAAACTTTCCAACGTATCAGTGAACTGGAGAGATTAGAACAATATCAGGCTAAGTTGTTCATCATGAAGGAACAAATGAAGAATAACCTTCATTGGAGAAACGCTACTATGCTTGGTATTATTTTAGCTATACTATCTTTCCCACTTTTTGGATTGCGAGCCTTTGTTATCATTCTTCTTGCAGGGGTGTTCTATTATTTACCAGCCTACCAAAAAAGAAAGTCTTTATTCAAAGGTCAGGTTCGATCCAATGACGAGATTTATATTACAGATTTTCTTTGTCCTATTTTGAAAGAAGTTTTTCCTCAAGCTGAGCTAACTTTGACAGCTAACTACCCTATGAATGTCTTGCAGGTCTTTAGTCCGAGATCGACTAAGTTTAATCTCTTTCATCAACTGTCCTTTCATGATGAAAAGAATCTCGTAGTAGCCAATCTCTATGCTTACCACATTGAAACGCGAACCAAGAGAGACTCTAACGGGGAAACTCATACGGTCAACGAAGAAGTTGAAGATTTTTCTGGTCAGATTTTTTCTTTAAAAGCTCCAATCTCATTTCCAGGGCACTTGAGAGTTGTTCCAACCAAGAAATCTTTGTTTTTAAAAAGAGAACTAAAAGGAGACTATCCGGGTGCTGGACCTACTGAAGTCCAAATTGAAACAGAAGATATCCAAAACAATGAAAACTACAATATCTATTGTACTAATGAACTGGCTGCACGAAAATTCTTAAAACCTAAGATCCTAGAATGGTTTGATCAGCAAATTTCTCAGAATGCTATGTGTGTGTATTTAGTACAAGACACACTCTACATTTCCTTATATACTGATCGCTACCTTTTCCCAACCCCAAATAGAAAAGACGCAATCGAAAGTCTTTCGATTGCTGCAGAGTATCAAAAACTCTGTAGGGAGATTGATCTCATTGATGAATTAACCAATATATTTAAAGGAGAATAACTATGTCAGGTTTAATGATTGCCCTTGTTGTATTTGCTCTTGTCATTTTCTTGTGGTTTATCGGAGAAAGCAACCGTTTGAACCGTTATCAGGTCATGATTGAAGAATCTAAAAGAACGGTCGATATCACTCTGGTGAAACGCTACGAAACCATTTCGGAAATGTTGAAGGCTGCTAAGGCTTATGCCCAACATGAGGAGAAAGTCTTTAGCGAATTGGTAGCCCTTCGCCAAGGTGCTTCTATTCAAGAATCCAACCAAGTTATTGCCAATCAAAATGATGTTTTGGCACAAATCCGAGCAGTGGGTGAGAATTATCCAGAGCTCTTGTCTTCTAACCAATTCTTGGCCTTGCAAAAAGAAATTGCAGATGAAAATGAAGATTTGGCAGCCTCTAAACGCATTGTCAATAGCAACATTAGTCAAATCAACCAAGCAATTGTAACCTTTCCAACATCTGTTGTTGCAGGGATCAAAGGCTTGTCACAAGTTCCATTTTTATTGGAAGACACGCGAGGGAAGAAGGACTTGAGTGATTTGGATTATGAGATCCATTAATTTTAAATAGAAGCTTTCATCTATCTAGAAACGATCCCGGTCTTAGATCGGGATTTTTGTTTTTAGAAATGGAAAATACGCTTTTCATTTACTGGGAAAAATAGTATAATAGATGAAATTCACAAATTTTTAGAAAATTCCGAAAGAGGTTTTATTATGGGATATACAGTTGCTGTTGTCGGTGCGACAGGTGCCGTTGGTGCTCAAATGATCAAGATGTTGGAAGAATCGACACTTCCAATCGATAAAATTCGCTACTTGGCGTCTGCTCGTTCAGCTGGTAAGGTATTGAAATTTAAGGATTTAGACATTACGATTGAAGAAACAACGGAGAACGCTTTTGAAGGCGTAGATATCGCTCTCTTCTCTGCTGGTGGTTCAACTTCTGCAAAATACGCACCTTATGCTGTGAAAGCAGGAGCTGTCGTGGTCGACAATACGTCTTACTTCCGTCAAAACCCAGATGTGCCGTTGGTTGTTCCAGAGGTGAATGCTCATGCCCTTGATGCCCATAACGGAATCATTGCCTGCCCTAACTGTTCAACGATCCAAATGATGGTAGCTCTTGAGCCTGTTCGTCAGAAATGGGGCTTGGACCGTATCATCGTATCGACTTACCAAGCTGTCTCTGGTGCAGGTATGGGTGCTATTCTTGAAACACAACGTGAACTTCGAGAAGTTTTGAATGATGGAGTGGATCCGCGTGATTTGCATGCGGAAATCTTACCATCAGGTGGCGATAAGAAACATTATCCAATCGCATTTAATGCTCTTCCTCAAATTGACGTCTTCACTGATAATGACTACACATATGAAGAAATGAAGATGACAAACGAAACCAAGAAAATCATGGAAGATGATAGCATTGCAGTTTCGGCAACGTGTGTACGTATTCCGGTCTTGTCAGCTCACTCAGAGTCAGTTTACATTGAGACCAAAGAAGTAGCTCCAATTGAAGAAGTAAAAGCGGCCATTGCGGCCTTCCCAGGCGCAGTACTGGAAGATGATGTTGCTCATCAAGTATACCCACAAGCTATTAATGCTGTTGGTTCTCGTGATACCTTTGTTGGTCGTATCCGTAAGGACTTGGATGCTGAAAAAGGGATCCATATGTGGGTAGTTTCTGATAACCTTCTTAAAGGAGCAGCCTGGAACTCTGTTCAAATCGCAGAAACTCTTCATGAGCGTGGATTGGTGCGCCCAACAGCTGACTTGAAGTTTGAATTGAAATGATTCTATAACTGAATAAATCGTAATGGGGACAGTGACCAACTTTTGGTGCTGTCCCTCTTCCCTATGATTGAATCAAGAAGGAGGATCTATGTCTTATCAAGATTTAAAAGATTGTAAAATGATTACCGCCTTTATCACCCCTTTTCACGAAGATGGCTCGATCAACTTTGAAGCTATTCCTCCTTTGATTGAGCACCTCTTAGCTCACCATACGGACGGAATTCTTTTAGCTGGTACCACGGCCGAAAGTCCGACACTGACACACGATGAAGAATTAGAACTCTTTGCAGCGGTTCAAAAGGTGGTGAACGGACGGGTTCCTTTGATTGCTGGTGTCGGGACCAATGAAACCCGAGATTCTATTGAGTTTGTAAAGGAAGTAGATCAGTTTGGAGGTTTTGCTGCTGGTTTGGCCATTGTTCCTTACTACAACAAACCTTCTCAAGAGGGGATGTGCCAGCATTTTAAGGCTATTGCAGACGCTTCTAACTTGCCAATCATTATCTATAACATCCCAGGGCGCGTGGTTGTCGAAATGACACCAGAAACCATGCTCCGTTTGGCTGAACATCCAAACATCATCGGGGTCAAAGAATGTACGACTCTTGCCAATATGGCTTATTTAATTGAGCATAAGCCAGAAGAGTTCCTCATTTATACGGGAGAGGATGGAGATGCTTTCCACGCCATGAACTTAGGGGCAGACGGTGTCATTTCAGTAGCTTCCCATACCAATGGGGATGAAATGCACGAAATGTTCCAAGCGATTGAGCACAATGATATTAAAAAGGCAGCGGCTATTCAGCGCCAATTTATCCCTAAAGTTAATGCTCTCTTTTCTTATCCAAGTCCAGCACCAGTTAAAGCAGTCTTGAACTATATGGGCTTTGAAGCAGGGCCTACTCGTTTACCATTAGTTCCAGCCCCTGCTGAGGAAGCGAAGCGCATCATCAAAGTTGTAGTGGATGGGGATTACCACGCATCGAAAGAAATCATCACGGGAGTTCTTCGTCCGGATTATTGATATTTTAGATTCTTGACAAATCTCCTATTTATTAAGATAATAGAAGTATATTGAAGACCAAGGAGAAAAAGATGGAAGTCATTAAACGTAGTGGTGAAGTAGTAGAATTTGATCCAGATAAAATCTACCAAGCTGTTTTAAAAGCGGCTCAAACAGTCTATGTCTTAACGGATGATCTTCGCCAAAACTTGGCGCAAGTGACCAAGAAAGTTGTGATGGATCTGGAAGAAGCTAAAGTGGAACGTGCGACGATCAGCATGATCCAGTCAATGGTTGAACACCGCTTACTTGGCGCTGGTTATATTACCATTGCTGAACACTATATTTCTTATCGCTTGCAACGTGATTTGGAACGGAGTGGTTATGGAGATCACATCGCTGTTCACTTGCATTTTGAGCAAATTCGCTAAAATAAGAAACGAAGTTACAGATGTAGCTTCGTTTTTGTTTGTAAAAATGGGAAGCTGTTTTATAAAAGAAATACCGTATTTCATGGTATAATAGATATGATTGAATTTTGAAAGGATTTCATTTCATGGCGATTATTCAATGGTTTCCTGGACATATGTCCAAAGCTAGAAGACAAGTACAGGAAAATTTAAAATTCGTGGATTTTGTAACGGTTCTGGTGGACGCTCGTTTGCCATTATCCAGTCAAAATCCCATGTTAACAAAAATTGTTGGTGACAAGCCTAAGTTGATGATTCTGAATAAGGTAGACTTGGCAGATCCTGTCGCAACAAAAGAATGGCAGGAGTATTTCGAATCTCAAGGAATCAAAACATTGGCTATCAACTCCAAAGAGCAGTCGACAGTCAAAAAAGTAACAGATGCGGCTAAGTCTTTGATGGCAGATAAAATTGCTCGCCAAAAGGAACGAGGGATTCAGATTGAAACGCTTCGAACAATGATTATTGGGATTCCCAACGCTGGGAAATCAACGCTGATGAATCGTTTAGCAGGGAAAAAGATTGCCGTAGTTGGAAATAAACCAGGTGTAACCAAGGGACAACAGTGGTTGAAAACCAATAAGGACCTCGAAATCTTGGATACCCCAGGGATTCTTTGGCCAAAATTTGAAGATGAAGATGTAGCTCTAAAATTAGCTTTAACGGGTGCCATTAAGGACCAGTTATTGCCTATGGATGAGGTGACTATTTTTGGTCTGGAGTATTTTAAATCTCACTATCCAAAAGAGTTGCAAGAACGCTATAAGCAAATGAATTTGGAGCAGGAAGCACCGGAAATCATCATGGAGATGACCCAACGCTTAGGCTTTCGAGATGATTACGATCGTTTTTATAGCTTGTTTGTTAAGGATGTACGAGATGGTCGTTTGGGTCGCTATACCCTTGATCGCGTAGGTGAAGTGGATGCCAACGATTAAAGAAGTCAAAGAGCGTTTGGCAACGATTGATAGGCTGGATCATCCCTTGTTTGAAGAGTTAATCTATGATGCTCGAGCGGGCGTTCAGTCGGCCATCAACAAACGAAAACGTGAACTCCAAAAACAAGTAGACGAAGACCTGCGTTTAGAAAAAATGCTCACCTATGAAAAAGAATTATATGCCCAAGGGATTCAGCTCATTGCAGGAGTGGATGAAGTAGGACGAGGCCCTTTAGCTGGGCCTGTCGTCGCTGCAGCTGTTATTTTGCCGGAAAATTGTAAGATACCAGGTTTAAACGATAGTAAGAAAATTCCAAAATCGAAGCACTATGCAATTTATCAAGCGGTTTTAGATCAGGCTCTCTCTGTCGGGATTGGGATAAAAGATAATCGGGTCATTGATCAGGTTAATATTTATGAAGCAACCAAATTAGCCATGCTAGAGGCTATTCAAGAATTGGACCCTCGACCTCAACACCTCTTGATTGATGCTATGAAATTGGATCTCCCTATTTCTCAGACATCCATCATCAAAGGAGATGCTAATTCTCTGTCTATCGCAGCGGCTTCTATTGTGGCGAAGGTGACACGAGATCAGATGATGGCGACATATGACCAAGAGTATCCAGGTTATGATTTTGCACAGAATGCGGGCTATGGGACCACCAAGCATCTTGAAGGATTGGAAAAACAAGGGGTTAGTCCAATCCATCGTCGAAGCTTCGAACCCATTAAGTCCATGACTGCTGTTGACTAGGAGGAGAAGAAAATGCTCTTAGCCTTTGATATCGGAGGAACCTTTATTAAATATGGCTTAGTCGATGAAGCCTATCAAGTGAGCGATTCCTCTAAAGTCCCGACACCAGATAGTATTGAGGACTTCTGGGAAGCCCTCGAGCGCGTGATTTGCTCGTTCCAGAATCAAATTACAGGGATTGCCATCTCATGTCCAGGTGAAATCAATAGTCGACTTGGTTTTGTCTTTAAAGGTGGCCTAATTCCTTATTTGAGGAATATTCCTTTAGCTTCTCGTTTAAATAAGATGTTTCAAGTTCCTGTGACCGTCCTCAACGACGGAGATGCTGCGGGTTTGGCAGAAGCTCGAATTGGAAACCTCCAAGATTGTTACTGTGGTGCAACCTTTGTATTGGGAACTGGCGTAGGATTAGCCTTGACTTCCAATGGTTCTTTAATTTCTACCTTGCATCTCAAGGATTATCTTCGTTGGCCGAACCCAGAGGAGCCACCAACAACTCCAGAACAAAAACAATTTCAGAGAGAGATTTTGAAGCATGGGATTTCCAGTTTGGTTCAAAATTTAGGCTCAGCTGTCAACTTTGTAGCCCAAGCCAGTCAGCTCTTGCAACTGCCGGAAGAGGATGGCATCCAGGTTTTTGAAGCCCTTCACGCTGGTTATCATGGGGAGTTACAAGACTTATTTATTTCTTATTGTCGGGAAATTGCAATCCTGATCTATAACCTTCAGTCACTTGTTCGGCTTGAAAAAGTGACGATTGGTGGAGGAATTAGTAGCCAAGACCTTCTTTTAGAAGAAATCAACCATCAGTATAAATTGTTGTTTGAGGAAAGTAGTGAGCAACGATTTTCTTTACTAGAGATTCAAGCAGCTCGTTACCACAACTCAAGTAACCTTTTGGGGGCCGTTTGTCATTTTAATATTGTAGAAAATCATTAAAAAGTTCTATTTTTAGAGCTTTTTTTGTTTTCTTTTACGAATATTATAAATAGATAGTAGAAAATGAGGTTTACGAATGAACAAATATGAACTTTATAAATTAAAGGTTTCTGGCCTGTCTAATCTACAGGTTTTTAACATTGTCAATTACTGGGAAATGAATGGGGAATGGCCTTCTTTAGAATTAATAGCAAAAATTGCAGGATGTCGCAATCAAACACTTTTTATGGAACGATATATTCGGATTGATGACAAGGTCTTGATGGAGGAGTTCAAAGAGTTTGATTCGATATCCATTATGGATTCAGAATATCCTGAAGAACTTCTTTGGATGCATAACCCACCTGTTTTGTTGTTTTACTCAGGTAATATTGACCTTCTTAAACATCCAAAAATAGCAGTTGTGGGGAGTCGATCCTGCAGTCGCACAGGGATTCAATCTGTCGAAAAAATTATTAATGAGTTAAACAACGAATTGATTGTGGTGAGTGGATTAGCCAAGGGGATAGATGCTGCGGCTCATTATGCAGCTATTCGAAATGGAGGAAAAACAATTGGTGTGATTGGTACTGGGTTAGATGTCTTCTATCCTAGATCTAATAAACAGTTGCAGAAGTACATGAGTGGGAGCCATTTGGTTTTAACAGAATACGGTCCTGGCCAAAGCCCTCAAAAACACCATTTTCCAGAGCGTAATCGGATTATTGCTGGTCTTTCTAGAGCGGTGATTGTGGCAGAAGCGCGGATGAGGTCTGGGAGTCTGATCACTTGTGAGCGTGCTATGGAAGAAGGTCGTGATGTTTTCGCTATTCCAGGTTCTATATTGGATGGTCGTTCTGATGGTTGTCATCACCTCATTCAAGAAGGAGCAAAGCTTGTGACCAGTGGAAAAGATGTCCTAGATGAGTTTGAATTTTAAAATGAGTTTTCCTATAGGAGAACTTCACGGTTGACATCCCGAAAAAAATAGTTTACACTCTATGAGGTTTATTACAAAATAGAGGTAAAAAAGTGGCTACTAAAACAAAAAAGAAAACCACAACAGCTAAAAAGAATTTAGTCATTGTGGAGTCTCCTGCGAAAGCGAAGACAATTGAAAAATATCTTGGTAGAAATTATAAGGTCATGGCCAGTGTGGGGCATATTCGTGACTTGAAAAAATCTACCATGTCCATTGATTTTGATAACAATTATGAACCTGAATACATTAATATTCGCGGAAAAGGTCCTTTGATCAATGAATTGAAAAAAGAGGCTAAAAAGGCCAAACAAGTCTTTCTCGCAAGTGACCCGGACCGTGAAGGAGAAGCTATTTCTTGGCACTTGGCCCATATTCTTCAGTTGGATAAGGAAGATAAGAACCGTGTCGTTTTCAATGAAATTACTAAGGATGCGGTAAAAAATGCCTTTCAAGAACCCCGTAAGATTGATATGGATCTGGTAGATGCTCAACAAGCACGCCGTGTCTTGGACCGGATTGTAGGGTACTCGATTTCACCAATTCTATGGAAAAAGGTGAAAAAAGGACTTTCTGCTGGTCGGGTGCAGTCAGTTGCTCTTAAATTGATCATTGACCGGGAAGAAGAAATCAATGCCTTCCAACCAGAAGAATACTGGACAATTGATGGAACCTTTAAAAAGGGAACCAAGCAGTTCCAAGCCAATTTCTATGGAATGAATGGCAAGAAGATGAAACTTCAAAACCAGGAGGATGTGAAAGCTGTTCTTTCGCATCTCGACGGGAAAGAGTATATCGTTGAAAAAGTTGAGAAAAAGGAACGCAAACGCAATGCGCCCCTTCCTTACACAACTTCTTCTATGCAGATGGATGCAGCCAATAAGATTAACTTCCGTACTCGTAAGACCATGATGGTGGCTCAGCAGTTGTATGAAGGAATCAATATTGGATCAGGTGTTCAAGGTTTGATCACTTATATGCGTACGGACTCGACTCGGATTAGTCCAGTCGCTCAAAATGAAGCAGCTAGCTTTATCGTTGATCGATTTGGAGAGAAGTATTCCAAGCATGGAAGCCGGGTCAAAAATGCTTCTGGTGCCCAAGATGCCCATGAAGCTATTCGTCCTTCTAGTGTTTACAATACGCCTGAGAAAATTGCCAAGTACCTAGACAAGGACCAACTCAAGCTCTACACCTTGATCTGGAACCGTTTTGTGGCTAGCCAGATGACAGCAGCTGTCTTTGATACCATGAATGTCCGTTTGGGGCAAAATGGGGTTCAATATACAGCCAATGGTAGTCAGGTGAAATTTGACGGTTATTTGGCGATTTACAATGATTCGGATAAGAACAAGATGCTACCGGATATGGAAGAAGGGGATACTGTCACTCAGGTCAATAGCAAACCTGAACAGCACTTTACCCAACCCCCAGCCCGTTATTCTGAAGCGACCTTGATTAAGACGTTGGAAGAAAATGGAGTGGGACGTCCTTCAACCTATGCACCAACGATTGAGACCATTCAAAAACGCTATTACGTGAAGCTTGTAGCCAAACGCTTCGAGCCAACCGAGTTAGGGGAAATCGTCAATAAACTGATCGTTGAATTCTTCCCAGATATCGTCAATGTAACCTTTACTGCTGAGATGGAAGGGAAACTAGATGATGTCGAACTTGGGAAAGAGCAGTGGCAAAAGGTTATCGATTCCTTCTACCAACCATTTAAAAAAGAAGTAGCCAAGGCTGAAGAAGAGATGGAGAAAATCCAAATCAAGGATGAGGCGGCTGGTTTTGACTGTGAGGTTTGTGGAAGTCCCATGGTCATCAAATTAGGACGTTATGGTAAGTTCTATGCTTGTAGCAACTTCCCAGATTGTCGCCATACTCAAGCGATTGTCAAAGAAATTGGGGTGGAATGTCCTAACTGTCATCAGGGCCAAATCATCGAGCGTAAAACCAAACGGAACCGTATCTTCTATGGATGCAATCGCTACCCAGAATGTGAATTCACTTCTTGGGACAAGCCAATTGGCCGTGACTGTCCAAAATGTGGTCAGTATTTGGTTGAAAAGAAAGTACGTGGTGGTGGCAAGCAAGTTGTATGTAGCAATGGTGACTACGAAGAAGAAAAAGTGAAATAAGTTTTTAGAATGATTCGATGTCTATTATAACGGCAATTTTATAAAATGTCTGTTATAATAGACATTTTTATTTTTTTTCGTTATAATAGACATAAGGAGGTGGGCTTATGTATCTTGCTTTGATTGCAGATGTCATTGATTCTAAAATGGTTCAAGAACGTTTCAACCTGCAAAAACAGTTAGAAAAAACGCTTCGAAAGATGAATGAACTCTTTGGAGATTACTTGGCATCCTGTTTTACCTTGACCCTGGGCGATGAGTTTCAGGCGCTTTTAAAAGTGGATGCTCCAGTTTTTCAAATCATCGATACCCTGCGTTCAGAACTAAGCCCGACTCAACTACGTTTTGGTATCGGACTTGGAGAGATTGCAACAGCTATTGATCCCTTGCAAAGTATTGGGGCAGATGGTCCAGCCTATTGGAACGCACGCGCGGCCATCAATCTGGTTCATCAGAAAAATGACTACGGCAATACCCAGATTTATTTTTCAAGCGGGAACGACAGCAAGGACTTATTGGTGAACGCCCTCATTGCTTCAGGAGAAGCCATTCGTTCGGGTTGGCGTGGCAGTCAGGAAGAAATCCTGCTAGATCTTCTTAAGAGATTTGTATACAGTGAGAATTTTAGTCAGCAAGACTTAGCTCAATCACTAGATATCAATCCAAGCGCACTGTCTAAACGCTTAAAGAGTAGTAGTATTCGTGTGTATTTACGGGGGAGAGCAGCTGCCCTTGCTAGTATACAAGCTCTAGTGAAAGGAGAGGCTTATGAACGGATTGTCTAGTATTGTAATGAGTCCATACTTGATTCTCTTGTTGATTTGTCATTTGTTATCGGATTATTATTTTCAAAGTCAAAAGATGGCGGATCGCAAGAATCGGGATAAGAAGGTTCTAGGCCTTCATATTCTCTATGTAGCTCTTCCCCTAATCGTCGTTTCCCTCTGTCACCTGGACCTATGGTGGATTTGCTTGATCATTTTGCTAACTCATGCAGGGATTGATTACAGCAAGCCTTGGGTGCAAAAACAATGGAAATTAACAAACTCATGGGCTTTTACGGTGGATCAATTCTTGCATGTCGGTATCATCATTATTTTGGTCTTCTTGGGAGTAAAAAATAACACGACCTACCTGTCTGCTGATATCTTAAAGCTGATCTTTTATGTCCTCCTGGTGGGAAAACCGACCAATATAGTCTTTAAAATTCTCTTTGCCAATTACCAGCCGACGATGGAGGATAAAATGGATACCATCACTGGGGCTGGTTCTATGATTGGTTTTTTAGAGCGGTTGATTATCGGCGCCTGTCTCGTGTATGGTCAATTTGCTTCTATCGGCCTAGTCTTTACAGCCAAATCCATCGCTCGCTACAATAAAATTTCAGAGAACCCAGCCTTCGCGGAATATTACTTGATTGGGTCTTTATTCAGTATTCTATCTGCCCTCTTAGCAGCCTGGTTGTGTTTATAAGAAAACAACTAACAGTCGATAGACCAGACAGGAAGGATTAGCCTCCCTGTCTTTTTTATGCCCTTTTTGGTATAATGGACCAAGTATCAATTTAGAAAGATTTGTGGGTGTCAAACAGTCCAGATAGTTGTTTTGATATGAACTTAGGTTCCACCCAAAGAGGTATTAGTGTCATGTCTCAATCTTATATCAATGTTATCGGTGCGGGCCTTGCTGGCTCGGAAGCAGCTTACCAGATTGCCCAACAGGGAATTCCTGTAAAGCTCTATGAAATGCGTGGGGTCAAATCCACTCCACAACACAAAACAGACAACTTTGCTGAGCTAGTTTGTTCGAACTCTCTTCGTGGGGATTCGTTAACCAATGCTGTTGGTCTCCTCAAGGAAGAAATGCGTCGTCTTGGTTCTGTCATTCTGGAGGCAGCTGAAGCAACTCGAGTGCCGGCTGGTGGAGCACTCGCTGTGGATCGCGAAGGCTTTGCTAAGCGGGTAACAGAGAAGGTGTCCCAACACCCTCTGATTGAAGTGATTCGCGATGAAATCACGGAATTACCGACGGATGCTATCACAGTGGTCGCAACGGGTCCTCTAACTAGTGATGCTTTGGCTGAAAAGATTCATGAGCTTAACGGAGGAGATGGCTTCTACTTTTACGATGCAGCAGCTCCTATCATCGATGTCAATACAGTTGATATGAGTAAGGTTTATCTCAAGTCACGTTATGACAAAGGAGAAGCAGCTTATCTCAACTGCCCAATGACCAAACAAGAGTTTATGGATTTTCATGAGGCTTTGATCAATGCGGAAGAAGCCCCGCTTAACTCTTTTGAAAAAGAAAAGTATTTCGAAGGTTGTATGCCAATTGAAGTCATGGCTAAACGAGGTATTAAAACCATGCTCTATGGTCCGATGAAGCCAGTTGGACTCGAGTATCCGGATGACTACAAAGGGCCTCGGGATGGGGAGTTCAAGACACCATACGCAGTCGTTCAGTTACGCCAAGACAATGCGGCTGCTAGCCTTTACAATATCGTCGGTTTCCAAACGCATCTCAAATGGGGCGAGCAAAAACGGGTCTTCCAAATGATTCCTGGTTTGGAAAACGCTGAGTTTGTGAGATATGGAGTCATGCACCGCAATTCTTACATGGACTCTCCAAATCTCCTTGAGCAGACTTACCGTTCTAAGAAACAACCAAACCTCTTCTTTGCAGGTCAAATGACAGGAGTAGAGGGCTATGTTGAATCTGCAGCTTCAGGTTTAGTTGCTGGGATCAATGCGGCACGTCTCTTCAAAGGCGAGGAAGCAGCCATTTTCCCAGAAACAACAGCCATCGGAAGTTTAGCTCACTATATTACCCATGCCGATAGCAAGCATTTCCAACCCATGAATGTCAACTTTGGAATTATCAAAGAGCTAGATGGTCCGCGCATTCGGGATAAAAAGGAACGTTACGAGAAAATTGCCGAACGTTCTTTACAAGATCTGGCAACATTTATTGGAAAATAAAGTCAATCAATGAAAAAGTTTGGAGAAATCCAGACTTTTTCTTATAAAAATGGTATAATAAATAAAAATTTAGAATATAGAGAGTTTTCTGACAATGAATAAATCCTATTTTTATTTAGAGATGAAGACACACGAGTTGAAAGTGCCTTATACCGGAAAACTCCGTCGTGTGCGAGTCTTATTACCTAAAAATTATGAAACAGATACTGATCGACGCTACCCTGTCGTTTATTTCCATGATGGACAGAATGTCTTCTATAGTAAGGAAGCCTATGTAGGTCATTCTTGGAAGGTCATTCCAGCCATCAAGCGGAATCCAGACATTAGTCGCATGATTGTTGTTGCCATTGATAATGATGGCTTGCAACGGATGAACGAATACTCTGCCTGGAAGTACAAGGAATCCAATATTCCTGGTATGCAATTTGGTGGCAAGGGCGTCGAGTATGGGGAGTTTGTCATGGATGTGGTCAAACCTTTTATCGATCAAGAATATCGCACTCTTGCTGATCGAGAACATACAGCTATGATTGGATCTTCGTTAGGCGGTAACATCACACAATTTTTGGGCCTAGAATACCAAGATCAAATCGGTTGTCTGGGAGTCTTCTCCTCTGCCAACTGGTTGCATCAAGAAGCCTTTGATCGCTACATCGAGCGTAAGAACTTGTATCCAGATCAACGTATATACATCTATGTAGGGACTGAAGAGGCAGATGATACTGATAAAACGTTAATGGCTGGGAATATCAAGCAAGCCTATATAGACTCATCTCTTCGTTATTACCATGATGTTATTCAACAAGGAGTTGCTTTAGAAAATATCGCCATTCGGATTCAATCTGGGGCAATCCACCATGAAGAAGCCTGGGCTGAACATCTACCAGAATGCCTTCGGTTTTTAGCAGAAAAATGGGATTAATAATCTTAAAGTAAATATATAAAGAGAAAGAGGGAACTTATGAATATTGAACATTTAAGCCACTGGAGTGGCCAACTTAACCGCGAAATGTATCTAAACCGCTATGGTCATGCGGGGATTCCTATTGTGGTCTTCGCTTCATCTGGTGGAAGCCATAATGAGTACTATGACTTCGGTATGATTGATGCTTGTGCTCAGTTTATTGAAGAAGGACGGGTTCAATTTTTCACCCTTTCAAGTGTCGATAGTGAGAGCTGGCTTTGTGATTGGAAAAACCCTCACGATCGGGCAGAGATGCACCGTGCCTATGAACGCTATGTTATTGAAGAGGCCATTCCTTTCATCAAGCACAAAACAGGTTGGTTTGACCCAATGATGACAACCGGCTGCTCAATGGGAGCTTACCACGCGCTCAATTTCTTCTTGCAACATCCTGATGTCTTCAACAAGGTTGTGGCATTGAGTGGTGTTTACGATGCTCGTTTCTTTGTTGGTGAGTTTGGAGGAGATGAAGCGATTTACCAAAACTCTCCGTCTGATTATATTTGGCATCAAAATGATGGTTGGTTTATCGATCGTTACCGTCAGGCGGAAATTGTCATCTGTACCGGTCTTGGGGCATGGGAGCAAGATGGCCTTCCATCCTTCTATAAATTGAAGGAAGCCTTTGATCACAAAAATATCCCTGCTTGGTTTGCAGAGTGGGGGCACGATGTAGCTCATGATTGGGACTGGTGGCGGAAACAAATGCCATACTTCTTAGGACAAATGTATCTATAAGTCAAAAGGGAGGAGACGTCTATGAATTATCTTGTTATTTCACCTTATTATCCACAAAATTTCCAGCAATTCACCATTGAGTTGGCCAACAAAGGAATCACTGTATTAGGGATTGGCCAAGAGCCTTACGAGCAGTTAGACGAGCCATTGCGTAATAGTTTGACAGAGTATTTCCGTGTCGATAACATGGAAAACTTGGACGAAGTGAAACGTGCAGTAGCCTTTCTATTTTATAAGCATGGCCCAATCGATCGCATCGAGTCTCACAATGAATACTGGTTGGAATTGGATGCAGCGCTTCGTGAGCAATTCAATGTCTTTGGGGCCAAACCAAAAGATTTAAAGAAAACTAAGTTTAAATCAGAAATGAAGAAACTCTTCAAGAAAGCAGGAGTTCCTGTCGTTCCTGGTGCAGTAGTCAAAGCCGAAAAAGACATTGACAAGGCTGTGAAGAAGATTGGGTTGCCATTGATTGCCAAGCCTGATAACGGAGTGGGAGCAGCAGCGACCTTTAAAATTGAAACTCCAGAAGATGTGGAACGTTTTAAAGCAGAATGGGATGGACATACCGAATACTTTTTTGAGAAATTTGTTCTTTCCAGTGAAATCTGTACCTTTGATGGGTTGGTCGATCGAGATGGAAACATTGTCTTTTCTACTACTTTTGACTACGCCTATACGCCACTTGACTTGATGCTCTACAAGATGGACAACTCTTATTATGTCCTCAAAGAGATGGATCCAAAATTGCGTCAGTACGGGGAAGCGATTGTTAAAGCATTTGGCATGAAGGAGCGGTTCTTCCACATTGAGTTCTTCCGTGATGGGGATGACTATATTGCAATCGAGTACAATAACCGACCTGCAGGAGGCTTTACGATTGATGTTTACAATTACGCTCACTCTATCGACTTGTACCGTGGGTATGCAGCTATTGTAGCAGGAGAACCTTTCCCAGCTTCTGAATTTGAACCTCTTTATTGCTTGGCAACTTCACGCCGTGCTAATGCAGCCTATGTCCTTTCAGAGGAAGAAGTCTTGGCTAAATACCAGCACCAATTCCGAGTGAAGAAGATCATGCCTGCAGCTTTTGCGGAGCTTCAAGGGGACTATCTCTACATGTTAACAACTCCAAGTCGTGAGGAATTGGAACAAATGATTCGTGACTTTGGTCAACGAGCTGAATAAAAGCGAGCCGATAGGTCTTTTCCTATCGGTTTTTTTATTCCGAAGTATCAATATTTTCTCAATATATGACTTTGTGAATCTTTTATATAACAGTTGAAAAACTCTATTACACCAATGTTCTATAGAGTTTGATTTGTGAAGATAATTGAGCATTTTTTTTGACAGTGCTTTCAATTTTGGATAAAATGAAAGAGAATGAATAAATGCTAAGAAAGGCGAAATAATGGCAACATTAGATAAAAGTCTCTTATTGGAAATGTTCCGTAAAATGGAAGAAATCCGTCGCATGGACTTAAAAATTGCACAGTTAGTAAAAAAAGGAAAAGTGCCGGGAATGACGCACTTTTCTGTTGGTGAAGAAGCAGCTAACGTTGGAGCAATGCTAGCTTTGAACGAGGACGACCTGCTCACTTCAAACCACCGTGGTCACGGACAAGCGATCGCTAAAGGGATCGACCTGAATGGAATGATGGCTGAAATCCTTGGCAAGTATACTGGTACTTGTAAAGGGAAGGGTGGCTCTATGCATATTGCCGACCTTGATGCCGGTAACCTCGGTGCCAACGGTATCGTCGGTGGCGGTATGGGAATTGCAGTAGGGGCTGCCCTTACTCAACAAATGCATAAAACTGGAAAAATTGTTGTCTGCTTCTTTGGTGATGGCGCAACCAACGAAGGTGTCTTCCACGAAGCGGTCAATATGGCTTCAATCTGGAATCTTCCCGTGATCTTCTACTGTATTAATAATGGTTATGGGATCTCTGCTGACATCAAGAAAATGACCAATGTGGAGCACATCCATGAGCGTAGTGCTGCTTACGGCATTCCTGGAATGTTTATTCCTGATGGAAACAACGTTATTGATGTCTATGAAGGATTCCAAAAAGCTGTTGAACATGTCCGTTCTGGTAAAGGTCCTGTCTTGATCGAAAGTGTCACCTATCGTTGGCTTGGACACTCTTCATCTGACCCTGGTAAATACCGGACTCGTGAAGAAGTCGAAGAGTGGAAGAAGAAAGATCCGATTGAAAACCTTCGCAAGTATCTCCTTGAAAATGAAATTGCGAGCGCAGAAGAATTGGATCAGATTCAAGAAGAAGTGAAAGAAGCAGTTGAAGCTTCAGTGAAATTTGCGGAAGAAAGCCCATTCCCTCCACTTGAATCAGCTTTCGAAGATATTTACGCAGACTAAGGGGGAGTAGAGAATTATGGAAACAAAATTAATGTCTTTCCGCGATACCATTATCCTTGCTATGTCTGAGGAAATGCGTCGCGACGAAAATGTATTGTTGATGGGGGAAGATGTCGGAGTTTTCGGTGGAGACTTCGGAACTTCCGTAGGAATGCTAGAGGAATTCGGTCCAGAACGTGTTCGTGACTGTCCAATTTCTGAGGCTGCTATCTCAGGTGCAGCTGCTGGTGCAGCCATGACCGGACTTCGTCCAATCGTTGATATGACCTTCATGGATTTCTCGGTGATTGCCATGGATGCTATCGTCAACCAAGCTGCTAAGACTCGCTACATGTTTGGTGGAAAAGGGCAAGTACCGATGACAGTCCGCTGTGCCGCTGGTAATGGAGTTGGATCTGCAGCTCAACACTCCCAATCTTTGGAATCATGGTTTACCCATATTCCTGGTTTGAAGGTTGTTGCTCCAGGAACTCCAGCTGATATGAAAGGACTTCTCAAGTCTTCTATCCGTGACAACAACCCAGTGATCATTCTTGAATATAAATCAGAATTCAACCAAAAGGGTGAAGTGCCTGTAGATCCTGATTATACCATTCCACTTGGTGTCGGCGAAATCAAACGTGAAGGAACGGATGTCACTGTTGTAACCTACGGAAAAATGCTTCGTCGCGTGATGCAAGCAGCTGAAGAATTGGCTGAAGAAGGCATTTCAGTAGAAGTAGTAGACCCACGAACTTTGGTTCCGCTTGATAAAGAAATCATCATTAACTCTGTCAAGAAAACAGGAAAAGTAGTCCTTGTCAATGATGCCCACAAAACAAGTGGTTATATCGGTGAAATCTCAGCTATTATTTCTGAATCAGAAGCATTTGATTATTTGGATGCACCTATCCGTCGTTGTGCGGGGGAAGATGTACCAATGCCTTACGCGCAAAACCTTGAAAATGCAATGATTCCAACAGTTGAAAGCATCAAAGATGCCATCCGTAAAACCTACAACAAAGAATAATACATAAAATAAATTATGTAACTAGCAATAATTCAGACGAAGAAACTTTGTATCTAATGATGCAAAGTTCTCTGCGTCCTTAATATCTTATAATAGAATAGGAGAGGTCATGGCTGACGATAAGCTAAGAGCGACTCCTGCGGCTAGAAAATTAGCGGATGATCTAGGGATCAACCTCTATGATGTTTCTGGTTCAGGCGCAAACGGTCGTGTCCACAAAGAAGACGTGGAAACATATAAAGACACAAATGTGGTTCGCATTTCACCACTTGCAAAACGAATTGCTTTAGAACACAATATTGCTTGGCAAGAAATTCAAGGAACTGGTCATCGTGGTAAGATCATGAAGAAGGATGTTCTTGCTTTCCTTCCTGAGAATATTGAGAAGGATACCATTAAGTCGCCTGCTCAAATTGAGAAGGTGGAAGAAGTTCCTGATAATGTTACACCTTATGGTGAGATCGAGCGCATTCCGATGACACCAATGCGTAAGGTGATTGCGCAACGGATGGTGGAATCTTACTTGACAGCACCAACCTTTACATTGAACTATGACGTCGATATGTCTCAAATGTTGGCGCTTCGTAAGAAGGTATTGGATCCAATCATGGAAGCAACTGGTAAGAAAGTCACTGTAACAGATTTGCTTTCTCTTGCAGTTGTTAAGACCTTGATGAAACACCCATACATCAATGCGTCATTGACGGAGGATGGCAAAACCATCATCACTCACAACTATGTCAACTTGGCTATGGCGGTTGGGATGGACAATGGCTTGATGACACCGGTTGTCTATAACGCAGAAAAGATGACTTTGTCAGAATTGGTGGTAGCCTTTAAGGATGTTATCGGACGTACTTTGGACGGTAAGTTAGCTCCAAGTGAATTGCAAAATTCAACCTTTACCATCAGTAACTTGGGAATGTTTGGTGTTCAATCATTTGGACCGATTATCAACCAACCAAACTCAGCCATCCTTGGGGTTAGCGCAACTGTTGAAAAACCAGTTGTTGTGAATGGTGAAATCGTCATTCGTCCAATCATGAGCTTGGGATTGACCATTGACCACCGCGTTGTCGATGGTATGGCTGGTGCCAAATTCATGAAAGACTTGAAAGCCTTGATTGAAGACCCGATTTCAATGTTGGTCTAATCAACGAAAGATAATAGAAACAAGAAAAAGAGGGAAATAAAATGGCCTTAGAAGTAATTATGCCAAAAGCCGGCGTAGATATGACCGAAGGACAAATCGTTCAGTGGAATAAAAAAGTCGGCGAATTTGTAAAAGAAGGAGAAGTTCTCCTTGAAATCATGACAGATAAAGTCAGCATGGAATTGGAAGCTGAAGAAGATGGCTACTTGATTGCTATCTTGAAAGGTGACGGCGAGACTGTTCCTGTAACAGAAGTAATCGGATACCTTGGTGAAGAAGGAGAAAACATCCCAACAGCTGGAGCAGCACCAGAAGCGAGTCCAGCGCCAGCCGCAGCAAGTGCTTCAAACGATGACAATAAGAGCGATGATGCTTATGATATCGTAGTAATCGGTGGTGGTCCTGCTGGTTACGTATCAGCTATCAAGGCAGCTCAATTGGGTGGTAAGGTTGCCCTTGTTGAGAAATCTGAACTTGGTGGAACTTGCTTGAACCGCGGATGTATCCCAACTAAGACTTACCTTCACAACGCTGAAATTATCGAAAATATCGGCCATGCTGCAAATCGTGGTATCGTAATTGAAAACCCTAACTTCACAGTGGATATGGACAAGGTTCTTGAAACCAAGAACAAGGTCGTCAATACCTTGGTTGGTGGTGTTGCAGGACTTCTTCGTAGCTATGGCGTAACAGTTCACAAAGGTATCGGTACGATTACGAAAGATAAGAATGTCTTGGTCAATGGATCAGAATTGCTTGAAACTAAGAAGATCATCCTTGCTGGTGGTTCAAAAGTCAGCAAGATTAACGTTCCTGGTATGGAGTCTTCTCTTGTAATGACCAGTGATGACATCTTAGATATGAACGAAGTTCCAGAAATTCTCGTGATCATCGGTGGCGGGGTTGTCGGTATCGAACTTGGTCAAGCCTTTATGACCTTTGGTTCAAAAGTAACGGTCATCGAAATGATGGACCGCATTGTTCCAGCTATGGATGCGGAAGTATCTAAGAACCTTCGCTTGATCCTTGAACGCAAGGGAATGACCATCTTGACTGATACGAAACTGCAAGAAATCATTGAAGAAGATGGCAAACTCCGCATCAAGGTTGAAGGTAAAGACGATATCATCGCGAATAAAGCTCTTCTTTCAATCGGTCGTGTTCCAGATCTTGAAGGAATCGGAGAAGTTGAGTTTGAATTGGATCGTGGTCGGATCAAGGTCAATGAATACATGGAAACATCTGTTCCAGGTATCTATGCTCCAGGTGATATCAATGGTACCAAGATGTTGGCCCACGCTGCCTTCCGTATGGGTGAAGTAGCAGCTGAAAATGCTCTTAAAGGGAACCACGCTGTTGCCAAATTGAACTTGACTCCTGCAGCTATCTACACACTTCCAGAAGTTGCGGCTGTTGGTTTGACAGAAGAACAAGCTCGTGAAAAATACGATGTCCAAATCGGGAAATTCAACTTTGCAGCTAACGGTCGTGCCATTGCATCAGATGCAGCTCAAGGTTTTGTTAAGGTCATTGCAGACAAGAAATATGGTGAAGTTCTTGGGGTTCACATCATTGGTCCAGCAGCAGCTGAATTGATCAACGAAGCTTCAACCATCATTGAGATGGAAATCACTGTAGAAGAAATGCTCAAGACTATCCATGGTCACCCAACCTTCTCAGAAGTGATGTACGAAGCTTTTGCGGATGTACTTGGATTGGCAGTTCACTCACCTAAGAAGAAATAATCATTAAAATGATAGAATGACTGGACAGCAAGTGCTGGACCAGTCTCTATCGTATATAAAGGAATCTTATGAAATACATTATTAATTATTCAAATGATACTGCTTTTAATATTGCTTTAGAAGAGTATGCTTTTAAACATCTCCTTGATGAAGATCAAATCTTTATTCTTTGGATTAACAAGCCATCTATTATTGTAGGTCGTCACCAAAATACCATCGAAGAAATTAACCGTGATTATGTTCGCGAAAATGGAATTGAAGTAGTACGTCGTATCAGTGGTGGTGGAGCTGTTTACCATGATTTGAACAACCTTAACTATACCATCATTTCTAAAGAAGATGAAACTAAAGCATTTGACTTCAAGAGTTTCTCAACTCCAGTTATCAATACTTTAGCTCAACTTGGGGTTAAGGCTGAATTCACGGGTCGTAACGACCTGGAGATCGACGGTAAGAAATTCTGTGGGAATGCCCAAGCCTATATCAATGGCCGGATCATGCACCATGGTTGCCTTCTTTTTGACGTTGATTTGTCTGTCCTTGCTAATGCTCTCAAGGTGTCTAAAGACAAGTTTGAGTCTAAGGGTGTTAAATCAGTTCGTGCTCGTGTCACCAATATTATCGACGAATTGCCAGAAAAAATCACAGTTGAAGAGTTTCGTGATCTGCTTCTGGACTACATGAAGAAAGAATATCCTGAAATGATGGAGTATGTCTTCTCAGATGAAGAATTGGCGGAGATTAACCGTATCAAGGAAACCAAGTTTGGTACCTGGGATTGGAACTATGGGAAGTCCCCTGAATACAATGTCCGTCGTGGCACTAAATTCCCTAGCGGTAAGGTTGAAATCTACGCTAACGTTATTGAATCAAAAATCCAAGACATCAAGATCTATGGAGACTTCTTCGGTATCGAAGACGTAGCAGCAGTAGAAGATGTCCTTCGTGGTGTCAAATACGAACGCGAAGACGTTCTCAAAGCCCTTCAAACTATTAACCTAGGTCGCTACTTCGCAGGAATCACTGCAGAAGAAATTGCTGAGGCTGTGGTGGAATAAAGTAAAAGATATCCATGTTTAATGGATATCTTTTATCTTAAACTTGATATTCAAAAATAATGAGTGTAGAATATAGAGGAAATCTGAAACAAAAAGGGGATCAAATTCAATGATGAAAGTTCCAGTAGAAAATCTTGGTCTATTTGAACAGTTAGATCGTATCGTAGTGGCTTTTTTTAGGAAGGAACAACCTTCTAGACCATATAATTTGAATATCAGTATTACACAGGAACACCTTGACCAGAAAAAGCAAGAGCTAGAACCATTAGGCTATCAAGCTGTCCAACTACCATTAGGAATGGCTTTAGATAATATCATTCAGCAACCTCATTATCAAAACTTAATCATTGGTGGACTTGCTCCCGACGAAATTATAGTCAGCAAAGAAGAATTAATGCCTTTGAAAGATATCGTGGATAGTTTTTGTATTATGTACGCTGCAGCGAATAACAGACTGGAAAATAGTAAGGCTTATGAATTAATGAAAGATAAGACGGTTTATTTTATTGGTAAACTATTTACAGATATTCCAAAAGCTGGTGATGAAATTGCTTATTTAGGAATTGATCGAATAGCGAGCTATGGTACACCATATGAAGCAGTTAAATGCTTTTTAACGAAAGAGAGTGCAGAGAAGTTCAATAGTGAAAAAAGACCTGTCACTCCTGCAAACTTGGCCTATCTAAAATCATTCTGGGGTAAACCAGTTATTATTGAGCCCCATCGTAATTATTGGATCGAATTTTTATAGAAAGAACAAAAGAGCGTAAGATTCTATCAAAGATCTACGCTCTTTTTCTAACACTAAAGATATTACATAATTTATATTATGTATCTCATAAACTATCCAAGGCATTTTTCTGTTCGTCATTAACGATATGGGTATACAAGTCTGTTACTTGTGTGCTGGCATGTCCTAGCTGATGGCTGACCAAAACTTGGGATTTGGTGGCATCATAGAGACGGGTAGCAAGAGTATGTCTTAGTTTGTGGGGGGTCACGCGGATTTTGAAGTCTTCTGAATACTTGGCCACCATCTTTTCAACACTAGAAGCATCAATCCGGTTTGGAACACCTCGATACAAGGTTAAGAAGAGGGCTGTATCAGTCTTTTCTGTCTTATAACGTTTGTCTCGAATAGCAAGATATTGCTCTAAATAGGGTTTAGCAAAGGCAGCAACATTGACAGAGTCTCGTTTTCCACCTTTTCGAGTAACGTCAATCACCATCATCTTAAGGTTGAGATCTCGAAGATCTAGGTTAACTGCTTCAGAGAGACGGACACCAGAGGCAAGAAGAAGTGCGATAATGGCTAAATCTCGCTCTTTATTCTTATTAAAGGAGGATAAGGCGCGATTTGAAAGTGTTTGAGGGTATTCCTGGTCGATATAGTTCAGGAAACCTTCTGTCTCATCACCTAAAAAGAGCTTTTGCTTGATATTTTCAGCCCGTGCCGCCAAAGTTTCTTTCTTTTTCTTGGTAGCAACCTTCTTCATGACGTTGCGGTAGAAATAAGGTTCTCCTTGCTCATTTTCAACTTCCTCAGTCAAGTATTTATAGAGACTGGAAAGTGCAGAAAGGGTACGGTTAATCGTTGTTTGGGAAACCCCGTTTTTTGTCGTATTGGCATTGAGCAGAGGACGTTCACGTAAGTAAAGAATAAAGGATTCCATGTCTTTCTTGGTCATGTGCTCCAGGACGTCTAAAGGGATCTCGGCCATGGTATCAGCATCCGATATACCAGATTCTAAGACCCAGGTGAAAAATCGATCGTATTCCTTTAAGTATTCGTACAAGGTTGTAAAACTGTATGGAACAGCCAGTTTCGATTGGTAATATTCCAATACATACCAGGGCATGACTTGTTTGAGTTTATCAATCCGTTCTAATAAGATCTCGCGTTTCATGTTTTTCTCCAAATCTTTCTATACTAGTAGTATAGCATAGCCAGATATATTTTTCAAGAAAATTATAGTTTTTCGGAAAGATGTTATAGGGGTTATATAGGACTGTTTTGTATCTCTTTCTATACTAGATCCCTTTCAAACACAAAACAATCAGTAAATCTCCCGGATCTACTGATTGTTTTCTTCTGTAACTTATTATTTTTCTACATACTGAAATGGAATCTTGCTACCACAGAGCCAATTATAGACTCGATCATTGACTTGAACATTCATAGCTTCGTGGGCATAATCTGGCATGATTAAATGCTCTTTTGGACATTTTAATCGATTATAAATGGCAAACTGCGTTTCAGGATAACAGACATCATCATCCAGCCCTGTAATCATGTGAACCTGTCCTTTGATGCGATGGGCAAAGTTTTTTACATCAATATAGGCCAATGTCTGAATCAAACGATCTTCGGTTTCGTGGAATGGATCATGGAACTTGAAATAACGGAAAAGCTCGTCATATGCCTCGCTGGTGTTCCCAATCTCCAATACTCGTCTGAAATCTGATAAGAATGGATAAATAGCTACCGTTCGTTGTATACGAGGATTCAATCCAGCAGCAACCAGGGCCAAGGCACCACCTTGTGAGGCTCCATAGCTGGCAAGTTTGCTGTCATCTACTTGAGGAAGGCTGGCTACAATTTCAATTAACTGGTAAAGATCTAAGTAGACATCCTTATAAAAGAGCTCATCTGGACCTTCCACGGCGCCACGGATAATCTGTCCTTTTACCGTATTTCCAAGTGGTGAACGATCTCCGTCGGTTGAAAAGCCTGACTGACCTCTTACATCCATAGTCACAACACCATAGCCGGCTACTGTATAAGGCAGCATGTCAGACCAATCCCAACAACGGCCCATATAGCCATGAAAATGGAAAATAACTGGAACCTTTTGATCCGTTTTTGGGAGAACAACCCGCGCATAAACAAGCCCATCTCGTGTTCCTTTAAAGGTTAATTCATAACAAATCACATTTGGAATGCTGAAATCTTGTTCTTCGAGCTTGTATTCAGGCAGACTAGTAAGGTTTGCTAGGGCTTGATCCCAAAAAGCATCAAAATCTGCGGGAACCTCATCTCGTCCCTTATAATCTTTCATTGTTTCTAATAATTTGGGATCTTTCATATAATCCTCCTTAAGTATGTGTAATCGCTACCAAAAATGTACCATATTTACTTAAGGATTGCAAGAGACAAATAAAAATTACATAACCGAAATTATGTAATTTACTTATAGATTCAAAAATAGACTTAATTGTTTCACTAGATCTGGATTAGTGGGTAAAGCTGAATGATGAGCTTTACGACCGTTTAAATTCACTTCTGTATAGGCTTGTTTCTCAAAAATAGATTGTGCTGCTTGGGCACTAGAAAGGGGGACGATCCCGTCTGATTTTCCAGCAAAGCTACCGACAAAGTTAAGGACCTCTACTTCTTTTTCTAAGCGATGCTTCCATTTTTGAAAATCATCATACATTTCCTGATTGAATTGGTAAGGACTGCCAATAATAGCGAGCTTGCTCACGGTAAGTTTTTTCTTTTCTAAAAAACCACTTTCCAATAAGCCAGTCAAAACTAGTCCACCATTGGAGTGCCCGACTGCCTTGAACTCTGTAAAATAATAGTGATCAAGGAGGTAGGTGATGGCGATCTTAAGGGATTCGATTTGCTGCTTGATATTGCTGTAGCCATCTCGATTGTTCTCGAAGCCAATCACAATCATCGGATTCGGCTCTTTCGTATTCAGTCTTCCCTCCATTTCTATAGAATCATCATTATTGACTTTTATTTTTAAGAGACTCTGTTTTTTTCTAGAAAAGCGATGGAGCATGCGGATGGTTCCGTTGAATCGCTGGATACTGGCTGAACTCCCAGGTACAAAGATGATTGGCCTGATTGGTGGTTTCTTTGACCCTTTAGGAAATTCAAAGGGCTTTCTGTGCGAAGAAAACAGTCTTACAAAGAAACGAATGACTTGTTGAAATAGTTTTTTTAACATCTTTCCTCTAGTAGTAGTTTCTAAAAGAACCCAGAACAGTGTGTTCCAGGCCCTCTTAGAAACGATTATTTCCGTTTTTTCTTATTTTTGCGCATTTGTTTGGCCATCTTGTTCATCGCCCGTTTCATCATGAATTCACCGGCTTTTCCTTTGAGACCACCACCAAACATTTGGCTCATATCAGGCATTCCAGCGCCTCCACCAAGAGCTGACAAGTCAGGCATGCCACCTTGACCCATCATGCCTTCGAGGGCAGACATATCAGGCATTCCACCAGGCATATTCTTCGGCATATTATTTGGATTGAGCCCCATTTGTTTCATCATCTTGTTCATATCGCCAGAGAGGACGCCTTGCATCATCTGTTTGGCTTGATTAAAGTCCTTGATGAATTTATTGACTTCGACAAAGCTATTTCCTGAACCAGCAGCAATCCGACGACGACGGCTTGGATTTAACAAATCTGGATTTTCACGTTCAGCTGGGGTCATGGATGATACGATCGCACGTTTGCGAGCAATTTCTCGTTCATCGACCTTGAGGTTCTTCATGGCTGGATTGTTGGCCATCCCTGGAAGCATCTTGAGCAGGTCTTCCATTGGTCCCATGTTTTGAACTTGATCTAATTGATCGATGAAGTCATTAAAATCGAAGGTATTTTCCCGCATCTTCTCAGCGAGTTCAAGGGAACGTTTCTCATCGTATTCTTGAGAAGCCTTCTCGATCAGCGTCAGCATATCCCCCATACCGAGGATCCGACCAGACATGCGGTCTGGGTGGAAGGTTTCGATATCAGTGATTTTTTCACCAGTACCAGTGAACTTGATTGGCTTCCCAGTAATCTGACGGACAGAAAGGGCCGCACCACCACGGGTATCCCCATCAATCTTGGTCAAGATCACCCCGGTCACTTCGAGTTGTTCGTTGAACTCACGCGCCACATTGGCCGCTTCTTGACCGATCATGGCATCGACAACCAAGAGGATTTCATTTGGCTCAGCAAGGGCTTTGACATCACGCAACTCGCCCATGAGTTTTTCATCGATTTGCAGACGACCCGCCGTATCGATCAAGACATAGTCATTGTGGTTGGCTCTCGCTTGCTCCAAACCTTGACGAACGATCTCCACTGCAGGGACTTCTGTACCAAGTGAAAAGACAGGGACATTAATCTGCTGACCAAGGGTCTTCAACTGGTCGATGGCTGCTGGACGATAGATATCGGCCGCAATCATCAAAGGACGTGCATTTTCTTCCTTGACCAATTTGTTGGCCAATTTCCCAGCAAAGGTTGTTTTACCAGCCCCTTGAAGACCGACCATCATGATAATGGTTGGAATCTTTGGAGATTTGATAATGTCTGCTGTTTCTGAACCTAAAATCGCTGTCAATTCTTCATCGACAATCTTTACGATTTGTTGGGCAGGGTTGAGGGTTTCGATGACCTCATGACCTACGGCCCGCTCACGGACGCGTTTGATGAAGTCTTTTACAACAGGAAGGGCAACGTCGGCCTCTAAGAGGGCTAGACGAATCTCTTTGGTTGCCTCTTGGACATCTGCTTCAGAGATTTTCCCTTTCTTACGAAGATTTTTAAAGACGTTTTGTAAACGTTCGGTTAAGCTTTCAAATGCCATTATTTTCTCCTATTTTTTCAATTCAGTGGAAATCGTCCGAAATGTTGGAAACATTCTAGTTCTTCGGGTGTAACTTCTTTCATGATTTCATTTGGATATCCCCAACAGCTAAAACCTATTTGCATAGCCTTGGAGATATCATTGGGCGAGATAATCTGTAGCCGACTAGGAAATGGTTCCTCTGCAGCTAATAATTTACAGGGTATTCCTTTATAGATGACAAGATTTTCCATGATTACTCCCGATTGTCAATACTTGATAAAATTTCAACCTGCTCTTGTAGAAAAGTATCTTCCGGATAGCGTTCTAAAATCTGATCAAAAATCTGGCTGCGTACAATGTAGTCAGAGTACATATGCAACTTCATCTCATAATCCTCTAGAATCTTCTCTGTCCGCTTAATATTGTCATAAACCGCCTGACGGCTCACTCCAAACTCTTCCGCAATCTCAGCTAAGCTGTAGTCATCTGCGTAATAAAGCTCGATGTAGTTCATTTGCTTGTCCGTTAAGAGCGCTGCGTAAAACTCAAAGAGCGCATTCATTCGGTTGGTTTTCTCAATTTCCATACCTTTCATTATATCAAAAAAGCCCGCCAAAGACTAGCGGGACTTACCTATTTTGTCTCATAAGAAACAAGGAGGTCCGATTTCAAATGATTTAAAACAAGATTGATGTTTACTAGCGAAAGACTCCTGTGAATTACGTAATATAAATTATGTAAATCTAATTATTTTCTAAGTAAAACTCAAAGCGTTCTCCAACATATTGGCTCTTTACATACTCAAAAGCGACACCATTATCAAAATATGAGATTTGAGTCAATCCAAGGATGGCCTGTCCTTCGGGGATTTCTAAATATTCAGCAATCTTCTCTTTGGCTAATCGTGCATAGATGGTTTGTTGAGATTTGCCAATTCGATAGCCGTGCTTTTCCAAGGTTTGGAAGAAATGACTGGTTACTTCTTCTTTCTTGAAGTTCTTGATAAATTTCTCTGGGATGGAGGTAACTTCATAAACGACTGGTACACCATCCGCATAACGAACCCGTTCCATACGTACGATTGTTTCAGTCTTGTCGATACCAAGCTTATCTACTTCTTGAAGGCTTGGAATGGTGCGTTTGTATGATATAACCTGTGTCGAAGGAATCTTTCCTTGGGCCTTCATGATTTCAGTAAAACTGGTTGTCCCCCGCATCTTTTCCTGGACGCGCGTGCTAGCGACAAAGGTCCCACTGCCTACACGACGCTCCAGTACTCCTTCTTCTACCAAGAGAGTGATGGCTTGACGGAGGGTCATCCGACTCACCTGGAACTTTTCTGCCAGGTCTCGTTCGCTTGGTAAGCGTTGTCCAATTTTCCAGATTTTCTGGTCAATTTCGGCTTTAATTTGATCGTGGATTTGTATGTAAGCTGGAATCATATTGCTACTCTTTCTGTGTGTTATAACCTATTGTAGCGCAAATTTATCAAATCTTCAATCCTAGTCAGTCTTGATTGGTAATGAAGGGCCTTTTGTGTTAGAATAGAGGAAAAGAATTTTCTAGAAGAAGGGGAAAAGATGACAAACCTATCAACTGATTTGCATGATGTTGAAAAAATTATCGTGCTTGACTACGGTAGCCAGTACAATCAGCTTATTTCACGTCGTATTCGTGAGATTGGTGTCTTTTCAGAATTGAAGAGCCACAAAATTACGGCAGCTGAAGTGCGTGAAATCAATCCAGTTGGGATCGTTCTTTCAGGCGGACCAAACTCAGTGTATGAAGAGGGATCTTTTGACATTGATCCTGAAATTTTTGAACTTGGAATTCCAATTTTAGGAATCTGCTATGGCATGCAGCTCTTGACTCACAAACTTGGTGGGAAGGTTGTACCTGCAGGTGATGCTGGTAACCGTGAATATGGTCAATCTGAGCTAAACTTAGCTGAATCTTCTGCCCTCTTTGAGGGAACACCTGATAAACAGTTGGTCTTAATGAGCCACGGAGATGCTGTTACAGAAATTCCTGCTGACTTTGTCCGTACTGGTACTTCTGCTGACTGTCCGTATGCTTCGATTGAAAACCCAGACAAGAAAATCTACGGTATCCAATTCCACCCTGAGGTTCGTCACTCTGTTCATGGATATGATATCTTGCGTAACTTTGCCTTGAATATCTGTGGTGCTAAAGGTGACTGGTCGATGGATAACTTCATCGAGATGCAAATCAAACAAATCCGCGAAAAAGTTGGAGACAAACGTGTCCTCCTTGGTCTTTCTGGTGGTGTTGACTCTTCAGTTGTAGGGGTTCTTCTCCAAAAAGCTATCGGTGATCAATTGATCTGTATCTTTGTAGACCATGGTCTTCTTCGTAAAGGGGAAGCTGACCAAGTCATGGATATGCTTGGTGGTAAGTTTGGTTTGAACATTGTCAAAGCAGACGCTGCCAAACGTTTCTTGGACAAGTTGGCAGGTGTATCTGATCCTGAACAAAAACGGAAGATTATCGGTAACGAGTTTGTCTATGTCTTTGATGATGAAGCAAGCAAGCTGAAAGATGTGAAATTCTTAGCACAAGGAACACTCTATACAGACGTCATCGAGTCAGGTACGGATACTGCTCAAACTATCAAGTCTCACCACAACGTGGGTGGTCTTCCAGAAGATATGCAGTTTGAACTCATCGAGCCGCTCAACACTCTTTATAAGGATGAAGTTCGTGCCCTCGGAACAGAACTTGGCATGCCAGACCACATCGTATGGCGCCAACCATTCCCAGGCCCAGGACTTGCGATCCGTGTCATGGGTGAAATTACTGAAGAAAAACTTGAAACAGTCCGTGAATCAGATGCTATCCTTCGTGAAGAAATCGCTAAAGCTGGTCTTGACCGCGACATCTGGCAATACTTCACTGTTAACACTGGCGTTCGTTCAGTAGGTGTTATGGGCGACGGTCGTACTTACGACTACACCATTGCTATCCGTGCTATCACTTCTATCGATGGTATGACAGCTGACTTCGCTAAGATTCCTTGGGAAGTTCTCCAAAAAATCTCCGTTCGTATCGTAAACGAAGTTGACCACGTTAACCGCATCGTCTATGATATTACAAGTAAACCACCTGCAACTGTTGAGTGGGAATAGAATGACTTGACAACATAACGCTTGAAATCATTGATTTCAGCGTTTTTTTTATATAAGTAAGACAACATTTATAATCAAAATGCCCCAAATGAAAAAACCTCTTGTATGAATCTAGCGCTTATGTTATGATAGTTTAAAACTATTCCTTTTGAGTAAGGAATTCATAAAGTTAGGAGAATCAAATGTCTGAAATTACAGTTTCGCGTCAAACTGGCCTTGTAGGTGTATTAATGAAGGTAAATGTTTATATCAATGGAGAATGTGTTGCCAACTTAAGCAAAGACGAAACCGTTACACTACCGCTTCCTGAAGGGCTTGATATGGTTAAGGTCTACGTAGATCAAAGAGGAGCCTTCACACGTTCTAAGGAAGTGATCGTAAAAGCTGGTCAAACTGCTGTTATTAAAGCATCAGCTATGAAAACACTTCTAGGTATTTTCGGAAAAATCTTAGGTATTCCTTATCTCTCAATCGAAGTAACAGATTAAGAGAGTGGGATAGAAATCGGTAATTCGTTAGAATTCGATTTCGTCGTCCCACCTCCGCACAGTTGAGTAGGGCTGTAAAAGCTGATGAAATCAGCTTAGTAGAGCCCACTCAACCACTGCGTCTTGCTCGATAATCCAAAGACAATTGAGAGGCTAGGACTTTTGTCCCAGCCTCTTTTTTGTAATCTTTATTTCTTCTTGATTTGATGACGATGAACATGATAAACAATTAACCCGATTCCTAGGAGTACCAGAACTCCCAGTCCAATCATAGGATATAGAGGAATATTGTTGGTATCTTTCAATAGTGTCTCCGTATCAAGTTTAGTTTCAATCGTGTTAAAGCTATCTCCTGCCTTCTCAATAATATCCTGTTTTAGAGCTTTGAGGGACTTGACTAGTTTTTTATCAGAGCTTAGCTGACTATTCGAAAGCTTGCTAGCAAATTCAACTAATTGTTTGGCTTGTTTATTCGTTATAGCGTCCTCTAGTTGGTAGTTTTTTAGAATCTTTGTAACCAGCTTTTGAAAATCTTTTTTCTCGAGCTTTTTGTCTTGATTGCTTTCTGTTAGCGCTGCGATTTTAAGATCGATGACAGCTACATTGAGTTTATCTTCATGGAAGGCTTTTTTACGGGCACTCTCTTTATAGATCGTTGCAAGCAGGGATAATTCTTCTTGAGCGAGTGTTTTATTTTCATCAGAAATCGTGCTACCATTTTGCTCAAGGGAGTATGCGACTGCTGCAAGTGCGCTTAAACCTGAAGCTTCTGTTGGAGACGCAATCGTGACATCTGCACGTTCTATACCAAGAGTGGTTAGAGCATTTCGGTTCATATCTGCGGTTACTTCTGTTATATTTTGAGGAGTGACAATGTGCACGCTAACGGGCGCTTTCTTGGCTTGTTTCTGTAGTTTAACGGAGGAATAATGATCTCCATTCTCATCAATCGTAAAGCTTGTATAAGCAGAAGGATCCATGGTTTTCCATTCCTTATCTATTTCCTCGTTATACATCAAGAGACTAATGGTTTGCTCAACTTGAAATTCATCCAATGATGAGCCAATGACATAGTCAGGTTGGCTGTATTTTTGATCAATGACTTTTTGGATGGTTGAATTGGCAAAAACTGTTGAAGAGCTTGCAAGGAGTGCAAACCAGCTTGCGATAAAGATTCCAATAAATTTCCTGACTGGTTTCATACTTTCTCAATAACCCCTTTTAGAATACTAATACGTTTTCGGACAATAAAAAGGAAGCAGGTTTTATCCCTTTGCCTCCTTTTTAGTTTATCCTTTTTATCTTAAGACTGCCTTACAGCTTCTTTAAAAACAGATGACAGTTTGCTCCATAAAAAAACAAGGGATTCTTCCCTTGTTTAGAGTGATTGTTTGTATTAGAACCAGGAAAAGAGTTTCATGATGAACTGATTCATTTCAACGAGACGTGAATAATAATAATTTCCCCCATTAACGTAGAGCTCTGAGCCATGTAAAAATGAAATAGGATGGAGATAAAGATAGGTCTTACCAGTGACATTTCCAAGACTCGGTGCAACCACTTCTTTAGAGTATTTACGAGCTAATTCAAGACTATTTTTTCCGCCATTCTTTGCTACATATTCAATGTAATCCTGTCCGAAATTATAAGCCTGAACTGCAGTCCAGGGATCAACTCCCTTCTCCTTTGCTTTTCGCAGATTCTCAGAAAGGGTTTGAATCCCTTGCCGGATACTTTCTTTGTTATTGGTGATAGAATTTGTCTGGCCGGTTGCACTTTCACTGGCCTGCATGACATCATCTTCCTTGCCCTTGGTCTCTGTATAAATCATAGCAAGAATCAGGTCTTCATTCGTACCGGTATCTTCCTCGGCCAGTACTTCACGCACTAAGGTACGATAAGTCATGACCTGCTTGACATCCCGGTGTATCTGATAGCCCTTGTATATGAAAAAGACGAGCAAGAGGCAAAAGAAAATTTTTATTATTCGTTTCATCATTATTTATTCTGAATGTCCTCTATATTTTTGATGAGGATCGAGTAGGTCCCATTCTCATTCTGGATGAACTCTACTGATTCAGCATCTTCGTAAACATGGTTAGGGACCAAAAGCTCAATTCCGTTTGAAAGGGAGAGCTTTTGGTTCTCAAATTTTTTCAATTGGCGACTGGCATCAATCTCATCGAAGCGAACAGGGTCTGGAATAGTCTCTTTCACCTGATCGACAAAACTGAGTCGAGCCGTTAGGTTGTTATCAAACAAATCATTGGCTAATTTTTCAGGTGACAGTTCATTCTCTTCTTCCAATTGATTGAAAATAGCTGATTTGACCTTGGATTGGAACTGAAAATCATCTTGTTGGAAATTCTCCGCAATCCGCTGGGCCGTTTTTTCGATTTCTTTGATTGATTTTTTAGGTGAAATTTTGGGTTGCTCCTGAAGAAGATTCTCAGAGAAATAGTTCAAAAACGCTCCATTGTACTTGATTCGTTTTTCAATCAAATGGTACTTGCGGCTTTGAAGATTAATGACCAAAGCTTCATCTGCACCAGTCCCAAAGCCAGGTAGATTGTTTTGCGTCAACTTAATCGGATTATCCACTTCACCACCTAGATGGGTCAAGGTTTCCCGTAAAGCAATTCGAAGAAAGGCAAAGTGGTCCACTCCTTCTTTTGAGAATTGGATGAACACCAAATCGTTGGTCTTTTGATTCTCAGAGACGATAAATTCTTCTTTCCAGCGATTCGCTACTGCAACTGAAGTGTCTAGTAAATCATCCGAAATTAGCTCAAGAAAAGGGTTATCCTCTTCGAAAATACCGGTCTTGGCCTCATCGGAATAGACCCGCTCAATCTTTTTTCGCAAGTATTCCTCAATTTTAGGTGTGATATTGAGGAATTTGTCCGCCAGGTAGAGATCGGTATCATCTGGGCTAAATTGATGAATGATGGCTTTTTTTACATAAATGTCCATAAAATGGTTTAGTCCTCGTAAAGTGGGAAGGCATCTGTCAAGGCTTTGACTTGAGCACGTACTTCTTCTAATGCAGCTGGGTTATCCGCATTTTTCAATGCTTTGATGATCAATTCAGCTACCGTACGGCTTTCTTCTTCTCCAAAACCACGGGCTGTGATAGCTGCTGTCCCAATCCGAATCCCACTGGTCTTAAATGGTGACAGGGTTTCATATGGGATGGAGTTCTTGTTGAGGGTAATGTTGACCTCATCTAGTATGTTTTGAGCCACTTTTCCATTTTCAACGACTTTCGTCACATCGACAAGGAAAAGGTGGTTCTCTGTTCCGCCTGAAATGACACGGAAATCTGGATCTTGCAAGAAGACATCAGCCATAGCCTGGCTGTTTTTAATCACGTTAGCTGCATACTCTTTAAAGGCAGGATCGAGGGCTTCTTTGAAAGCAACAGCTTTGGCTGCAACGACATGCTCTAAAGGTCCTCCTTGAATACCAGGGAAGATGGCAGAATTAATCTTTTTAGCCAAGTCTTCATCATTGGTCAGGATCAAGCCACCACGAGGTCCACGAAGGGTCTTGTGAGTGGTCGTGGTCGTGATATGTGCATAAGGAACTGGGCTTGGGTGAAGGCCAGCGGCTACCAAACCAGCAATATGGGCCATATCGACCATGAGTTTGGCTCCTACTGCATCCGCAATCTCACGCAATTTTGAGAAATCAATGATGTGAGAGTAGGCTGAAGCACCTGCTACAATCAACTTTGGCTTCACTTCTTGAGCTTGTTTCAAGATAGCATCAAAATCCAAGAGTTCAGTTTCAGGATCTACACTGTAAGATACAAAGTTGTAGGTTTGACCTGAGAAGCTCACAGAAGCACCGTGAGTCAAATGTCCACCGGCAGCTAGATCCATCCCCATAACCGTATCTCCTGGCTCAATCAAGGCCATATAGGCAGCACAGTTAGCCTGACTACCTGAGTGGGGTTGAACATTGGCGAACTTAGCCCCAAAGATTTCCTTAGCGCGTTCGATGGCGAGGCTTTCGACGATGTCTACGACATCAGTCCCACCGTAGTAACGACGTCCCGGATATCCTTCTGCGTATTTATTGGTCAGGATAGACCCTTGGGCAGCCATAACCGCCTTGGAGACGACGTTTTCAGAAGCAATCAACTCAATGTTATTTTGCTGGCGCTCTTCTTCTTTCGCAATGGCATCCCATAGAGCTGCATCATATGCTTTGTAATCTTCTTTGTCAAAAATCATAGGTCTTCTCCTTAAATAAATTTTATAAAACGTTTTTGTAGCTTGTCACAGGTATAACCGACCTGTTCGTAGAAGGCATGAGCGCCAATACGATGTTCTGCAGAGTTTAAACGTATAAACTTGTAGCCACGTTTTTCGGTTTCCTGTTCTAGTCCTTCAAGCAAAGCTTTTCCGATTCCCTTCCCTTGACTTTGAGGTAAGACTGCTAAGGCCAAGATATTAAATCCAGCATTGGAATAGAGGGATTCGTAGACTTCAGCGTGGACATAACCAAGTAAATCATGATTGGTTGAATCCTCATAGCCTAGTAGGAAGTGATGGGGGTCTTGAGACAACTTGGCTAGTTGTCTAGCCGTTTCCTCTGGACAAAAAGCATAACCTAAAGCCTCTTTGTTAATCTCGTAAATAGATGCAGTATCTGTTGGTTTCAAAGCACGTAGCATATCATGCCTCCTCAAAAGGGATTGCAGGTATCTTGGTAAGGATATCTTCTCGTGTAATCGCTCCTTGACGTAGAATCTTCACCTTGTCGCCAGATAAGTCTAAAATAGTCGAATCTTGACCAGTTAGAAAGCTATCGTCTTCAAGTCCTATCACTCCATGACCAAGTTCCTTAAGAATCTGCTTACACTGGGTTCCACTAGCTTTCCCAGAGAGGTTGGCAGAAGGTCCGATCAAGGGACCTGTTTTACGAATTAATTCCAATGTTTTTGGATGAGCTGGCATCCGAAAACCAACCGTAGCCATCCCAGAATTAATCCAAGCTGGTACCTCCTCATTGGCTTCGAGAATAATGGTTAAGGGTCCTGGTAAAAAGGTTGCGATTAGTTTTGATAGATAAGGTGGTTGATTTTTCGAATAAAATCGAATGTCTTCTTCACTGGAAATATTGAGGTTCATAGCCTTCTCACGAGGGCGCTGCTTTAGAGTGTATACTCGATCAACCGCTGCTTCATCCAGTGCCTTTGCAAAGAGGCCATAGACAGTCTCAGTCGGTAAGACAACTGCATGTCCGGCTTCTAATTCTTTCTCAAATGGATCCATTGTCTACTACTACCATTCTATCTTGTCCAAATTGGTCTTTCAGCACTCGAACTTGTTTGTCAGGAAATGCCGTTTGAAAGAGCTCTTTTACCTTGTTACCTTGCTTATAGCCGATCTCTAGATAAATCTTTCCATCTGGTGTTAATACACTTGGTGCTTGTTGGGCAATCTTTTCATAGATGGCATAGCCATCACGATCCGCAAAGAGAGCTAAGTGGGGTTCAGAGGCTAAAACGTTGGCTCCAACTTCTTCTACATCTTCCCGAGAGATATAGGGAGGGTTGGAAACAATCAGATCGTAAGGACCTTCTAGTTCATCCAGTACATTTGATGTTTTAAAGGACACAACCGCTTCTAACTGCTGGGCATTTTCTTGAGCAAGCTCCAAGGCATCTACTGACACATCACTGGCTTGAACCTGCCAATTAGGTCTAGCAAGGGCTAAGCTAATGGCAATGGCACCACTTCCAGTTCCGATATCCAGAACTCGTAAGGATTCCTGATTATTTTCCTCAAGAATGAGGGTAACGAGTTCCTCTGTTTCAGGTCTAGGAATCAGCACGCGCTCATCAACTGTAAAAACATGACCACAGAATTCTGCGCTCCCAATAATATACTGGGCAGGGACGTGATGTTTCAACTGCTCAAAGATGGAATCCAGCAAGGTTTTATCCTCTGCTTCCACTTCTTTTTGCAAAGCAAGGACAAAGTCCGTAAAGGTCCAGTTTTTTAAAGCACGATATGCGAAGGAGAGGCTTTCTGCTTCCTCTCCAACGGCTATTAATGCTTCTTCATACTGGGCTACTAATTGTCCCAACAACATTATTTGTTCAACTCTTCTAGTTTTTGAGTTTGATCATACAAGACCAAAGCATCGACCACTTCATCTAATTTACCAGATAAGATGGTATCCAGTTTTTGAAGGGTCAAGCCAATCCGGTGATCCGTCACACGGTTTTGAGGGAAGTTGTAAGTCCGGATCCGCTCGGAACGGTCACCAGTACCAATAGTAGACTTCCGCTCAGCATCCTGCTCATCTTGAGCAATCTGAGCAAAGTGGTCAGCCACACGGGCACGGATGATCTTCATGGCTTTTTCACGGTTCTTCTGTTGGGTCCGTTCTTCCTGCATTTCTACCTTGATATTGGTTGGCAAGTGGACAATACGGACAGCTGTTGCAACCTTGTTGACGTTCTGTCCGCCCGCACCAGATGCGTGGTAGATATCGATCCGAAGATCTTTTGGATCAATGTCGTATTCAACTTCTTCGATTTCTGGCATGACCAGAACGGTTGCTGTCGATGTATGGACACGACCTTGGCTTTCTGTCACAGGAACCCGTTGTACCCGGTGGGCACCCGATTCATACTTGAGTTTTGAGTAGACAGATTGACCAGAAACCATGGCCACTACTTCTTTGATCCCACCAACGCCATTATAGGATGCTTCCATGACTTCAAAGCGCCAGCCTTGGCTTTCCGCGTATTTTTGGTACATCTGCAAGAGGTCACCAGCAAACAACTGGGCTTCGTCCCCTCCTGCTGCCCCACGAATTTCCAAGATAATGTTCTTGTCATCGTTTGGATCTTTTGGAAGAAGCAAAATCTTTAGTTTTTCTTCGTACTCTTCTTTTTCAGCCTTAGCATCTTTGAGTTCCTGCTTGGCCATTTCTTCCAAATCTGCATCGCCACCTGATTCCTTAATCATTTCTTCAGCATCGACGATATTTTGAAGGACTTGTTTGTACTCTCGGTAAGCTGTCACCGTATCACGAGTAGAAGCTTCTTCTTTTGAAAGCTCCATAAAGCGTTTGGTATCAGAGACCACATCTGGGTCACTCAATAACTCTCCTAACTCTTCGTAACGGTCTTCTACAGCTTGTAGTTGATCATAGATATTCATGTTTGCTCCTTAATTCTTGGTTGTTAGATCATAGATTGCTACAATTTCGTCTTTTATGACTTGGGCAGTTTCTTTAAATCCATAATGGAGATAGCAAGATCTCGCATGTTTATTTTCTGGTTCATAAGATAACCAAAGACTTGTTGCTTTTCCAGCTGGCTCTGAAGAAACAAAGTCAATGACCGCATCCATAGTCGGTTTAAAATAGCCTAAACCTTGAAAGCGTTGATCTATCATAAAACGAAATAACAAGTAGTTTCCCTTGCTGATCCCAATTTTCCGGTCATAGGCAATCATAACAAAACCAACTAATACTTCCTTATCATAAACTGCTAAGGGAGCTATAAAATCACCATTTTTATCATATACATAGGCTTCAGCTAAACTAACGGAATTGGATGCAATAAAATTCCTTTGGTTTGGCTGAACTTCTAGATTTAAAACATCAAAATAATTTTTCTTTGTAATATCTCTTAGCTCAACGGCCATAGTCTTGATCCTTATTAGATGCTATCAGTGGTGCAAAATAATGTTTGCGGCAAACGGAGATATAGGTCTCGTGTCCACCGATTTGAATCTGCTCTCCATCGTAGACGGGTTTACCCGCTTGAGTACGCAAGACCATGGTCGCCTTGCGGGAACAATATTGGCAGATGGTCTTAATCTCCTCGATCTTGTCTGCCAACAAGAGGAGGTGTTTGGAACCTTCAAAGAGTTCATTTCGGAAATCATTTTTGAGGCCAAAAGCCATAACCGGCACATCTAGTTCATCTACAACTCTAGCTAAATCATAGACATGGTGTCGTTTTAAAAACTGTGCTTCATCGACCAAGACACAGTAGGGTTTCTCTTTCAGGCTTTGGATATAACCGAAGACGTCTGTATCGTCTTCGATCGCAATGGCTTCCCGTTTCATACCAATCCGGCTAGAAACAACTCCAAATCCATCGCGCGTATCGATTGCTGAGGTCATGATAACGACGCTTTTTCCTTGCTCTTCATAATTATGGGCTACCTTCAAAATTTCGATGGTCTTACCAGAATTCATCGTCCCATATTTATAATATAATTGTGCCATTTTCCTTCTATTCTCTCTAAAATGTGTTTCATTATATTATAACACGGGCCGTAAATTAGGGCAACTTATAGAGAGCTTCTCCATTGGGTGATTGCTCTTCTAATAAGGAGATTCTGAACCCTATAAAGTCTCATTTCTCTTGTTCGCTCTAGCAGAATATTATTTGTATTTTGCAATTTGAGAATAAAAAAAGCGTCTATCATTTCCCTGACAAAATGACAAACGCATGGTGAGAGACCACTTCTCACAAATTAATTATACCATAATAACTGGAGTTATGTAAGTAGATAGTACTAAATATTGGTAAAAAATTTTTATAATCTATTTTAACCTTTCCATTAGGTGATTCGAATCTTACTAGTCTGCTACTTTTCATTCAAAAATATGATAAAATAGACCTAAGATAGATAGAGGAGGTGGCCCCATGCCATTTGTACGAATTGATTTATTTGAAGGACGCACATTGGAACAAAAGAAAGCTTTGGCCAAGGAAGTAACCGAAGCTGTTGTTCGGAATACAGGTGCTCCCCAATCCGCCGTTCACGTCATCATCAATGATATGCCTGAAGGAACTTACTTCCCTCAAGGTGAGATGAGAACTAAATAAATGAAAGAGAGTGGGACAGAAATCGGTAATTCGTTAGAATTCGATTTCGTCGTCCCACCTCCGCACAGTTGAGTAGGGCTGTAAAAGCTGATGAAATCAGCGTAGTAGAGCCCACTCAACCACTGCGTCTTGCTCGACAATCCAAAGACAATTAAGAGGCTAGGACTTTTGTCCCAGCCTCTTTTGTTTAAGAAACTTGGTATTTCTTTTGAATCTGCCATAGACGCAGCTGGTAACAAATACCACTAACGACAATGCTAGAAATTAAGCCAATCCAGTAAGCATACGGACCTAGGTTGGTGACATGGTCTAAAAAGATCCCCAATGGAATAGAGACACACCAGTAGCTAAAAACTCCGAGCAAGAAGGGAACGGTAGTATCCTTGTAACCGCGTAGAATCCCTTGAATCGGTGCTGCGACCGTATCCGCTATTTGGAAAAGTAGGCTATAGGTCATGAAAATAGCTGTCTGGTGGATAAATTCCGGCTCAGTGCCATAGAGCCCTGCTACTTGATAGCGATAAAGATAGAGGAAGCTAAGGGTAAAGAAGGCAAACCCAAAGGCTGTCCATCGTCCAATCCGGCAATATTGACGTACAACATCGGGACGCCCAGCCCCAATCTCGTAGGACACAATAATAGCCATTGTATTGGAGATGCTAGCTGGAAAAGCGTACATGAGAGTTGAAAAATTCATGGCCGACTGGTGACTGGCAATGGTCATAGATGGGAATTTAGCCATGAGCAAGCCCACTAAAGAGAAGATGATGACTTCTGCAAACACAATCCCCCCAATCGGTAAGCCCAGGCGAATCGTCTCTTTCATCTCTTTGAAATTGATAGGTTGAATCTTCCAAAGTTGGTAGATAGCTACTTTAGGGTGTTTAAAAAGGATCAAAAAAGCAATGATGAGGAGGACCCAGTAAGCCAAAGATGTCCCTAGTCCCGCTCCTGCTCCTCCTAGCTCAGGAAGACCAAAAGCTCCATAAATCAACATGTAGTTAAAACTAGCATTTAAAGGTAATAAGAGCAACATAAGGTACATAGACAAGCGAGTGAGACCTAAAGTATCCAGCAAGGAACGGACCACACTAAAGAGTAAGAGAGGCAAAATTCCTAGAGAGAGAAAGGCTAAGTAATGGGTTGCAATCCCCTCTACGACACTTTCTAAACCAATTTTACTTAAGACAATCGGTGCAATCAGCAAGACAAAAGCGATCAAGAGGACAGCCATCATGAAAGAGAGATAGATAAATTGATAAAAATCAGAAGCGATTCTTTTTTTATTCCCCTGCCCTAAGTGATGACCAATAATGGGCGTTAAAGCAGATACAATCCCGGTTAAAAAGGTAAAGAAGGGATTCCAAAGACTGGTGGCGGTTGACACGCCAGCTAAGTCCAAGGTATTGTATTGTCCTGTCATGGCTGTATCGACAAAACTAGCAGAATAGTTGGCTAGTTGATAGACCAGGAGAGGGATAAATAGACTGATAAACAAACGCAAGCGTTCTTTAAAATGATGGGTTAGATACATGGATGATACTCTCTTCCTGTCAAGTTGAAATTTTCTCTTACCAATCTACTATATGTCACCTTAAATGTCAAAAAAATTAAAAGAGAGTGGGACAGAAATCGGTAATTCGTTAGAATTCGATTTCGTCGTCCCACCTCCGCACAGTTGAGTAGGGCTGTAAAAGCTGATGAAATCAGCGTAGTAGAGCCCACTCAACCACTGCGTCTTGCTCGATAATCCAAAGACAATTGAGAGGCTAGGACTTTTGTCCCAGCCTCTATTTATACTATTTTTTGTTACGGTTCAAGATGGCGTTCAGAATGATTGCCAAGACGCTGGCAACGACAATTCCATTTGCAAAGAACATTTTAAATGCACTTGGAAGGCCGTTAAAGAGAGTACTATTGTTCAAACCGACTCCTGCTGCTATCGATACAGCCGCGATGAGGAAATTGTGCTCATTGTGTTCAAAATCGACACGAGCCAGAATCTGCATCCCCTGAATAGATACAAAACCAAACATAACCAGCATGGCTCCACCAAGTACTGGACTTGGAATGATTTGTGCCAAAGCTCCAAACTTAGGAAGGAGACCAAGGAGAACGAGGAAACCAGCTGCATAGTAGATTGGAAGACGAGTCTTGATACCAGACAATTTCACCAAGCCTACGTTTTGTGAGAATCCAGTGTAAGGGAAGGTATTGAAGATACCACCGAGAAGTACGGCCAACCCTTCAGCGCGGTAGCCATTACGGAGGCGCGTGCTATCAATTGGATCTTTTGTAATATCCGAAAGTGCAAGATAAACACCAGTCGATTCCACCATTGAAACAGTTGCGATGATACACATCATAACGATTGAGGTGATTTCAAACTTAGGAGCTCCAAAGAAGAACGGTGTTGGAACATGAAGAATAGGGGCCTGATCCACGGGCGTGAAGTCCACCAAGCCCATAGAAGCTGCAATAGCTGTCCCAACGATCAACCCAATCAAAATAGAGATGGATTTGATAAAGCCTGTCGTATAGATATTAACCACGAGAATGATGAGAATGGTAATCACGGCCAAAAACAAACTTTGAACCGTTGGTTCTGCTGCATTGTTTCCCATGTTCCCAATCGCAACTGGAATCAAGGTCAAACCGATTGTGGTAATGACAGATCCTGTAACAATAGATGGGAAGAGGTTGGCAATTTTAGAGAAGAAACCTGAGACCAGAACGACGTAAATCCCTGAAACAATCAAGGCACCAAACATAGCGCCACTACCATGGCTAGCCCCAATCATGCTAAGAGGCGCCACGGACTGGAAGGCCACCCCGAGAACGACCGGAAGACCAATCCCGAAATATTTGTTTAACTGCAATTGCAGGAAGGTGGCTACCCCACACATAAAGATATCTGTAGAAATCAGATAGGTTAGTTGGTGGGCATTATAGCCCAAAGCGCCCGCAATCATAATCGGTACTAAAATAGAACCCGAATACATGGCCAATAGGTGCTGCAAGCCTAGAATGGCTGCCTGTGAATGGTTTTCTTGCTTTTGCATTAGATGTCTGCCTCCTTGAATACAACTTGACCATTTTCAAAACGGTCCAAACGAGCTAGGGATACAACTGGGTAGCCGAGTTTTTCTAGCAGTCCACGGCCTTCTTGGAAGGATTTTTCAATGACGATGCCAACTGCTTCTACACGTGCCCCAGCTTGTTCGATAATCTGGATCAAGCCTTTAGCTGCTTGGCCATTTGCTAGAAAGTCATCGATGATCAAGATGCGATCATCTGGTGATAAAAACTTGCCAGCAATGGAAACGGTACTGGTCACTTGCTTGGTAAAGGAATAGACTTCTGCTGTCAAAATCCCTTCATTCATCGTAATATTCTTTGCTTTTTTAGCGAAGATCATAGGAAGTTCTAAAGCTTCTGCGACATAGAGGGCAGGAGCGATTCCGGAAGCTTCAATGGTGACAACTTTAGTCAGTCCAGCATCTTTAAAGCGATTCGCAAATGCCTTCCCAATCTCTTTCATCAGCTGGTAATCCACTTGGTGGGTCAAGAAGGAATCAACCTTAAGGATATTCTCTCCCAAGACATTTCCGTCTTTTAAAATACGTTCTTCTAATAATTTCATGTTTTCTCCTAAACACTTTGGAACAAAAATAGAGACTTACCAAGTAAGCCTCTAGTGAATACAGGAGTCCCTGTATCAATCATAGACTTACTTATTGTTAGGTGTTCCGGCACCTTGTAGAGACCTTGCGCCAATCCGCAAGATAAATAAGTAATTGTAGTTTTAATGAGAGTCACCATTCCAGATTGAATTCTTTACGATGACATAATCGACATGCTTCAGATCAGCAACCTTTCGGCCTCCAGCATAGGAAATAGAACTTTGCAAGTCTTGCTCCATCTCTGTCAAGGTATCTTGCAGATGACCTTTGGCTGGAAGAAGGATTTTCTTACCTTCAACATTTTTATAGGCCCCTTTTTGGTACTCGGAAGCAGATCCATAATACTCTTTAAAGGATTCCCCGTCGACTTCAACGGTTTTACCTGGGCTTTCAATGTGACCTGCAAAGAGAGAACCGATCATGACCATGCTAGCACCAAAACGAATGGATTTCGCAATATCTCCATGGGTCCGAATGCCACCATCTGCAATAATCGGCTTGCGAGCTGCTTTTGAACACCAACGAAGGGCTGCTAACTGCCAACCGCCAGTACCAAAGCCAGTCTTCACTTTAGTGATGCAGACCTTACCAGGACCAATCCCGACCTTAGTCGCATCTGCTCCAGCGTTTTCCAACTCACGAACAGCTTCTGGAGTTCCGACATTTCCTGCGATGACAAAGGTATCTGGTAATTCCTTTTTGATATGCTGGATCATTTGGATGACACTATCTGAGTGACCGTGAGCGATGTCGATGGTGATGTATTCTGGTGCATCGTCCTTGAGTTGAGTCACAAAATCGTACTCATATTCTTTTACTCCAACTGAGATAGAAGCGATTAATCCCTGATCGTGCATACGTTTGATAAAGGGAATGCGTCCATCTTCGTCAAAGCGGTGCATAATGTAAAAATACCCCCCCTTAGCCAGTTGCTCAGCTACGTCCTCATCTAGGATGGTCTGCATGTTAGCAGGTACGACTGGCAACTTGAAAGTGTGCTTACCAAACTGAACGGTGGTGTCAGCTTCTGCACGACTTTTGATAATGCACTTGTTAGGGATTAATTGAATATCTTCGTAATCAAAGATTGGAAATTCGTTTAACATACGGATTGAAATCTCGTTTCTAAATTTTAAATCGTGATGGTTCATCACTACGCCTTCCGACGTTTCCATTCAAGATTATAACAAAGATACGGATTCGATTCAATTAGAATGCTGATTATCTAAATAATGTTCGGAAATTACTAGATGATTGTTTAGAAGAGTTTCTATATATGAGTTATTTATGAACAAACGCCAATCCAATTGATGATTTCTTTACTGACAAGATTGGGGACGGCTGTATAAAAATCGTGACCGAGATCCTTTAAGAGTATCTTCTTGATAGAGGGATCTAATGCCTCAAGTGCTTCAGCTCTCCAAGTGGGTTCTTCCTTGTATTTAGGACCAATGAATAAGGCCTTGGTATCTGTGAGAGGAACTTGAAAAGATCGGAGGTTCCGTCTGAGTCTCAGCAAGGAAAGAACAGCTTGTGAATCTAGATCCAGTTCATAATGATGGAGATCAGAATTCCAACGATAACTGGCTTGGATGGCTTTTATAGTCGCTGGCGAAGCATTGTCAGTATCTCCAAGTTCACTCGCAACCGCTTCTTCTAGATATGAAAAGACCTGTTACTTCAGATAGGTAAGTGTCTCCTCAATTTCCTGCTCCAGTGGTAAGATCTGATCCATGTCAAGATAGCCACCGTCAAGAAGGACCAGGTGTGTCATTTGTGGCATATTGGATGCTAGGTACCGAGCCAAATCTCCACCAAACGAATGGGCAATGATACAAGTTTTTTCATTAGTATCCGCATAGGCTTCAAACCAATCTACTAAATCTTTTGAAGATTCCAGGTTTATCTTATAGGGGTCTAGATACGTGATGGGAAATGGAAAACAGTGAGCAAATTCGGTCATATGATTCTCGTTACTTCCAAGTCCTCCGATAAAGTAAAACCTCATCCTTTCACCTCTATTTCCTTGATGATTCTGGCCGGATTACCTGCTAAGACTACATTATCCCCAAAGGATTTTGTCACCACAGCTCCTGCTCCGACGACGACATTATCGCCTAGGGTAACACCTGGAAGAATGATGGCTCCTCCACCTGCCCAGAAGTTATCTCCAATCGTTATTGGAGCACCATATTCTTTTCCTGCATTTCGTTCGTGTGGATCCAGGGGATGAAGAGGAGTGAGAAATTGACAATTGGGACCGATCATGGCGTTCTTCCCAATCCTAATCGGGCAGACATCTAGCATGGTTAGGTTCCAGTTGGCATAAAAGTTCTCTCCCAAGTGGATATTCACCCCATAATCACAAGCCAAAAAAGGGTGTAGGGAAAGATTTTCCCCAGTGGACCCGAACCAACTTTTTATGATTTGGCTTCGTTTCACGCCATCTGCTTCTTGGTTAAAGGCAAATTGCTTGGTCCGAGCTTCTTGCGCCAACCTCCTCAATTCTGGATCCATGGGACTGTAGAACTCACCAGCAATCATCTTTTCATATTCAGTTTTCATAGTCATCTCCCGTCTAATAGTAAAAAACCACTCATAGTGAGTGGGCTTGTTTATCTCTTAATGGTACATCAGGTAACCATCGAAGAGCTCAAATATTTTTCCTATCGCTCGGAAAACAAGAGCCGCAACAAGGGCAACCAGCAAGAAGTAAGCTACAGCAAAAATCACACTAATGATCATCATGACACACTCCTTTTTAATGTACTTTTTCCACCCTCTATTATACTCCGGGCCTATTTTAGTTTCAAGGAAAACGTTATCAAAAATTGATTTGTTTTCAATTTGTAATTTACAAAAATTTTCAGACTGTTCAAAAATAACAGAAAGCAGGATTCTTACTCAGATATCGTTTTAAGTCTATCCTCCTGCTTTTGCTATTATTGAAAATGAAAGAAGTCATGATAGTTCTGTCAGAAAATATCATGAAAGGAAAGCTATTTTTCTTCTTTATCGGTCTTGTCTTTGTCCTCTTCTTTTTCAGCGGCACCATTGTTGACGGCCGACTTGAATTCAGAGAACATTTTTCCAAGTGAGTGTCCTAACTCTGGCAAACGCTTTGGTCCAAAGATTAAGAGTGCTCCCAGGATAATGATAATTAGGCCTGGTGCACCGATATCACGTAAAATTCCCATATTTATCTCCTTTTTTGTATGCGGTTATAGATGATGCGACTGATGCCCAAGCTCACTTCATAGAGCAAGATAAGAGGCACAGTCATTGCTAGATCACTGATAAAATCAGCAGGGGTCAGGATGACTGCTAGTAACAGCAATAGAAAGTAGGCTATTCGGCGATAGCGCCTTAACCAATCTGGCGTTAAGATATGAATCGAGGTCAAAAAGGCTACAAGGACCGGCAATTCAAACAAGACACCCAGAGGAACGGTCGTATGAAAGACGAAGGTCAAGTAGTTCTGTGCCGTTAACTGAATGGTAAACTGACCTTGTCCCAACTTCAAGAGTACCTCTAAGATAGCTGGACTAACCAGATAATAGCCGAAGAATAAGCCTAGTAAGAAACAAATCAAACTAGCTGGCACATAGAGCAGAATAGCTCCTGCTTCTCCTTTTCTCAAGGCTGGCTTTACAAATTGCCAGACTTGAAAGAGGGTGAAGGGCAGGGTGATGGTAAAAGCCATTAAACCTGCCAATTGCAGGTAGATGCTTAAAATATCATTAGGTCCGAGGACCAAGAGTTTTTCCCGAAAGCCAGCCGTCAAGTAGGCATAAAGCTGATCAGAAAACAAGAAGGCTCCACAAAAGACAAGGAAAAAACAAAGGATGCAAGCGATGAAGCGCCGTCTAAACTCGCTTAAATGCTCTACAATCGTGAGCCTTCTATCTTCATTTTTCATGCTGCTTCACCGTCACAATCAGAATTATAAAGATAAACAGCATCTGACAAGCTACCACTTCCCAGCTCGGGTAGATCCCTGCCCAATCAATGGTTGGGAAATTACTCAAGAAATGGTTGGGAAGCATATTGGTTAATTGGAGCGCGTGTAGGCTCACCCCTAGCATCTTAAAGGCCAGAGCATAGATCATCCAAGTCAAGAGGAAGAAAATTTTATGAGACTTGACCAAATGACTTGCCTTAGTCATAAGAATAGCAAGAATGGCTAAAACTGCAAGAGCTAAGCCGATCCCTAGAAAGAAATCAAAGGAGCGAATACGAGGGAGAATCCCTACATAGAAAAGGATAGTCTCAGCCCCCTCACGGAAGACAGCTAAGAAACTGAGGGCAAACATAGAAATGAAACTTCCAGTTGCTGTCACAGCCTTCATCTGACTTTCCATGAATTGGTTCCATTTTTTAACGGAGGACTTGCGATGTAGCCAAATCCCAATGACAATCATCATGCCTACTGCGATAATTCCTACCGCTCCCTCGATCACCTCGCGGTTTGAAGCCGAGGTCACAGCTGGGAATAAGAATTGAAGAGCTACTGCAATGGCTGCACTGGCCAGGATACCTAGAAGAGCACCTGCATAAACCCATTTCAAGCCTTTGATCAATTTAGCAGATTTGAGAACTGTCACCAAAGCCATGACAATCAAGAGCGCTTCGACACCCTCGCGTAAGAGGATCAACATAGCGTCAACCGCCGAATAAGAGGCGGTGGTATCAATAGCAGACAGATCACTAATCAGAGCTTCCAGTTGTTTTTGGTACTTGCTTTCCTTCCCCTTGACCATAATAACTGGACTTTGACTTTCTACTCGGGTATAGAGAGCTGGATTGGTCGTGCTGACATCGCCTTCGATCGTTGGCCAGATGGTAATGAACTCCTTCATGACTTGACTAGCTTGGCTAGTGTCATTGGCTTGAAAGAGGCTCAGAGCTTTCTTTAGGAGCTTGATCCCGTCTGAAAGAGTCAGATTGGAGCTTGTTTCCTCAATCTTTTGCCCACTGATAAATTGATCCAGTACATTCTTTAAGTCGTTGTACGAAGATTGGATGGAGTCAAAGTTTGTAGGCTCCGTTTCGATCGCACTTCTCAAGAAGGAGATAGCTGTTTCTACTTTTCCATAGTAAGCTGTACTATGATCTCTGACAACCGCTTCATTCCGAGTCCAGGTATTGTTTAAATCGGCATAAGCCTTTCGTGTCGCTTGGAGATCCTTTGCTGTGATCGCCTCTTGTAGCTTCTCAAAGTAAGGCTTCAAGCGAGTTTCTAGCTTCTCTTTTTCAGCATCCAGATCGACTGGATTTTGTTCTTTTTCAAAGGCTAGCAAGGAAGTGGAGACAGTCACCAATTGCTTTTCTGTGATCTCACCTTCCAAGTCCAGACTTTTCTGGACTTCTTTTCCTGCCTTGGAATCATGATTGGCTTTCTTAAGAAATTCTTCATTTATCTCTGCGACAAGAGTGTGAGCCTTTTCTTGGTCCTTATCCCGAACTGCTGTCGTTGCATCTGTGATTTTGATAAAGAGATCACTATAAGACTCAGCTTGGACAGGGGTGACGATGAAAAAGAGACAGGCTACTAGGACGACTAACAATTTATTCAAATAAGTCTTGACCAATGTATCCTCCTTCCTTCACACCTCCGAAACAGGCAAAGAGGCCACTGCCAATATGAGTCACATATTCATTCATCTTATCATCTGCCCCAAGATTGGTTTGGATTTTCACAAAGCGGTCTGGATCCTTTTGAAAGGCAATAAAAAGCAATCCTGCATCAAACTGCCCCGTTTTCGGATCAATCCCATCAGAGTAAGAATAAGAGCGTCGCAAAATTGGCAGATCCACTTCTTTGGCCAAACGGACATGTGAGTCAACTGGTAAGAGGGAGAGGTCCACTTCGTCAAACTCGTTTTGCTTTCCAAATGGTGCGCCACTTTCTTTATAGCGTCCAAAGGTATTTTCTTGCTCCTTCAGGTTGGTCCGGTCCCAAGTCTCTAAGTGCATAATAATCCGACGGACAGCCATATAAGAGCCGTTATTCATCCAGTCTTGACTATCAGCCCAAACTACCTTATTAAAATCTTTCTCTGTCGTGACATTGGCAGTTCCATCCTTGAAGCCGAAGAGGTTCCTTGGAGTTTCCATGCGATCCCCAATAGCAGCAAATCCTGATTGGCTCCACTTCATGGTCACCTTGTTCCGTCCTTTACGGATCAGATTGCGGACAGCATGAAAGGCTACCTGCTCATCATCTGCACATGCTTGGATGACAATATCACCACCCGTATACTGCTCTCTCAACTGTTCCTTAGGAAAAGCTGGCAGATCCCGAAAGAGTTTAGGACGTTTCTTCTCAAGGCCTAGTTTGGTCAAAAAGCTAGCCGAAACACCAAAGGTTAGGGTGAGGCGGTAAGGATTTAGTCCGACTGTTTCTCCTGTATCACTTGGAGGCAAGAGAGCGTTGGATCCATCTTTTTTGACCAGTTCCCCATTGACTAATTTCTGGCTATAATCTGTCCAGTCTTTAAACAACTGAATCAATTCGTTTTTATCTGTCGTCCGGAGATCGAGCACCACAAAATAAATATTCTTCTGCATGGGGGTGGTAATTCCAGCCTGATGCTTGCCGTAAAAACTAATTTCTTCTTGACCGTCAGCGATTTTTTTGGAACCTTGCTCCTTATTAGCGAAAAAAGCAGAAGCACCGGATAGACCAAGTGCTAAGCCTGCTCCCCCAATACCTGCTTTTTTCAGAAATTCGCGACGATCCATCTTCTTTTCAAAAAATTTTTCGTCTTTTGTCATTGTTATTTACCGTTTAAAATGATTCCCATTTGAGAGAGTGGTTCTCCCAATTTCGTAACTGCTTCTGCTAGTTCTTTGGTATCTTCTTCTGTTAGATCTGTATATGATTTATAATTGGAATCATCAGTCATATGTTTGTCTAACAAGTCATTCACCGCCTTGAATTCTGTTTCAAGGGTTTTCACTAGTTTGGCATCCTTCTTCTCAATGAGAGGTTTGAAGAGAGCAAAGATCTTCTCAGCCCCTTCGATATTGGCACGGAAGTCATAGAGATCTGTATGAGAGAAAATTTCTTCTTCCCCAGTGATCTTTTGTGTCGCCACTTCATTTAAGAGGTCAACCGCACCTGTCAACATCAAATCTGGCGTCACTTCTACTGTCGCAATCTTAGCTTTCAACTCTTTGATATCATTTACCAATTGCTCTGCATATTTTTCAGTGCCTTCGGTTGTATTTTGTTCCCAGAGGATGCGTTCGATACGGTGGAAGCCTGACCATCCTTCTTCTGATTTGTTTTCATCGACATAGTCAACCAAACGGAAGTCAATCTTGACATCAGACTCCCCAAAGCTTTCAGCGATTGGTTCAGAGCGTTCATAAGACATCCGAATCAAAGGATAGACCTTCTTAGCTTCTTCTAAATCACCACTTTTTAGGACTCTTTGAAATTCCTCTGTATCTTTTAACAACTGATCGATTTGTCCTTGCACAAACTCCTTGTATTCACTTGTCGCCTGGTCCAAGGCTTTTTGGTCCTCTTTTGACAATTTCACTGTCGAAGAGGAACTATTTGTAGTTGTGTTTTTTGAAGATGTATTGGCACAGCCTGCTAATAAAGCGACTGATAAGAGTGTTACTGCAAGTTTTTTCATGAGAATTTCTCCTGGATTCGTTTTTTACGTGGTCTATTATAGCAAAGATTTTCTCATTTTTCAACAATTGTCAGAAAACTTTAATAAAATGAATTAAAGAAGTAATTCTTTCACTCGACCGATATCTGTCTCTTTTACTACGAGGTAGATGCTATCTCCTAGATAGAGGCGGGTACTACCATGCACCGTACTGTTTTTCCCATTATGCTGATGAGTTGTGATCAGGAGGTCTCTTGGTAGGTCTAAATCTCGAACCTGACGGCCTGCTAGTTTCTCTGATACTGGAATTTCGATCAGGGTCAAGACATCTGAACCATTCGTCACCTCAGGCATCAATTGCTCCAGCATGGCTTCATAGACAGGGGCCCCTTTTAGCAGATCCATGGTGATGTAAGCTGTCAAAGTCACCAAGCCGATTGGCATCAAGGTTCGAATATCTCCTACCATTTCCGTTACTAAAATCATGGCTGTCAAGGGCGCTTTAGAAATGGCACTAAAATAACCACTCATACCCAAAATGACAAACAAGGGGAGTTGATTAGAATGTATGAGACCAAACTTCAATAAAACAGCCGCAACCAAGGCTCCTAAAACAGAGCCTAGAGCTAGAATCGGAAGAAAGATGCCACCAGGAAGACCACTACCGTAACTAATCATACTCCAGATAAACCGTATCCCAAAATAGAAGATCAGCGTTTGGATACTAAGAGGCACATGGGCTAAGTTCAAAACCAACTGATTGCCACCACCTAATAAGTGAGGGAAATAATAACCAATCGGTAGGATCAAAAGAAAAGCAAAGAGTGAAAAATAGGGGGCAGATACTTTGAACCAGCTACCAAGCTTTTGATAAAGCCGACCAATATTTAAAACAGCAACTTCATAGAAATAACCAGTTAGGCCCAGAAAAATTCCCATCACTAAGAAAATCCAATAACTGGATAAATCGATATGTGGGATGTGGTCTGGCATGTTTAAAACAGGTGTTTGACCGAAAATATTGAGGGAGACAAAGTTTGCGACCAAACTCGCAGCCAAGGTCGATACCCAGAAGACACGAGAAAAATGATGGTAGACTTCTTCTACTACAAAGAGTAGACCAGCGATCGGTGCATTGAAGGCTGCTGCCAAACCTGCTGCGGCACCGCTGGCAATCAAGGCTCTTTCTTCTACTGGACTAAGCGCAAGTTTCTTAGCTAGCCCCTTTCCTCCCATGGCGCCAAGTTGGATACTGGGGCCTTCACGACCCAACATCAAACCACTTGCAATTGCTAAAATCCCTAAAATGTACTTCTGCCAAAGCGTAGCCCACCAGTCTATCTGAAGCAGTCCTTTTAATTCTGCTTCTACTTGAGGAATACCAGATCCTTTAACGTTTTTGTTATTTTTGATGAGCTGGCTAGCTAGCAAAATAATAAAAAGATACATCAAAAGGATGATGACCCAATTGATCGGACTTCTTCCTAGATCCTTATATAATCCCTGGACAACATGGAATAGATGCTCAATAAAAAATCGAAAACTCGAGACAATCGCGCCGACTACGAGCCCTACTAAGACACCTCTGCTAACCTGAGATAAAATAGATCTTGAGGTCGATTGAAATTCTCTTTGGATTTGCTGACTTTGTTTCATAAATTCTCTTTAACTCCCAGTTTTCTTGCTTTTATTATACTATTTTTCATAGCTCTTGAGTAAGACAACAGCAAAAAAACGCCCAAATGAGCGTTTCTATAGAATGCATTATTTAGCAGTAAGTGCTGCCATAGTAATGTAGTTGTATGGTTTGTTGAAGTGTGGCAAGAAGAATAGGTCTGTCAATGCCAATTTTTCAATTGTAACATGCTCTTGGATTGCCAATGAGAACATGTGGATACCCATTGAGATTGCAGCATCACGTGATACCATTTGAGCACCAAGGATTTCACGGCTATCTTGATCGTAAACGATCTTGATAGCAACTTCATGGTTATCATGTTTCATAAATTCTGGTTTTTGAAGGTCGTTAAATCCAGTTTCAGTTGCATTGTAGCCTGCAGCTTTTGCTTTTTCAAGTGTCAAACCAGTTGAAACCATGTGAAGACCATAGATAGAAATACCATTTGATCCTTGAACACCGATTCCTTCAAGTTCATGTCCACAAGCGTTGTACGCACCTACGATACCGGTACGAACAGCGTTTGAAGCAAGCGCGATGTAGCTAGTGTCTTTACGAGCGTTGTCATAAACAGTCGCACAGTCACCTACTGCATAAACACCTGGAATTGATGTTTCTTGTTTCTTGTCAACAAGGAAGGCACCGTTACGGAAGAGTTCAATCTTACCGTCAGCAAGAGCTGTGTTTGGACGGAATCCAACTGCAAGAACAACCATATCCACATCAAATGTTTCTTTGTCAGTGATCAAGCGTTCAACTTTACCTTCACCTTCGATAGCTTTAACAGTTTGACCAAGAGCCAAACGGATGTTGTGGTCTTCCAAGTTTTTAGCCATCATTTGTGTGAAGTCTTTGTCATAGTATCCGTTCAATACTGTGTCAACGATATCAACAAGGACCACTTCTTTTCCAAGACGTTCGAATGCTTCAGCAAGCTCAACACCAATGTAACCACCACCAACTACAGCGATACGTTCAAGGTGTTTGCTCTTATCAGCAAGTTTGTTGATAACTTCTTCAGCATTTTGGTATAACTTAACAAATTGTACGTTTTCAAGAGTTGCTTTGAACTCACGGTTACCTTTAACAATTTCAACACCTTCAATTGGAGGCAAAATTGGTGTAGAACCAGTAGCAAAGATCAACTTATCGTATGATTCTTTGTGTTCTTTTCCTTCAACTTCTGCAGTAACAACTTTGTTATCGTAGTCGATTGAAAGTACAGGTGAGTTCATGTAAATTTTCGCACCTTTAGCTTCAAGCGTTTCTTTATCAGAGTAGAACAAGCCTTCAGGACCGTCGATTTGCTCACCGATCCAAAGAGCCATTCCACATCCAAGGAATGAAATATTTGAGTTTTGGTCAAATACAACGATCTCGTTTTCGTTTCCAAAGTTGTCCAACATAGTGTTGATACATGCAGTTCCAGCGTGGTTAGCACCCACAACTACGATTTTACTCATAGAAAAAATCCTACCTTTAATTTTATTTACCATACAATTATAACATGAAAATGATATCGTTTCCAAATTTTTTGCTTACAATTTGTGATATTATTTTCAAATCAATTTGCATAAGTCCTGAAAAATGTCAATAATTTTGCTTGGGGGGATTGTGAAATGGCTTTCTTTTTGATAAACTTGAAGTAGGTGAATATTGGAAAGGTGGTTTACTATTTGTGGAACTAACTAGTCGATCCGAACGCCTAATGGGCTCCACCATAACCGTTTCGATTTCTCATCAACAAGCTTACCAAATACTGGCCGATTGCTTTAGTCTCTTGCGATCCTATGAGCATCGCTTTAGTGCCAATGACTCTTCTTCTGAATTGATGGAGGTCAATCAAAAGGCTGGCATTGAACCCGTAAAGGTTCATCCAGATCTTTTTTCACTGATTGCTCTAGGAACCAGCCATAGTCAGGCGCAAGGAAGTCATTTAAACATTGCGATTGGTCCACTTGTCCAAACCTGGAGAATTGGTTTTTCAGATGCTAGGAAGCCTGATCAAGGGGAAATTGAACAAGCCCTAACAATCATTGACCCTCATCAGATTTGCTTAGATCCGAATCAACAAACTGTTTTTCTCAAAAGAAAAGGGATGAAAATTGATCTAGGCGCTTTAGCTAAGGGATTTAGTGCGGATTTACTAGCTAGTTATCTCAGGAGTCAGGGGATCGAGCAAGCTTTAATTGATTTGGGGGGCAATATCCTTACCCTTGGTCAAAACCCTGTCAGTCATCGCCCCTGGCGAATTGGGATCCAAGATCCGCAGCTTCCAAGAGGGGAACATTTACTAGTTCTATCTGTTACAGATAAGTCCGTTGTGACATCAGGTACCTATGTTCGTCACCTTGAGGTTGACGGCCGGTCCTTCCATCATATTTTTGATCCTCAAACTGGCTATCCTGTCGAAACAGAACTGGCAAGTCTCACGATTATTTCTGATCGATCAGTCGATGGGGAGATTTGGACCACCCGCTTGTTCGGTGAAGAACCGACCAACATTTTAAATATTGTTGAAACCTTACCTGGCATGGATGCTATTCTAGTCTATCAGTCAGGTCGCCTCGCCTATACCAGTGGGCTACATGATTATTTGTAATTTTAATTTCAGAAAGGAATTTCCATGACAAAACTTATTGCGATCGTTGGAACAAACTCCAAACGTTCAACAAACCGCCAACTACTTCAATACATGCAAAAGCATTTTGCTGATAAGGCAGAGATTGAATTGGTTGAGATTAAAGATATCCCTGTCTTCAACAAGCCAGCCAATAAACAAGTCCCTGAAGCTATCTTAGAGATTGCTGCGAAAATCGAGGAAGCTGATGGTGTTATCATTGGTACACCAGAATACGATCATTCCATCCCTGCTGTCTTGATGAGCGCCCTTGCTTGGCTATCTTATGGGATCTACCCACTCTTAAGCAAACCAGTGATGATTACAGGTGCTTCTTATGGTACGCTTGGTTCATCTCGCGCTCAATTGCAGCTTCGTCAAATCTTGAACTCACCAGAAATCAAAGCAACTGTCCTTCCAGACGAATTCTTGCTTTCTCACTCTCTTCAAGCATTTGATCAAAATGGTGACTTGGTAGATCTTGATGTCATCAAGAAATTGGACGCCATCTTTGATGATTTCCGTATCTTTGTTAAAGTTACTGATAAACTGCGCAACGCTCAAGAATTGCTTCGCAAAGATGCCGAAGACTTCGACTGGGAAAACTTGTAAGATAGGAGACATACTAGCATGAAATTTGTAGGACTTGTAGGATCAAACTACGACCAATCATATAACCGCAAACTTTTGGAATTCATCCGTCGTCATTTTAAGATCAAATTTGAATTAGAAGTTCTTGAAATCGATGAAGTTCCAATGTTCAACCAAGATGAAAAATGGGACGAAAGCTTCCAATTGCGTCTCCTCAACAATAAAATTACCCGTGCTGACGGTGTAATTATCGCAACACCTGAACACAACCATACTATTTCAGCAGGACTAAAATCTGTTTTAGAATGGCTCTCCTATGAAGTGCATCCTTTCGAAAGCAAACCGGTTATGATTGTGGGTGCTTCTTACTATGACCAAGGGACTTCTCGTGCCCAAGTCCACCTTCGTAAGATTCTGGATGCTCCAGGTGTCAATGCCTATACCCTTCCAGGGAACGAATTCCTTCTCGGAAAAGCGAAAGAAGCTTTTGACGCAGATGGCAACATCATCAACGAAGGAACTGTAAAATTCCTTGAAACTTGTTTAGATAACTTTGTGAAATACGTAGGAGTCGTTTCTAAATTGAAAAAACCAAAACCAATTGAACCAGAAGATTTGGATTGCGGAAAACCAATCGCTACTACTGTTACCGAGGTCGACCCAGATGATCCAGATTGGGTAGAAAAAGTTGCAGAAATTACAGGGGCTGTATCTGGTGATACATACGTAAAATTGGACCACGGTATCCTGACTGTTAATCAAATCGATATGTTCTTGAAAGCTATGCCTTTCGAATTGACATACGCTGATGATAACAACCAGTTCCTCTACTACAACAATGCCCACCAAGATCCAGATACGATGTTTGCGAAACGCGTGCCACCTCAATCAGGTAGCCGGATGTCAACCGTTCACGGTTCTCTTCCACCAGCACGTATGAAAAACGTTGAATGGGTCATTGGTACTCTTCGCAACGGAAACCAAGAATATGTTCGTACCATTGTTCCAGGCTCTCCTGAAGGCGTGATCAATACTCACAACTATCAAGCTATGTACTATCCAGATGGTTCATATGCTGGTATCAACGAAATCGTCTTTAACTTCCAGCCATGGTTGGATTGGTACCTTCAAACAACTGGTCAACGCTTAGTAGGCGGTAGCGGACCATTCGCTCCTGCTGGCGGCCATGGGGATGCAGACGCAACTTCAGGTGCTTCAGATGCTGGAGGACACGGTGACGCAGTTGCTGATGCTACATCTGGTGCAAGCAACTAATAAAAAAAATGAAGCTTTATGCTTCATTTTTTATTTCAACTCTTTGATAATCTTCTTGGCATCTTCATTTGAAATCGCCCCTAATTGAACATGTCCAATCTTTCCTTGGCTATCAATAAAGACTTCCGTAGGGATTGAACGGACTTGGTAATTTATAAAGGCAGATCCGTCCGGATTGTACAAAACAGGAACTGATTGATAGTCTTGTTGGGCAAACCATTCAACAAACTCTTCTTCTGTTTTTTCCCCTTGCATCCCTGGTGCCATAACGGTAAGAATCTCAAAGTCCCGGTCCTTTTCTTCGACCAGTTTATTCAGTTCAGGCATACTTTGTCGGCAAGGACCACACCAAGTTGCCCAGAATTTCAAGTAAACCTTTTTGCCTCTATAGTCTGAAAGTTTGACTGTATTCCCCTTCATGTCCTTTAGCTCGAAGTCACTGGCTTCTTTTCCTACCAAGGGATGTTTACTAGCTGTTGTATTGGTCATGGATTGATTATCCATGGATTGATTGTTCATGCCGCTTTCGGACTGATTCATAGAGCAAGCAGTCAGAATGGATAAAGAAAGAAGCGAAAAACAGGCGTATTTAATAACTTTCATAATGAGTAAACCTCCATTTGATTTATGAAAAGATAGCAGACAAGCTATTCAATTGTCCCAAGAGTAACAAAATCCCCATAATGATGATGATCAAGCCACCAATCTTCTTCAGTAACAAGAGATGGGGTTTTAGACGATTAAAGTATGGGAGAACAATCCCAGACGCTAAGGCCAAAAGTAAAAACGGAATAGCCATCCCTAGTGTATAGATAAAGAGATAGAGAGCACCCATGAGGGCATCTTGACCATTGGATGCTGCTAAGGCAAGTACAGAGCCTAGAACCGGACCGATACATGGCGTCCAGCCAAAGCTAAAACCAAGCCCAAGCAGAAAAGCTGAAAGTAATTCATTCTTGTGCTTGTTCGCCCCGAAATCCATTGTTTTTTGCTTTTCTAAGAAGTTAAAGTGAAAGACTTCCATCTGATGAAGACCAAGGATAATGATCAGCGCTCCCATCAAGTATCGGAACCAGTTGGTGTACATAATTTGCCCAAGTAGACCTGCCCCGAAACCAATAATAAGGAAAATAACAGAAATCCCTGCGATAAAACACAAGGTCTTTACAAGACCATGCCAGCGAATCTTCTTCCCGAAAATCTGGATGGATTTTTCCTGATCACTTCCTAGCAAGACCCCGATGTATACCGGAAGCAAAGGAAAGACACAAGGAGAGAAAAAAGAGAGAATCCCTGCCAGAAAGACAGTGAAGGAGAAAACGATTTGATTCATAAAACACTCCGTATATTGATATGCTACAACTAGTATAACATTCCAGCTCCTAAATTAAAAATTTCTGCTACGCTTTGATTTCTAAACGATCATTTAGAAACTAGTTTCAAAGCCAAACAAAAACTCCAAAGTATTTCACTCTGGAGTTCAATTGACGACTTATTCTTCTTCTGCACTTTGTTTATTTGGCAAGAAAAGAGAGAGGACAATACCAACTACTACTGGGAGTAACCATGGGAGGGATTGGGCAGCAAATGGTAAAGTTTTAATGACGTTTGCCAGACCTGTAAGTTTGAAGGTGCTTGCAAGAACATCTGCAATCGCCACCAAGCTAACTAAGAAAATAGTCAGTTGCATTCCTGGTTTTGATAGTTGAGTAAATTTGTTTACAATCACAATCAACACTATAGTAATGGTGATTGGATAGAGGATCATCAAGACAGGCAATGAATAGGCAATAATGGCGCTCAAGCCAAGATTGGCAATCGCAAAACCAATCAAAGTGAAGACTGTCGCATAGACCTTGTAAGAGATTTTAGGGAAGGTGTTATGGAAGAATTCCCCGGTTGACACGATCAAACCGGCTGTTGTAGTGAAGCAAGTCACCGTCACCATACCCGCAAGGAAGATTTGAGCAGCTGGCCCAAAGATAGCCTTGGTCGCTTCTGAAAGGACATAGACCCCTTTATTGGCATCAGATGCCATTACTTTTGCTGGAATTGGGAAATGATTTCCAAGGTAACCCAAGCCAATGTATAAAATACTAAATCCAATGGCTACAACAATCCCAACGATCCAGATGGTTTTAATGTATTCTTTCTTGCTGGTGAAACCAAGTTGATTGAGGGTGGTTACCGCAATCACACTGAAGGCCACTGAAGCAAGGGCATCCAAGGTATTGTACCCTTCAAGGAAACCTTGGCCAAAGGCAGATGCTTGGTAGGCTTCTGTTGCAACTTGTGGCGCGTGTCCGCTGTACTTGAGAGCACCTAGAACAACCAGTACAACGATCAAAATCGCAAAGATCGGTGTCAAAATCCGACCAATGCTATCTAGGATCTTAGATGGATAGAGGGCAATCAAATAGGCTAAACAAAAATAAACCAAGGTGAAAACGAAGAGACTAAGTTTTCCACTTGAATTTCCTAACAAGGGGGCAATCCCAACTTCGTAGGAAACGGTAGCCGTTCTCGGAATGGCAAAGAAAGGGCCAATAGAGAGGTACAAGGCTACTAGATAAACGATAGCAAACCAAGGGGCGATTTTACGTGAAATCTCATGAATATAGCCTTTAGGATTGAGCGTCCCAATGATCAAGGTAATAATCGCAATTCCTACTCCTGATAAGACAAATCCAGCAATAGCTGGCCAAAAATGGATACCCGATTGGGCACCTAGCGCAGGTGGAAAGATCAAATTCCCTGCACCGAAGAAAATACCAAATAACAGCAAACCTGTTAAGGAACCTTTTCGTAACATATGTTCTCCTTTACATTTTTCAATCTTATCTAGTATATCAGCTTTCTTCCACCACGGCAATTCTTTTTACTGGAATAATTACATTTAAAAATAACTTAAGGCAAAGAAGACTCTACTGTAGATTCTTATATACTTCTTCATTCATTAATAAAAAAAGTGCTTCTCTGCTATCTAACAGAGGAGCACTTTTTGTTTTTAATCTTCACTAAAGCGTCGGTATTGAATGCGGAAATCAAAATAATTCTCTTCCTGAAGTTTACGGAAGATATCACGATAGGCCTCCTCATCGAAGCCCTCTCCTCGGTAGAGAATCTCGAAACTAAGGTCTTCGTATTCAAGAAAAGCATTGGCTGTTTTAAAGCCATTTCGGATATAGAAATCCATCCGAGCTTGACGTTGCTCTAGATTATCACATTCTTCATCCAATCGCTCAACTTCTAACAACATGGTCCGTTGATAAAATTCCACTAATTTTTCAATGATTTCTTGCCCATAGCCGTGACTTCGCAAGTGAGGCATAATGGCAAAGAAGCTGACATAAAAGGCCTTGGCATTTGAAATAGCAAAGGCAAATCCAACAAATTCTTCCTCATTGTAAAAGGCAAAAAAATGAGCATCATCATTGTCTGTATAGCGTAAAAACTCAGATATAGGAATCCGTTCCTCTTCAGGGAAAGCCTCGGTATTCAACCGCTCGACCTTGTCCAGATCTGGGAATGTTTCAGTGATTAATTGGCTTGTTAAGCGCATAAAGCCTCCATTTCTGCTACGATTATAGCAAATAAAATAAACACCTTCAAGAAATCCGTCTTCTTTCAAAAGCAAGTATGTAGCTTAACAAAAAAATAGCTACTGCTCTTTTTTGACGCTTTTATTCAGCTTCTTCTTTTTTGGAGAATTGACTCATGTACAAGTCGTAATAAAATCCTTGGGCAGCCAAGAGGGACTCATGATTTCCTTGTTCGATGATTTGCCCATCTTTAAGGACTAAAATCTTATCCGCTTCTTGGATAGTAGACAAGCGGTGAGCGATGACAAAACTAGTCCGCCCTTTCATCAAGTTCTTCATAGCCTTTTGAATCAAGAGTTCCAGACGCGTATCCACTGAAGAAGTTGCCTCATCTAAAATCAATATCTTTGGATCAGCTAGAAGGGCACGCGCAATGGTCAACAATTGTTTTTGCCCCAAAGAAATATTACTAGACTCCTGGTTCATCTCCATGTTGTAGCCACCCGGAAGGGTCCGGATAAAGTGGTCCACATTGGCGGCCTTGGCAGCAGCGACAATCTCTTCATCTGTCGCATCCAAGTTTCCAAAGCGCAGATTCTCTTTAATGGTCCCTTCATAGAGCCAAGCATCCTGAAGAACCATCCCAAACTGCTTACGATAGTCTTGGCGAGATAGTTCACGGATATCATGACCATCCACTGTAATAGCCCCCTTAGTCACATCGTAGAAACGCATGAGGAGGTTGATGAGGGTCGTTTTCCCTGCTCCTGTCGGTCCGACAATAGCCACCATCTCACCAGGATTAACCTCTAGGTTAAAATCACGGATCAGCGGTTTATCTTCCACATATTGGAAGTCTACATGGTTAAAGCTAACCTGCCCTGTCAGCTCTTTGTCCAGAGATTCATTTTTACCGAGCACTTCATCTGGTTCATCAAGGACTTGGAAGACCCGGTCTAGTGAAGATTTGGCACTTTGCAAGGTGCCAGCTAACTGGCTCAAATTTTGAATAGGTTGATTGATCTGCCAGACATACTGAACAAAAGCCTGCATATTCCCAACTGTAAGACGACCAGCAAGAACTTGAATAGCTCCGATAACTGCGACCAAAAGATAGGTCAAATCAGAGATGGCATTAAGAACTGGCATCATCAGTCCAGAAATAAAATTCGCTTTAAATCCAACTTGTTGGAGACGACGAGTAATGTCACGGAATTCTTCTTGCGATGATTCTTCACGTACATAGAGTTTTAAGACGTTAAATCCACTCAAGTTTTCCTGAACAAAACCATTTAGAGCTCCAAGAACATCAGCCTGCTCTTTAAAATAGGGCTGGGATTTCTTCATAATAAACTGTGCACCGAAGAAGGTAATCGGAATAGAAGCAATTACGATTAACCCCAAAGTGAGGTTAAGATAAAGTACCATAGCAATAACCAAGCTTAAGGTGAAGATCGCATTTACAATTTGAAGGAAAGACTGTTGCAAGGCATTGGAAACCGTTTCGACATCACTAGTAAAGCGACCGAGAAGATCTCCAAATTGGTGCTGATCAAAGTAAGAAACGGGGATACGATTAATTTTTTCGGATAAGTCATTACGCATATCCTCAATCATGCTTTGAACAGCATTGGTCATGAAGTAATTCGAATAATATGAACCGAGTTCATACAAGACTCCACGGAAGAGATAGACAACCATGACCCAGCCGACATAGCCAGCATTAATCTGAGCTCCTGCTACTCCTCTAGCCATATCTGTCAGGTTAGCAGTTAATTCAGTAATGGCGAGTCCTAGAATATAGGGTTCGATGACACTCATGACCACACTCAGAATTTTTAGAAGAGTAGCGAAAATAACGGCAAAGCGATAAGCTTTTAAGTAGCCCCAAAGGCGTACAAAACTGGAACGTTTTTCTTTCATTTTCTCCTCCCTCCTATTCTTCTGTCAATGATTGATTATTCAACTGTGAGCGGGCAATTTCACTGTAGATTTCATTGGTTTCCAGAAGCTCTTCATGCGTTCCACGACCAACGATTTCTCCATGATCCAAGACAATGATTTGATCCGCATCCATAATGGTCCCAACCCGCTGGGCAACGATTAAGACGGTCGCATCTCCTGTCACTTCCTTGAGACGTTTTCTCAACGTTGCATCTGTCTTATAGTCCAGAGCCGAGAAGGAATCATCAAAGATATAGATATCCGGCTCCTTCACAACTGCACGTGCAATCGATAAACGTTGCTTCTGACCTCCAGAAAGGTTGCTACCACCTTCTGCTAAATGAGTGTCAAACTGTTCTTCCTTACTCTCGATAAATTCCTTGGCTTGGGCTACATCTGCTGCCTTATCTAGTTCTTCTATACTCGCATCTTCCTTGCCATAACGAAGGTTTTCAGCGATGGTCCCTGTAAAGAGCAGGGCCTTCTGCGGGATAAATCCAATCTTATGGCGCAAGGCTTTAACGTTAAAATCACGAACATCCACGCCATCAACCAAGATTTTCCCTAAGGTGACATCATAGAATCGAGGAATGAGCTGAACGAGAGAGGATTTCCCAGAACCGGTCGATCCGATAAAGGCGATGGTTTCACCCGGTTTAGCCTTAAAGGAAATATTGTGAAGGACTGGATTCTCTGTTTCACCAGGATAGGCAAAAGTGACATTATCAAATTCCAGATAACCCTTGGTTTCTGTCTCAGTTACCCCATTTTCATTTGGATCAATGGAAATGGGCATGTCCATTATTTCTTTCAAACGATGACTGGAGACAGCTGTCCGTGGGTACATGGTAAAGAGATTGGCTAGGAAAAGGAATGAAAGCAAGGCATGGAAACTGTATTCGATAAAGGCGACAAGATTACCGATTTCTAAACTCCCATCCCCTAGAGGATCCAAGGCAAACCACACAATAGCTACAATCATAGCGATGATGATTTGGACAAAGAGTGGCTCCGTCAAACCAGTCAGTTTAAAGAGTTTATTAGAGTTGTCCGCATAGACTGCATTAGCTTGGCCAAACTTTTCCTCTTGGAATTCCTCACGTGCAAAAGCACGAATGACACGAAGGCCTGTAAGATTCTCTCGTGCATATTGATTGAGCTTATCTAGGGTTTCCTGCTGCTTCTCTGACAAAGGCTTGGTCTTAACAGCTACATACCAGACCACCACGGCCAAAAAAGGCATCGAAATCGCCACAATCCAGGCAAGAGATGGACTCGTTTGTAAAATCAACAGAATACTCGACACCATCATGATGGGAGTAATGACCCCAAGTTTTAACATCTGGTCAGAAAACTGCATCAGGACAAAAGCATCAGACGTCATCCGTGTCACTAAAGAAGAAACGCCAATCTTTTCATACTCATGGTGAGAATATTCCTGAAGCTTCTCATAAAGATCATTCCGCATATCCATAACCATGGTTGTAGTAATCTTCCCAACCGCATAGGCCAGAACGATTCGACCAAGAATTCCGACGATGATCACACCAAACATAACCCAGGCCCAGAAATAAACACGCTCTATATCTCTCGGATTGATTCCCTCATCAATCATACGGGCCAAAACAGTTGGCAAACCGAGATTAACAATCACAAAAAAGATGGCTGCTGTAAAATTCAAGCACAACCATTTTGGATATTTTCTCAAATAAGACCAAATATATCCCATACCTTTCTCCTCCCTATACAATAAAAAAGCACCGTCAAGTACTTTTTAAATGATTCTAGAAAGCTCACACGCCTTCTTCACAGTAACCTCATTATATCAGAACCCTAGGTGGCTAGCAAGGAAAAGAGCTAATGAAAACCATGAAGAAAAAAGAGGATAGCCTCAGCCATCCCCTCTAGATACGATTATTTCTGACGTTTGAATTTTGCATCTTTGAAGAAAGCAAAAACTTCATAATCACTAGATTCTGCTTTTGATACATCCAAAGTTAAAACATCACCATCAATCTTATACTTGACTTTATCTTTACCACCTTCTGCTGATTCAAGAGTTTTAGCATTTTGATCAGCTTTCAGGTCAATTGTTTTCTTTTTGCTTTCACCAAGAGCTTTCATTTCGATAATCATCTTAGCTTTTGTATCTTTAATTTCAATTGTCATTGTCAAATCAAATTGATCAATCACCTGCTCAAGTTGTTCCTCACTAGCCCCTTGCTTTTTAAGGATGCTTTTAATTTGATCCTTCTCAGCTTTATAGACATATTTCCCATTATCGCTAGTTGTAGAACCACAAGCTACAAGGAAAATCGCACCAACTGCCAACAAAGCAGCAAAGACAAGACGTTTAAAGTATTTCATCAGAAATCTCCTTTTTTGTTGATAAGGACTATTCTATCAAAAAAATAGAAGTCTAACAATATAATAAATTAGTAAGAACTCGATAAGAATTGGGAGTAACCGTTGGGAATGCACTGTTCTACAGCGTTTAAGAGCGAAAGTACGCTGAATGATTTAAAGACTTTTTTTACAGTACCATACTTCTTTCGTGAAAAAATAAAGAAGATAGCAATACTATCCTCTTTTGAAACTATAGGCTACTCCTGCTCATTCCCAAACAAACTAACTGAGGCAGAACTGCGTTCCTGTCTTATCCTTAATTTCAAGTTCAACTTTTAACTTTATTCGATTAACGAAAAGACTAGATCCACTATTTGTCCCACCTTCTTTTTCATCCATTTCTAAGGTTTCTTCAGATATAGGATCAAATACAAAGAACTAAATTCGAAATTGTACACAAAAAAACCGAGGTCTAAACCTCGGTTTTCATTTTGATTGGAAACTCTATTATTTAAGAGTAACTGAAGCTCCAGCTTCTTCCAATTTAGCTTTGATTTCTTCAGCTTCAGCTGTAGCAACACCTTCTTTAACAAGTGCAGGTGCTCCATCAACAAGTTCTTTAGCTTCTTTAAGACCAAGACCAGTGATTTCACGCACAACTTTGATAACGCCGACTTTCTTGTCGCCTGCAGATGTCAATTCAACGTCGAATGAATCTTTAGCAGCACCAGCGTCAGCAGCACCAGCTGCAGCAACAGCTACAGGAGCAGCTGCAGTTACACCAAATTCTTCTTCGATAGCTTTTACAAGGTCGTTCAATTCAAGGATTGAAGCTTCTTTAATTTCAGCAATAATGTTTTCAATGTTCAATGCCATTGTTATTTCCTCCAAATAAGTTTTAAATTTTTTATTTATATTTTTTTGTAGCTAGGCTACGCTGCGTAGCTTAAGATTAAGCCGCGTCTTCTTTGTTGTCTGCAACCGCTTTGACTGCAAGAGCAACGTTGCGCACTGGCGCTTGAAGTACAGAAAGGAGCATAGAAAGAAGTCCTTCGCGGTTTGGAAGAGTTGCAAGAGCAAGGATCTCTTCTTTTGATGCGACAGCGCCTTCGATTGCACCACCCTTGATTTCAAGTGCGTCAGCAGTTTTAGAAAAGTCGTTCAAGATTTTCGCTGGTGCGATAACATCTTCATTAGAAAATGCTACAGCAGATGGTCCAACAAATACTGATGCCAATTCTTCAAGACCAGCTTTTTCAGCTGCACGACGTAAGATTGAGTTTTTAATAACTTTGTACTCAACTTCGCTTCCACGAAGCTCACGACGAAGAACTGTATCTTGGTCAACTGTCAAACCACGAGCGTCTACAACGACGATTGATGCAGCAGCTTTCATTTTCTCAGCTACTACGTCAACTAGTTCCGCTTTTTTAGCAATAATTGCTTCACTCATTAGTGTGTTCACCTCCGTAATTATTTTGCTTGGGGAATTTTTCCAAAAGAAAAACGCGCCCAAACCTAGACACGAAAGTACAATACGCTTCTTTTTACATGATACGTTTTGTCCTCGGTAGGATATTTACGAGTCGAGCTCCCCTACTGTCTTAGGCAGTTTTTTCAAACCATTACTTAGTTTATCACATAAAAAAAAAGAATGCAAGTATTTTTGCAAACTTTTTTTAAAAAATATTTAATCTTTATAAATAGTCTTTGTACGATTGAGCCATGCATAGGCCAAGCCCATGAGTACTCCTCCTCCTACCCAGTTACCTACAAAAGTGACAGCGTAATGACGAAGGACATTGAAGAACTCTAAATGAGGCAAATCTTTAGAAATAGAATTAAAGGTAGCCAGTGAGAAAGAAGCAAAGTTTGCCGCAATGTGTTCATTTGTAAGAAATACAAACATATAAATAGCTGACAAAGCCAACAAAACTTTCGCTGTTTCATCTTTAAAGAAAAGGTAGGACAAGATTGCTATGTTAACGAAGATGTTGGCAATAACTCCTTCGAAGAAGACCAATTGATTCGAACGTTGGAGCTTCATCTCTACAACCGAGCCAAGGAAGCCTTTTGGATTTAGGTTTGCAAATGCACTAGTCTGTCCAAAGAGGAAAGCGAGGAACAAAGCACCGACTAGGTTAAAGAATGTACAATAGAGTAAAATTTCTAAAGCTTTTTTCCAATTAATCTTCTTTAAATAAACACCAGCTGTAAGGTACATCATATTGGAAGTCGTTAACTCACTATTTAAGAATAGTAAATAAACCAATCCCCAGGCAAAAATAAACGGGAATAAGAAACGACCAGAACCTGGCAAGAAGGTGTTGAGAAGGTCTGCCCCCACAATCCCTACTGCAGTACTCATTGTCAAAAACGCACCCGCAAACATAGATCGAACCGCATAACGAGCTTTAGAAGCTGTATACAATTCTTCCTTCTTCTGACATGCTGCTTCTACCTTAAGAACAAAATTTGATTCTCCCATCTGAATCTCCTTATATATTGGATTTGTGAACTTCTTCATTATATCATAGAATGGAATTCCTGAAAAGGCTTTCAGAAAAATTTAAATAAAAATACTGGGTTCCACAACAAATATAAATAAAACGATTTAAAACGATGAAATAAAAAAACAGACTATGATAGTCTGTTTATAATTCAATTTAATTCATATATTATAAGAAACGATTCGCCCAAGCGATATCCAAGTTCAAGATTTCTTGGGTCGTATATTGTTGGCGATAAGGGTTGTAAACTGTCCCTTCATATCCACCATAAACACTTGGTGAATCATATTGAGTAAGATTGTAAGCTTCAATAATGTGGTTCAATTTTGCATAGTAACTAGTGTCAGTAGCATAGACACCAGTTAAAGCAGCTGTTGCATCCTGATAGCTTGTTGTATTGCTCTTCCAAGCTCCTGCAAAATGACCTTGTTTCAAAACCGCAACGTAGTCTTGCAATGATTCATAGTAGCTAGGGTATGAACGGAAAGCATCATTGATGGTATAGGCATTTCCAGCACCGTCATCTTCCCAAGTTTGCATCACTGCAGATTGACCAGCATAGCTCCCTTTAATACCAAAAAGGTTATAGTGTGGATACGATGACAAACCAGATTGACCTGAACCACTTTCTAAAATGGCTTGAGCAATCATAACAGATGCATACAGATCATTTTCTTGACCAAGTTGGCGAGCAGATTCACCGATTTGTGAGATGAAGGCTTCTGTCGGATCTGCATATTGAGAATATGCTTCATCATTTGCTCCAACGTTTCCTACGTGCTCACTCATGGCTGCTGCTACTGTTCCTGCAGCTACCAGAGCTACTAAGGATCCAATCAATTTCGATTTATTTAGTATTTTTTTCAATGTGATAATCTCCTAATGTTTTAATGAAAACTCTTTAAGATGATTATAGCACAGAAAAGCATTAAATTGTTGAGTTCAATATTACGTTTTAATTACAATATCGAGATAAATCAAACAAATAAATAACAGATCAGTAATAATACGATTTATTCCGAGAAACTAAAGTTAAAAATTACATCCCAAGCTTCTTCTACTCCAGTTTTATTGACCGATGAAAAGATGATAAAGGTATCTGTTTTATCAAAATCCAATTTCTTCTTGATCATGGATTCATGCTTGTTCCATTTTCCTCTTGGAATTTTGTCGGCTTTCGTCGCAACCAAGATAACAGGGATCTCGTAATATTTTAAAAACTCGTACATCTGGACATCATCTGCTGAGGGTTCATGACGAAGATCTACCAAGCTGACAACCGCTCTTAAATTTTCTCTCGTTGTCAGATATTCTTCAATCATCTTGCCCCATTTCTCGCGTTCTTTTTTGGAGACACGGGCATACCCATAGCCGGGTACATCGACAAAACGAAGTTTGTCATCGATATTGAAAAAGTTTAACAACTGTGTTTTTCCTGGTTTTCCAGATGTACGGGCCAAGTTCTTGCGATTTAGCATGGTATTTATAAAAGAAGACTTGCCGACATTTGATCGACCGGCAAGTGCAACTTCTGGGATATCATCTTGAGGATAATGGCTTTTATTAGCAGCACTCAAGAGGATATCCGCATTATGAGTATTTACTTTCATAGAATTTCTTTCTAGGCAGTTTCTAAAATTGGTTTTTCAGTTCCGTTAACTGCTTCTTTGGTGATCCGAACCATTTTGACGTCTTCTTGACTTGGAACTTCAAACATCACATCCAACATAGTTTCTTCGATGATGGAGCGTAGTCCGCGAGCACCAGTCTTGCGTTCAATGGCTTTACTTGCAATTTCTTCTAGCGCTTCGTCATCAAATTCTAATTCAACATCATCGAAGGATAAGAGAGCCTGATATTGTTTCACCAAGGCATTTCTTGGTTCTTTCAAAATACGAACCAAGTCATCCACTGTCAATTGCTCTAATGCAGCAAGAACTGGAAGACGACCGATTAACTCAGGAATAATACCGAATTTTTGGATATCTTCTGCAATGATTTCTTGCATGTAAGAGCTGGATTCATCAATGGCTTTGTTGTTTTGACCAAACCCAATAATCTTTTCACCTAGACGTTGTTTCACAATTTCTTCAATTCCATCAAAGGCTCCACCAACGATGAAAAGAATGTTTTTGGTGTCAACTTGGATCATCTCTTGTTGAGGATGCTTGCGTCCGCCTTGAGGTGGAACACTCGCTACAGTACCCTCGATGATCTTCAAGAGGGCTTGCTGTACCCCTTCACCAGATACATCACGAGTAATCGAGACGTTCTCACTCTTCTTGGCAATCTTATCGATTTCATCAACATAGATGATGCCTCGCTCAGCACGTTCGATATTGAAATCAGCTGCTTGCAAGAGCTTAAGAAGGATGTTCTCAACGTCTTCTCCGACGTAACTCGCTTCTGTCAAGGCTGTTGCATCGGCGATGGCAAATGGCACATTTAAACTCTTAGCAAGCGTTTGAGCTAAGAAAGTTTTTCCTGAACCTGTAGGACCGACCATCAAAATGTTTGATTTTTGTAGATCCACATCGTTGTCATCTTCACGATTTTCGTGGAAGTTAATCCGTTTGTAGTGATTGTAGACAGCTACTGCTAGTGCTCGTTTAGCACGATCTTGACCGATGACATAGTGGTTAAGGATATTGAGAAGTTCGATTGGTTTTGGAACCTCTGAAAGGTCTGCCAAGACTTCCTCAGCTAATTCTTCTCGAATGATTTCTTGAGCTAACTCAACACATTCATTACAGATAAAGGCATTGTTCCCAGCAATAATCTTCTGTACTTCGTCTTGGTTCTTACCACAAAACGAACAATAAACCATCATATCGTTTGATTGATTTGTAGGCATTTTCTTCTCCCGATTCTATAGTCTGTTTGTAATTTATTTAAATAAAGTCATATAAAAGGCGTGAATAGAATTCACAAGATTAGTAAAGGCATTTAATAAGAAGAGGGTGGCTAAGCCATAGCGCTTTTTCCGAAGAGTCTGGGAAGCACATACCAGGCAAATCACGCATAAAACTGCTGTAAAAAAGCCAAAGATACTACGTTCCATCAACTAGTCTTCCTTTCTTTCAAAATGTCTAATAGTAAAGTCGTAAGGGTTTTTTTCATCTTTTTCGAATGTCCGCTCGTCTAATAATTGAAACTGGTCCCACCGGAAATCTTCTGGGAAGTAGGTATCTCCTTCCAATTCGGCATCGATGACAGTCTGATAGAGCTCCTCTAGATGAGGCTCGAAAAGACGGATGACCTTCTCACCACCGATAATAAAGAGTGACAAATCCTGTCCCTTATACCAGTTTAAAACGTCTTCAACTGAGGTTTTTAGCAAAACCTTTTCATTCTCTACATCATACTTGTCATCTCTAGAGAGAATGATATTGGTCCGATTTGGGAGGACGCGTTTGTTTAAACCTTCGTAGGTAACTCTTCCCATGAGGATCGCATGGCCTGTAGTCGTTTGTTTAAAGTGCTGCAATTCAGCAGGTAAATGCCAAGGCATGACCTGATCTTTGCCGATCACTCCACTCTTCGTCTGAGCCCAAATGCCAATTACTTTCTTACTCATTTTTACATCCTTTATACTGATACTTCTATTTTATCAAATTTTTCAAGAAAAGACTGTTTCTAACTATTGCTTCCTTGAGCAAAACTTCCCATTTTTTCCCTCAAAAAAACCGCGATTTCTCGCGGTTTTAATGAGACAAATCCTAGATCTTAGTCTTCTTTTTTGCGTTTAGCAAGTCCGAATAATGAGAGACCTGTCAAGGCGCTAAGAATAGCAAGACCAGTTTTAGAAGTTTCCTCAGTACCAGTTTCAGGAAGAACTGCTGTTTCATCAGATGGATTGATAAATTTAGTTTCCTTAGTTTCTGGAACTGGTTTTGGATCTGGAGTTGGAACTGGATCTGGAGTTGGAACTGGATCTGGAGTCGGTGTTGGTGTAGGAACCGGAGTTGGTGTTGGTGTTGGAGTTGGTGTAGGAGTCGGTGTTGGTGTTGGTGTCACCGTCTTCTTGTAAATGTGTTGAGTATTACCGTTCTCATCTACAATTGTCTTAACAAACTCGTAACCTGGAATATCTTTCTTCGGTTGCTCACCATCTTCTGTTGGATAACCAGGAATTGGTTTTCCATTTTCATCTACGTGTGAAGTTGTAACTTTCTCGTAGACGTGCTCTGTATCACCATTAGGTAATTTCTTGGTTTCAACGAAACGGTAACCTGGAATTTCAGCTTTTGGCTCTTCTCCATCAACTGTAGGATATCCTGGGATTTCCTTACCTTCTTTATCAACAAACTTAGTGATTGGAAGAACAGTCGGTGTATAAGTTGCAGAAGCTTTTGTTCCGTTCACATCTTCACGAACTACTGTCACTGCTGGTGCAGTACCAGTAAATTCAGGTTCTGGAGTGAAAGTTACAGTTCCGTCTGCTGCTACTGTGTAAGTACCAACACCTGGAATCGTCTTCGTAGTTGAGCCATCTTCAAAGGTTGCTGGAACTTCGTCGTTCATTGGTACACGGCTGTCACCTTCGGTGAAGCTTGGTTTACCTGTTTGAGTAGCACCCTTCTTACCAATTGAAGTAACTGGTTCTCCTGTTGGTGCAACTGGAGTCACAGTTGGTGTGTACTTAGCTTTCACAACTGTACCATTCTTATCTTGGCGTTGAACCACGATTCCTGATGCAGTTCCAACAAATGATTTCTCTGGTACGAAGGTTACAGTTCCATCTGGAGCAACTGTGTAAGTTCCTTCTCCTGGAACAACCTTAGTAGTTGAGCCATCAACAAATGTTGCAGGTACATCATCGTCCATTGGTACTGCAGGATTTCCTTCAGTGAAGCTTGGTTTGCCTGTTTGAGTAGCACCTTGAATATCAGTTGATGTAGCTGGTTCTGCTGTTGGAACTACCGGAGTGATGAATGGTGTGTACGTTGTACGTGCAAAGGTACCATTTGCATCTTCCATTGAAACACCTACAGGAAGAACTTCACCTGAGTAAGCTTTGTTAGTTGGGGTGAAGATCACTTCGCCTTTCTCTTTATCAACTGTGAATTTACCGATGATATCGCCATTAGGTGCGAAGGCATCCAATTGGTCAGCTGGGTTACCAGAATCATCGTAAAGTCTCAAGGTTGAAGGGCTCATAGGAGCAATTGGATCCCCTTCAGTGAAGGTTGGTTTGCCTGTTTGAACAATTCCTTGAGGAGCTTTTGATGTAGCTGGTTCTGCTGTTGGAGTAACTGGTGTTACAGTTGGTGTGTAGGTTGCAGAAGCTTTTGTTCCGTTCATATCTTCACGAACAACTGTTACTGCTGGTGCTTCACCTACAAAGCGTGGATCTGGTGTGAAGGTTACAGTACCATCAGCTGCTACTGTGTAAATACCAACACCAAGAATTTCTTTCTTAGTTGAACCATCTTCAAAGGTTGCTGGAACTTCGTCGTTCAAAGGAACATTTTCATGACCAGCTGTGAAGGTTGGTTTACCTGTTTGGGTTTGACCTTGCTTGTCAGTTGAAGTTGCTGGCTCAGCAGTTGGGGTTACTGGTGTTACAGTTGGTGTGTAAGTTGCAGTAACTGGAGTACCGTTCTTATCAACACGTTTCACTGTTACCCCTGTACCTGTTCCAGTGAATGATTTTTCTGGTACGAAGGTTACAGTTCCGTCTGGAGCTACTGTGTAAGTTCCTTCTCCTGGAATTGTCTTCGTAGTTGATCCATCTTCAAAGGTTGCTGGAACTTCATCATCCATTGGAATTGCAGGGTTACCAGGTGTAAAGCTTGGTGTACCTGTTTGTGTTTTACCTTGGATGTCTGTAGATGTTGCAGGTTCAGCAGTTGGTACAACTGGAGTAATCTTAGGTGTGTATGTTGTTTCAGCTGGAGTGCCGTTTGCATCCTTGGCTTGAACCTTAACTGAAACTACATCCCCTGAGTATGACTTATCAGTTGGTGTGAAGGTTACAAGGCCTGTTTCTTTATCAACTGTGAAAGTACCGATTTCTTTACCTTCTGGTGATTTAGCAACTACAGATTCTGCTGGTTGACCATTTTCATCAAGAAGAGTAATGGTATCTTTGTCGATTGGTGCAACTGAGTCACCTTCGGTGAAGGTCACAGTTCCAGTTTGAACCACACCTTGAGGTGCTTCTGATTCAGCCGGAGTTGCTGTTGGTGTTACTGGAGTTACAGTTGGTGTGTACTTAGCTGTTACTGGTGTACCGTTCTTATCTACACGTTTAACAGTCACGCCTGTTCCTGTTCCTGTGAATGATTTTTCTGGTACGAAGGTTACTGTTCCGTCTGGAGCTACTGTGTAAGTTCCTTCTCCTGGAATTGTTTTCGTAGTTGAACCATCTTCAAAGGTTGCAGGTGTATCATCATCCATTGGGACGTTTTCGTTACCTGGTGTGAAGGTTGGTTTACCAGATTGTTCTTGACCTTGTTTATCAGTTGAAGTTGCATCTTCTGCTGTTGGTGTTACTGGAGTTACAGTTGGTGTGTAGGTTGCAGATGCTTTCGTTCCGTTCTTATCTTCGCGGACAACGGTTACTGCTGGTGCAGTTCCTACGAATGATTTTTCTGGTACAAATGTAACAGTACCGTCTGCTGCTACTGTGTATGTACCAACACCTTCTACTGTCTTAGTTGTTGAACCGTCGTCGAATGTTGCTGGAACATCTTCGTTGATTTCAACAGTCTTCTCAACACCATTAACCGTTACAGTTCCACCCTTGAATTCAGGTTTACCTTTTTGAGTAGCACCTTGGATGTCAGTTGTTTCAGCTGGTGTTGCTTCAGGTGTTACAGGTAATACTGTTGGTGTGTAGGTCGCTGAAGCTTTTGTTCCGTTCTTATCTTCGCGGACAACTGTCACGGCTGGTGCAGTTCCTACGAATGATTTTTCTGGTACAAATGTAACAGTACCGTCTGCTGCTACTGTGTATGTACCAACACCTTCAACGGTCTTAGTTGTTGATCCGTCGTCGAATGTTGCTGGAACATCTTCGTTGATTTCAACAGTTTTCTCAACACCATCAACCGTTACAGTTCCACCCTTGAATTCAGGTTTACCTGTTTGAGTAGCACCTTGGATGTCTTTGGTTTCAGCAGGTGTTGCTTCAGGTGTTACTGGCAATACTGTTGGTGTGTAGGTCGCTGAAGCTTTTGTTCCGTTCTTATCTTCGCGGACAACTGTCACAGCTGGTGCAGTTCCTACAAATGATTTTTCTGGTACAAATGTAACAGTACCGTCTGCTGCTACTGTGTATGTACCAACACCTTCTACTGTCTTAGTTGTTGAACCGTCATCGAATGTTGCTGGAACATCTTCGTTGATTTCAACAGTCTTTTCAACGCCATCAACCGTTACAGTTCCACCCTTGAATTCAGGTTTACCTGTTTGAGTAGAACCTTGAACATCTTTTGTTTCAGCTGGTGTTGCAGTTGGTGTTACTGGAACAATCTCTGGAGTGTAAGTTGTATCAACCTTGATTCCGTTTGAGCTTTCAGCTTGAACCTTAACAGGCGTTACTTTACCTGTGTAAGATTTATCAGTTGGTGTGAAGGTTACAGTACCAGTTGCTGGGTCGATCGTGAATGTACCGATTGGTGTTGTTCCATCTTCAGCGTAAGCCGTTGTAGTTGAAACTTCGTTACCGTCTTTATCCAAAAGTGTGTAGCTGTTATCTTTAATAGTAATTTTTTTGTCTTCACCATTTACAGAAACAGTTGTACCCGCAAAGGTTGGAGTACCTGTTTGAGTGGCACCTTGGATATCTTTAGATGTAGCTGGATCTGCTGTTGGTACAGCTGCTTTTACAGTAGGTGTGTAGCTTGCATCAGAAGTAATAGTTGCAGTTTTACCATTTGCATTGGTAACAGTCGCAGTTGCTTGGACTTTAACCCCTTTAGCAGTTCCGACAAAGTCTTTCTCAGGAGTGAAAGTTACTGCTCCTGTAGTAGGATCAATTAAGTATGTTCCTTCACCTTCTACTGTCACAGTTGTTTCATCAGTAGGCTGACCAGTTGCTGGATCTACCAATTTCTTGCTTGTGATTTCAGCAGTCTTGTCGTTGCTCAACTCAAATGTAGGAGTTTGAGTTTGAGGAACGTTTTGAATATCCTCAGAAACTTTGTTTGTTGGAGTCACTGTGATTGGTGTGACAGTTGGTGTGTACTTAGCTGTAGCTGTCTTAACGTACTCCGCTTGAACCTTACCGTCTTTATTGCGACCAACTGGCGCTGACAATGTAACTTCCACACCTTTTGCAGTACCAGTGAAGCTAGGATCTGGAGTAAAGGTTACTTCGCCCGTTGTAGGATTGATCGTATATGTTCCTTCTCCATCTACTGTTACAGATGGCGCATCAGTAGAAAGTCCTGTTGCTGGATCTACTAACTTAGCAGGGTATTCTGCACTTGGAGTGACCGAAATCTTGTCTCCATTTGCGTTAGTTTCAGTTGTGTTAAAGGTTGGTGTTTCTTTTTGAGTTGCACCTTGAACATCAGTCGATGTCTTGTCAACCCCTTCGATTTCAATCGGAGTGACTGTTGGAACGTATTGACCATCCATGGTATTTAACTGACCATTAATGTTTGGTTCTTGGTCTGGGAATTTTGTTGACCAACCCGTATCGTAACCATTGTTATCTACACGACGGATAGAGATACCATCTGCAGTTCCTAGGAAGTTATCTTCTGGGATAAACTCAACGTCTACGTCTTTACCATTGGCAGTAATCTTGTATTTCCCTTGACCTGGTACAACATAGTACCCATCTGCATCAAGAGTCGCACGGTTACCATCTTTATCAACGATGTATGGTTCTACAGTTTCGTCGATGACTGCCTGAGAGTTACGTTGATACTTGTGCTCTCCACGTGCTGTAAAGGCTACAGTCGCTGTTTGTTTGGCACCTTGAGGGCCAGAAGTTTCCTTGAATTCCCCTTTTGGTGGATGGGTGATTTGAGTCTTGAAGTCTTCTACTTCCCCTGAGAAGGCCATACCCGTTGGGCTTTCAATCTCAGTAGCTTTCTTAGCAATACGGACACGAGCACCTAATTCGTTGATACTTGGATCAATAAAAGTCTTACTGTTTGCGAAGGTCAACTCAACAGTGCCATCTTGTGTGATTGTAGCGAGATTTGAGCGTTCATCCTCGTCGAATTTACCATTTTGGTTAAAGTCTACCCAACCATAGATATGTGCTTCTGAAGCTCCATCCAAATGGGCTTGAACTGACATTTTGTAGTTACCTGGGCGTGTACGATCCATCTTGATCATCTCATTGGTTGTCCCTTTGAGTTCATCCGGAAGCAATTGGTCAATTCCTTCATCGGCCGTAGTTGCCTTATCATCACCGAACCAGTCAAGAGTCGTGTTTTCATCCATATCTGGGCTCACATTACCAAGATATGGTTGATTTACTTTAGCTCCAGTAACACCGTCAACAGTTGCAATGGTATGGACTGCCTTACCATATGACTCAGGAGCATCCCCTTCATCAAGCGGGAAGAATCCTAGCATTGCTGACTGTTTACCACCCGAAGCGATATAAAGTCCAATTTCAGAGGCACCACGTGTCATCACGAGGGGAACAGTATAATTACCTGCAGAAATGTTAGGTCCAAAGATACCGGTTCCTAGACCACCTGTAACTTGGTCAGGATTTCCAAAATACTTCCAAACTACTGGTTTCTTTTCTGGTCCAACTTCAGTAGATCTACGAAGTTGGTTTAAGTTGGTATTATTAAATTTAGGATTAGGTCCAAAAAGATTTTCAGTATCTTGTGGTGAATATGTTTCAGAAGTACTTGGTCTGGTATACTTTTTCCATTCTCCAATATGCTGCCAACCTTGTCCGTTGGTAGTGAACATAACTAATTCACCTGGGTTAGCAGACTCCCCATCAGCCATAACAATAGCTGGCTTAACTGTCTTACCTCGGAAGGTTGCAGAGATTTCAAACTGAACTCCAATATTTCCACCATTCAAAGCTGAACTTATGGTAGTCTTCTTGGTTTTCGTATCAATATTCTCAAATCTGATTTCAGTCCAATTATTTTGGGGATCAGCGATGACTTTGGCTTCTTCACCATCGTTAAAAGCTTGCTTAGCAGCATTTGAAGTGACTCCACTTACATAACCATTTTTTGCATTTGGATCATAGGTTGCTTTTTCTGCTTCTGTAGCCCCTTGATTTTCCATCCGTTTCTTATAGATTTCAGTCGCTTGGAAAGGTTTCAAGGATTTGACTTTTACAGTAACTACATAACCAGGCATGATTTCCTTGGTATAGGTAGACCCAACTTGAAGAGCCAATTTTTCTTCTAAGTTCTCAGTTGGTTTAACTTCACTTTTAGGAACTAATACTGTAGTAGTTCCTGTCCAGTTAGCTACATCTCCAAAGTCCAACCAAGTAATCTGGCTGGTCATAGATTTGGCATCAAGATCTGTTGTAAAGCCTGGTTTTTCAACTTTTGGAGTTGAAGTTGCATCTTCAACGTCATCCGCGATCAAGTTAGGATCGTTGGCGTCACCAAGAGCACGACGAGTACGGCCACTTCGCTTACCACCAGATGTTTCTGCAGTCACAGCAGGTTTTTCTGTAGTTGGTGCTTCGACACCTGCAGCCACATTTTCTTTCTTATCTGTTGAAGTTGCATCAGTTGCCTTGTTGTTTGGGTTTGTTGAAGCTTCTGTTGTTGCAGGAGTTGCTACAGCCGCTTTATCTTCAGTAGTAGTTGCAGTTGTTGGTTCAGTAGTTGTTGTTGGTGTTGCACCTGCTGCAGTTACTGGTGCTTCAGCATTGTAAGTCTTAGCTGAAGTTGAAGCTTCACTTGTTGTAGCAGTGTTCGCTTCAGTTGTTGTAGAAGCAGGAGCTTCTGTTGTTGTAGCAGGTTGAGCCCCTTCTTCTGTTGCCTTTGCAACAGTTGTTGGGTTCTCTGCGTTTTCTTCGGCTGATACGCTAGACGCTGTACCAACCATAACGAGTGTTCCTAAAAGGACAGAGCAAACTCCGACATTCAATTTACGAATCGAAAATCTGCTAATGCGATCATTAAATAAATCTTTGCCCATATTTTCCTCCATAATTTTTTACAATTAATAAGCTAATTTATTGGCCTATATTTTAAACCTTATATATTCTATCAGACTAGTTAAAAATATCAAAGTGAAATGACTCAAAAAACTAATCATTTTTAAAATTTTTGATGATATTACTAATCATTAAATTTAAATAATAGGAAGTATGGTTCATTTTTATGAAAAAACTTAAACTTTCTTCCTATCTATATAGTTCTATATAGTGACTTTTTGTTTAAAGCCTAAATAGCCAAATCAAACTTCAATTGAGGTTTGACTGGATTATAATCTTCCAAAACAAAGTCCTCGGCTTTAATCTCAAAGAAATTGGTGCCATCTGGTACATTCAATACCAAACGAGGCTGGCAATCAGATGGCTCGCGCCGAAGTAATTCTTCTGCCTGTTCGAATTGGTTATCATAGATGTGGAGGTTGTTAATAAAGTAAAAGAACTTGCCAACCTTCCAGCCAAAGTGCTTGGCAATCATCATTTGAAGAGCCACGTATTGCATGGCATTGATATGGTGCGCTACCAACATGTCATTCGAACGTTGGGTCAAGGTCGCATCCAGATAGATTTCCCCATCGACACGACGTACATCAAACATGGTTTGAAAAGCACAAGGTAAGAGTCCTTCGCTCTCTTCAAAGGCTTGGTAGTCCCATAGAGAAATGATATTACGACGATTCCAGGGATTGGCTTCCAGCTGTTTGAGAATCTTGTTGATGATGTCGTGCTTTTTAACGACAGCACCATAACGCTCTCCAATCGTTCCCGTATCTCCTACTTCCCAGTCGTTCCAGTAATGAACTTGGTATTTGTCATTTAGGAGTTCTAGACTATTGGACTGGTCCTGGTAGATCCAGAGCATCTCCTTGATAGCCGACTTAATGGCGATAGGACGAAGCGTCGTAATAGGAAACTCGCCTTTGGCTAGATCAAATTCCATAAAAGCCCCAGTAATGTACTTGGAATTGGCAGTTGTACCATCCTTGTACCTAGGCCGAGCCTGCTCAGACCAGACGCCTTCTTCCATAATTCTTCGAATATTTTCTTTAAAAAGGATATCTGCTTTTGTCATTCATTCTCCTTAAATACTTTAATACTTTCATTATAACATAGGATAAATAAAAAGAGTTCTAAATGATTCAATTTAGAACTCTTTTTGTATGATTCTATTGTAGGACAAGTGACGCAGCTCCAATAACTCCTGCATCATTTCCAAGATTAGCAAGCACCAGTTGGGTTGAAGTACGAACTTGTGGGAAAGTATTTTCATCAAAGACTTTTTGAACCCCATCCAAGAGGAATTGACCTGCTGCTGATACACCACCACCGATGACGATGTTTGCTGGGTTCAAGACACTTGCGATGTTGGCACAAGCAATACCCAAGTATTGAGAGAAATGACGGTAGACAATCAAGGCCAAATCATCCCCATCTTTAGCCAAATCAAAGACAGTCTTAGCTGTGACATCTTCACCATCGTCAATCAAGCGTTTCAACTCTGCATCTCCTGCATATTCATCTGCATAGCGACGAGTCAAATTGACAATACCAGTTGCTGAAGCTACTGTTTCCAAGCAACCTTTCTTACCACAGGTACAATCAAATGGACGATCGAAGTCTACTGTGATATGGCCAAGTTCACCAGCTACACCACCAGCACCGTGCAAGAGTTTTCCTTCCGCCACGATACCGCCACCAACACCTGTACCAAGTGTCATGAAGACGACGTCTGGTTGATTTTCGCCAGCACCTTTCCAACGTTCACCAAGGGCAGCAACGTTAGCGTCATTGTCGATGAAGAAAGGAATTCCCAAGGCAGACTCAATATCTTTCTTGATTGGCTGAAGAGTCTTCCAGTTAAGGTTGTAGGCCCCGATAACCGTTCCTTCGAAGCGATCAACTGCACCAGGTGATCCCATTCCGATTCCTATGAAATCTTCTGCTAAAAGGTTTAATAGTTCCAAGCGATGTTGAATGGAAGCGATGATATCAGGAACGATGTGGCTTCCTTCGTCGAGGATGTTGGTCTTAATAGACCACTTTTCTTGAATTTCACCTTCTTGCGTCAAAATGGCAAATTTGACAGATGTTCCACCTAAGTCAATACCAATAATTTTCTTGGACATTTTACACTCCTTTGTTCCTATTCTCTTGACACTAGTATACCAAAATGTGAAAAGGGTTTCAATCATTTTTCAAGAATTCTCTCAATTTCATTTGCAAAAAAGAACCTGTCTGCAAAAACACAGACAGATTTCTTTACTCTTCGTTATGAAGTTTTAAAAAGAGTCTCAAGGATTGAACGCCAATTATGAAGAAGAACAATCCCAAAATATGTAACAAGAAGATACTAATAGATAGAGGACTAACAATGAGAAACAATCCTGTAAACAGTTGAATAAGCCCCCAAAATGTAAATTTCTTGGATAATTCTTCAGATCGTTTGGAAAGGTAATGGGCCTTTTTCAAACTCAAAGCAGACTTATACAAGAGCCAAATACCAAGTGTCATCGGAAAGACAATTGGCAAGGTCTTGTAGCCATAGAGCAAAAGATAGACTGCAAAGACCAGTGAAACCGCACTTTGGAACAAATAGGGATCTGACAAGGTCGCTTGGGTCCGTAGACGGTAGTAACGTGACAAACGCGAAACTGAAATCAAGAAAAAGCCCAGTGAAATCAACCAGCTAAAGGTGGCAATCTTTTCGATTGGATTTACAAAGAGAATAAATCCAATGCCACAAAATAAAAATGATGACAATAATAGACTGTATTTACTAATATGCTGCATTCTGCCTCCTTTAGTTTTCTGCCAACTCACTCAAGTACTCATAACGTTCATACTTGGCTAAGAGTTGCTCATTTTCTTCATCCATCTGACGTTGAAGACTGGCCAACTTCCCGAAGTCAGAACCATTCTCATTCATCTCAGCTTCGATAGTTGCAATCTTGTTTTCAATCGCTTCGATCTCACTCTCAATGGTTGCCCACTCCTGCTTTTCTTGGTAGCTCATCCGTTTCTTTTCTTCCCGGATCTTGACTACCTTTTCTTTTTCTGGCTTGCTATTTTCTGTAGCCATTTCTAGCTCAAACTTTTTCTCATCTAGGTAATCCGTATAATTTCCAAAGAATTCGCGGATACCACCATTTTCAAAAGCTAGAATCTTAGAAGCGACCTTGTCTAGAAAATAGCGATCATGACTAACCGTGATGACTGGTCCACCAAAGCCTTGTAGGAAGTTCTCTAACACCGTCAAAGTGGCGATATCCAAATCATTGGTCGGCTCGTCCAAGAGCAAGACATTTGGTTTTTCGATGAGAAGTTTCAAGAGATAGAGGCGTTTTTTTTCACCACCAGAAAGTTTCTCTATCAAAGTACCGTGAGTGGAACGTGGAAAGAGAAATTGCTCCAGCAACTCAGCAATCGACGTAGAGCCTGCGCTAGTCTTAACCTCTTCCGCTACTTCTTGCAGGAAGTTGATCATCCGCTTGCTTTCATCCAAACCTTCGATCTGCTGCGAGAAGTAAGCAATTCTCACTGTTTCTCCAATAACAACCTTCCCAGCAGTCGGTTGGAGTTTCCCAGCAATGAGATTGAGCAGGGTCGATTTCCCAACACCATTATCTCCCACAATTCCAATCCGATCCTTGTTTTGAACCAAAAGGTTAAACTGCTGCAGAATAGGGCCCTGGTCATAGGCGAAATCGACATCTTTAAATTCGATGACTTTCTTACCGATCCGACTGGTTTCAAAGGACATTTCCAGATCTGTTTCTGTAGTCTGGTGAGATAGGTCCTTCTTGAGGTCGTGGAAACGATTGATCCGCGCCTGTTGCTTAGTAGCACGCGCCTGCGGTTGCCGACGCATCCAAGTCAATTCCTGCTTATACAGTTGCTGCTTCTTATGAAGAAGAGCCGCATCTCGCTCGTCCTGCTCAGCTTTCAAGCGGACATAATCTTGGTAGTTCCCTTGATATTCGACTAGACCAGCACGATCCAGTTCAAAAATTCGAGTTGAAATATTGTCCAAGAAATAACGGTCATGGGTGATGAAAAGAACGGTTTTCTTAGAGTTCTTTAGAAAATTGGTCAACCATTCGATGGTATCAATATCCAAATGGTTGGTCGGTTCATCTAACAGGAGCAAATCATGGTCTCCTAGGAGAACCTGTGCTAGCTGGACACGGCGACGCAACCCTCCAGACAAACTACCAACCTTAGCAGATAGATCCTGAATCCCCAGTTTAGTTAAAACTGTTTTGACCTGGCTTTCAATTTCCCATGCATTGAGAGAATCCATCTCTGCCATCACTTTTTCCAGTTTAGCTTGCTGACTCTCATCGTACTGGCTCGTCAACAGTTCATACTGACGAATCAATTGGAGTTCTTTCACATCTTCTGACAGCACTGTATCGAGGACACTTTTGTTATCATCAAACTGAGGTTCTTGAGTGAGATAGCCAATCTTATAATCATTCTTTGCAGAAAAAGGAGAACGATCTCCGTCATAGCCTGAACGACCTGATAAAACATCTAAGAGAGTTGTTTTCCCTGTTCCGTTAACCCCGATTAGTCCAATCCGATCCAGCTCATGAATGATGAAAGAAATATCCTTAAAGACCGTTTTGTCCCCAACGGACTTGGTTAGTTTTTCAACGATAAAATCGCTCATGCTTCCCCCTTCTTAGCTTCAAGATAGTCGCTCAAAAAATCTCCAATCGCTTGAATGTCATTCTCTAATTCTCCATCTACAATGGCCCATTCAATGGCAGAAATCACTTGTCCTAGAGCTGGACCTGGTTTTAAGCCGTATTCCTTGATCAACATCCCACCATTGACTACAATTTCATGCTTATCATGAATAGCTAGAGCATCATACAATTCCTCAATGACTTGGAAATCTACGGGCAATCCATGAGCCTGACGTAGTTCTTCCGCTGATAAGAGCAGAGACTTATCATAGCGGTAGACGTCCCGACGATTTAAACGAGCCTTTTCTCGTAAGCGGTAAATTTCAACCAACTGCTCCACCTTCTTAGCGAAGTCACGAGATGTTTTCCATTTCTTGAAAAAAGCAGAAACCTTATTCTCATCTAAGGTCAAGAGTAAGGCAGCCCATGCTTGCTCCGAACTCGTAAAGTTATAGTCCATCTTCAGTTGGAAAAGTTTCTCTAGTGACGAACGACTATTCTGTAAGAGAGGAAGATACTGATAGCTATGACTAGCAATCAGCCCTTCTAAGCCCTTTCGCCAATAAGGAGCTAAGAGGAGCTTATCTAACTCAATAAAGACACGCTCGACAGAGATCTTTTCTAGCAAGGGGGCGCAATCTGTCATAGCTTTAAAGGTCTCTTCTTCTAGATCAAAGCCAAGACTGGCTTGAAAACGAAATCCACGCATAATACGAAGAGCATCCTCATTAAAGCGTTCTGTTGCCACTCCAACAGCTCTTAAAATTCGATTGTCCAAATCTTCCATACCATTGAACAGATCAATTATTTCCCCTTCTTCACTCAAAGCAAAGGCGTTGACAGTAAAATCTCGGCGCTTAAGATCTTCCTCTAGCGAGCGCACAAAACTTACCGAGCTGGGTCTCCGATAATCCACATAGACATCCTCTGTCCGAAAGGTGGTAATTTCATATTCCTGATGGTTCTCTAAAACTAAGACTGTCCCGTGTTCAATCCCGACATCAATGGTCCGCTCGAAAATAGCCTTGGTCTCTTCTGGGTAAGAGGAGGAAGCGATGTCTACATCGTGAATGGGACGACCTAAAATAGCATCTCGCACAGAGCCCCCGACGAAATAAGCTTCATACCCAGCTTTTCGAATCTTTTCTAATATTGGCAAAGCCTCCTGAAATTCAGAAGGCAGTTTTTTTAATCTCATAATAGATGTTCTAAACCATAGACAAGCTCATGACGCTTGACTACTTCTTTTACTCCTAGATTAACCCCTGTCATGAAGGACACCCGATCATAGGAATCGTGGCGTAAGGTCAATCCTTCTCCTTGACTACCGAAAATCACTTCTTGGTGGGCTACCAGACCAGGCAAGCGAACCGAATGGATATGCATCCCTTGGTAGTTGGCACCACGAGCTCCTGGCAGACTTTCTTCTTCGTCCGGCGCACCTTGCCCTTGCGGTTGACGGACCTGACTGATAAGCTCAGCCGTCTTCACAGCAGTCCCGCTCGGAGCGTCCTTCTTTTTATCATGATGCAACTCAATGATTTCTACATTTGGAAAGTACTTAGCTGCCTGCGCTGCAAATTGCATGAGCAAGACCGCCCCAATGGCAAAGTTTGGCGCGATGAGCCCTCCAATATTCTTCTCACGAGATAAATCAATCAAGTCAGTGATTTCTTCTGTTGTAAATCCTGTCGTTCCGACCACAGGCGCCAGTCCATGCTCCAAAGCAAAGCGGGTATGCTCATAGGCAACTTTAGGGATGGTGAAGTCAATCCACACATCTGCATCCAGCATCAAAACGCCTTCCTTGTCATGGAAGACTGGAACACCCGCCAACTCATTCTCAGACGCATGGGGATCAATCAAGCCAACTAGTTCAAGCTCAGGATCTTCTAACACCATGTGATAAGCCGCTTGGCCCATTCTACCTTTAAAACCTGCAATCACTACTTTAATTGGCATGTTTTCTCCTTATATTTTCGGTACAAAACTAATAGCAACGCTATGATTTCCTAAATGCGTGCCAATGACACTGCCAAAGGTCGCAAATGGAATCTCACCAGCAAAACCATCTTGATGAAGAATATCACGAAGTGTTTCCGCTTTATCCAGTGCATTCCCGTGAATGATAATGATTTGATAGTCTTTATCCGCTGTTCCTTCTTTGACAATCTCAGCTAAACGTTTGATTGCTTTTTTCTCGGTACGAACTTTCTCATACACTTCAATCACACCTTCCTCGTTAAAATAGAGGATCGGCTTAATGCTGAGAAGATTCCCAAGGATCGCAGCTCCATTAGAAAGACGGCCCCCTTTGACCAAATGGTTGAGATCATCTACCATGATGTAGGCAGAAGTCCCATCGATTTGCATCTGGATATTAGCTAGAATTTCATCAAATGACCGACCTTCACCTGCCCATTTGATTGCTTCTTCAGCCATCCAGCCAAGCGGAGCACTGGTGATCTTAGAATCTGGGAAAGCGATGGTCATGTTCGGGAACTCATCCTTCAAATACTGGATATTCTGATAGAAACCAGAAATACCTGAAGATAGGAAAATTCCTAAAACATGGGTATAGCCTTTTGATTCTAGTTGCGCCAAGAGTTCTTCTAATTCCGCGATACTAGGTTGACTAGTTTTTGGAAGTTCAGACGAAGATTCCATCTTTTGATAGAACTCTTCTGCTGTCAGGTTTTTACCTTCTACGTAAGATACTCCATCAATGACAACTGGAATATCTAGGACAAATAAATTATCGTGTCTTCTTGATTCATCTGATAGATAGGCAGAAGAATCTGTGATGACTGCTAATTTCATGCATTAAAACTCCAAATTGATTCCTGGTAAATCAAGGGCGATTTCAGTAACTTCATAGGTCAGACGGTTCAGCATATTCAAGCAAGGACGAGCTAATTCTTCTACTTCTTCTTTGCTGAATTCGCTTGGCTCGCTGACTAAACGATTGTGAATGTGGTTGATTTGGGTAATGGTCCCGCTGATGACAAAGCCATCAAAGACAATCATATAGGTCAAAATGACAATTAAAGAGGTTGTCTTTAACTCTGTATCGCGTTGAATCAATTGAAAGTTGACGTCTACTTTTGTCTCGGGAGTACCATTTTCTTTTTCCCATTCAAAGTTACGAGCATCATAATGATACTGGCTGACAAATTCTTTTTCACGTTGGATATCCATACTTGTTCTCCTAAAAATAAGCGTTATGAAAATTATACCACAAATTAAATCAAGATTCTATTGCAGAACTATGTCTTTTCACACTGTTTTCTATCACAGAAAGAAGAAAAGAGAGTGGGACAGAAATCGGTAATTCGTTAGAATTCGATTTCGTCGTCCCACCTCCGCACAGTTGAGTAGGGCTGTAAAAGCTGATGAAATCAGCGTAGTAGAGCCCACTCAACCACTGCGTCTTGCTCGACAATCAAAAGACAATTGAAAGGCTAGGACTTTTGTCCCAGCCTCTGTTAGATATGATTAATTTTTAGGTTTGCGAAGCAATCCGAACAAGATACCACTTACGACTGCACCGATCAATACGAACAAGATGTAAAGAAGCGGATTTGAAGTAAGGGCAATAACGAAGATTCCTCCGTGAGGAGCCATCAGTTTCAATCCTGCGAGACCAACAAGGGCACCTGTCAATGCTGAACCTGCGATGAAGCTTGGGATGGCACGAGCTGGGTCAGCTGCACCGAATGGAATGGCACCTTCTGTGATGAAGGAAAGACCCATGATAATGTTTGTCAAACCTGAGTTGCGCTCTTCTTCTGTAAATTTGTCTTTGAATAAGACAGTTGCTACAAAGACTGCCAATGGAGGAACCATACCAGCTGCCATAACGGCTGCCATAACGGTTGAACCACCACTAGTAAGTGCTGAAGCTGTCAACGTACTTGTACCGAATACATAAGCCGCTTTGTTGACTGGTCCACCCATATCGACAGCCATCATACCACCAACAAGGAGACCAAGAAGAACTGCCGAGCTACCTGATAAGCTAGTCAAGAAGTTGTTCAAAGAGGTATTGATCGCTGACATTGGAATGTTGATAAGAAACATCAAGAATCCTGTCAAACCAACACCAAGTAATGGCAAGAGAAGGATAGAGCGGATCCCATCGAGTGAGCGTGGAAGACCTGCAAGTGCTTTACGAAGGAAGAGAACGACTCCACCTGCAAGGAAACCACCAACCAAAGCGCCAAGGAAGCCAGATGATACGGCTGCTGGTAATTCACCTTTAGCAGCACCGAAAGCGATGTTACCAAAGGCTGACCCTGAGCTAGCAATAGATCCTGCAATAAACCCTGCTACAAAACCAGGTTTTTCAGCGATGGAGAATCCGATGTAACCTGCAAGTACAGGAAGCATAAAGCCAAAGGCTGCACCACCGATTGTTTTAAATTGAGCTGCTAATTCATGGTATGAACCAAGTTGAGACAATTGATCTTGAGGAACTCCAAGAATTTGGTCAATCAAGAAGGCAAGGGCGATCAAAATACCACCACCGATTACGAATGGAAGCATTTGAGAAACCCCACTCATCAAGTGTTTGTAGAAGGCTCCACCCAAGCTCAATTTTTCTTGGCTAGCGCTAGCTTCTGCTGCATTTTCAGCGTGGAAGACATCTGCTTTGCCGTCTAAGATGGTTTGGATCAATTCTTCTGTCTGGCGGATACCGGCTGCGACTGGTTTAGAGATCAATTTTTTGCCATTGAAACGAGCCGTTTCAACTGCTTTATCTGCTGCAATGATCACTCCTTCAGCTTTGGCGATTTCTTCTGCTGTCAAGCGGTTGCCGACACCGGATGCCCCGTTGGTTTCAACACGGACTGTAACACCCATTTCTTCACCTTTTTTGATGAGGGCTTCTTCTGCCATGTAAGTGTGGGCGATACCTGTTGTACATGCTGTAACAGCAACAATCAATGGTTTGTCAGATGAGGCTGCTTCTTTGCCAGCTTCTGCTTTTTTAGCTTCTTCAGCTGCAGCTTCTTGCTCTTCTGCGTCGAAAACTGCGATCACTTGATCAGGAGTGCTTACTTGGCGAAGTTTGTCTGCAAATCCTGGCTTCATCAAGTACTTAGACAATTCAGCAAGAGCTGCCAAGTGAGTGTCGTTTGCCCCTTCTGGAGCCGCGATCATGAAGAACAAGTCAGTTGGTTGACCATCAAGCGATGCATAGTCAACACCCTTATTTGATTTTGCAAACAAGACCGTTGCTTCTTTTACAGCTTCGTTTTTGCTGTGAGGCATAGCAATCCCCTCACCCAAACCAGTGGAAGTTTGCGCTTCACGGTTCATGATGCCAGCTTTGAAAGCTTCAAAATCTTTCACCACACCATTGTCGACGAGCGATTGGACCATCTCATTGATCACGCCTTCTTTATCTGTTGCTTGAAGATCAAACAACATCACGTTTTTATTTAAAACGTCTTGAATTTTCATAGTTTTTCTACCTCTACTTTTTCATAAATTTCTTTGATATAGTCCGCTGTCGCCAAATCATCTGAGAAGGTGGTCGCTGTTCCACAAGCCACGCCCCATTTGAAGGCTTCGATGACATCTCCTGTCGTTGCGAGCTTCCCAGTGAAGCCTGCTACCATAGAATCGCCAGCCCCGACCGAATTCTTCACTTGACCCTTGATTGGTTTTGCGAAATAAGTACCACTTGGACTGACTAGAAGTGCTCCATCGCCCGCCATGGAAATAATGACGTTTTGTGCTCCTTTGGCCAAGATTTCTTTGGCGTAGCGTTCAATTTCTGGCAATTCCGTCAAGGTCACTCCAAAAATGGCTCCCAATTCATGGTTGTTTGGTTTGACCAATTGGGGATTGAACTCCAAGGAGTCAATCAAGGTCTGCCCTTCAAAGTCGCAAACCACTTGTGCGCCTGTCGCACGGGTTGCTGCAATCAATTGTTTGTAAACAGCATTTCCAAGTGAAGATGGGGCAGAGCCTGCAAATACTACCACATCATCTGCTGTCAAGTTGGATAGGATACTGAGTAGTTCTTGCAACTGACCTTCTGTCACTTCTGGACCATTGCCATTGATCTCTGTCTCCTCATCGGCTTTGATCTTGACATTAATCCGGGTGTCTTGGTCCACGGTCACAAAGTTAGTTGAAATAGCTTCGCTTGTTAGCACGTCTTCGATAAAGCGTCCTGTGAAACCACCTATAAACCCAGTTGCTGTGTTCTCGATATCGAGTCGGTTCAAGACACGACTGACATTGATTCCCTTACCACCGGCGAATTTATCTTCCGAAGCCATCCGATTGACCGCCCCTGTCTCTACATGATCGAGACGGACAATATAGTCAATGGCAGGATTCAGTGTTACTGTATAAATCAAACCTCTATAACCTCCGTTTTCTCTTTTAATTTAGAAAGGATTTCCGTATCCGAAGTATTAGTAATAATGGTTGCTCTCTTAACCGGAGCTACCTTGACAAAAGATGTCCGTCCAAGTTTCGACGAGTCTAGAAGAATATAAGTATTCTTTGCATTCTCTAGAATGGCACGTTTAACGGCCCCCTCTTCAAGATCCGGTGTGCTATACGACTCTAGGTCTACGCCATTCATTCCAATAAAAGCTCGATCAAAGCTCAACTGGCCGATTTGATTCAAAGCCATTCCTCCGATGCTAGCGTCAGTCGAAGTCTTGACCATCCCGCCGATGATGACCGTTGGAATGTCTCTCTACTAAACTAGCTGCATGGTGAATGGAATTGGTCACAACTGTAACGGTTGGATTGGCCAATTCATGAACCAATAATTCATTGGTGGTTCCTGCATCGATAAAGACAACTTCAAAATCTTTGATCAATTCTGCTGCTTTTTTTGCAATGGCAGATTTTTCTTGCACGTTTTTGATTGCTTTATCTTTATTGCTTTCTTCTTCCTGCAAGGAATGAAGACTTTCAGCTCCACCGTGAATTCGTCTCAGTTTATTCTCTGCTTCTAATTCATCTAAATCGCGTCGAATGGTTGATTCCGAAGAGTTTAACTCTTGAACCAAATCCTCAATAGAGACGATTCGCTCTTTGATAACCTTTTCTAAAATGATGTGTTTTCGTTCAGATTTTAACATACAAGCTCCTTTCGGAAACGATTACAAGGACTATTATACTCTATTATCTTTCAAAGTCAAGCATTAAATATCATTTTCTTTCATTTTCTATCATTTTTTCTATCAATTTCTTTCATTATCTCTTTTAAACTACCTATTTAACCATTATCATAGTCCTGTAAATCCTTTTAAAAATCTCCAATTTCAACTTTCTTCACGTGAAAAAGAGAGTGGGACAGAAATCGGTAATTCGTTAGAATTCGATTTCGTCGTCCCACCTCCGCACAGTTGAGTAGGGCTGTAAAAGCTGATGAAATCAGCGTCATAGAGCCCACTCAACCACTGCGTCTTGCTCGATAATCCAAAGACAATTAAGAGGCTAGGACTTTTGTCCCAGCCTCTTTTTGTCATCAGAATAATCCTTCTTCCATTGGAAGTTATGATCCATCATGACTATTATTTATAATTGTAAGCCCAATAATAGTATCCATCTCCATTTACAACTGCTGCTACAGCTCCTTCAGTTGCGTTTGGATCTAGTAACAATTCACGCAAGCCACTGTTGAACCATTTTGTTGCCACAGTTGCTGAATCTTCTTCACGGCGAGCTACAAATCCAGTACTATCGTACTGTCTTGAGATTTGATTTGCTTTTGGAAGAGCAAGATTGTTGTAGATATCATCAGACCAAGTCAACTCTTTCAAGCCTTGAGCTTTTCTTAGTTCATTAATTTTGGTAAATGCTTCTTTAGCCTTATCTAAAGAAATATAGTTAGTGTCGTCTGTTGCTTCTACACGGAATACGAATTTCACATAGCCGAATTCAACGTCTTTGTATTCTTTTTCGTCAACACCACTCTTTAGATTAGCAATTAAGACATAGTCTTTTGCCCATGGGTTATCTTTTGATTGTTCAAAGAGTTCAGGGTCTTCAATTTCCCATTCTACTTTTGCATCCCAGCCAGCATTGTCAATGAACTTAGGATTCATTTTCTTAATGACATAGTCCTTAAACTCTTCGACGTTTTTAAACGGTAAAGGTTGGCCGGCTTTGACTGTTTCCACCACATTGGTAGAGTATAGTTTCACGCTTGAGTCGCGATCGCTATAAGCATACTCGTCATCTTTTGCATCTTCGTGGAATTTTGGATCGATGGCAGGGTCAGTTGGATCAGTCATACCTTGAAGTTTCCATTTTCCATCAATCCACTTCCAGTACGCAGAATATCCTGTAGCTTCAGTATCAGATGGTACATAGTAGTAATGAGTTGTCCCATCAAAGTAATAGTTCTTATCATTACGCAATGCAGCTGATCCAGGCTTACCAGGTGGGTAGACCAACTTAGGAACACGTCCGTTTGGTGCCCAAGGAAGGTGTTCTAATCCTTCTGCTGGTGCTTCAACATATGGTGGAATTTGGTTTTCACTTGGCTGATCTGTTGTTACTAAACCATCATTACCAGGTACTTCAGGTTGAACCGGCACTTCTGGCTTCGGATCCGCTGGATTCTCTGGAGTTGGGGTGAATGGATCAAACTCACCATCTGCACCTACAAATGGAGGATTCTCAGGGAAGACCAAGTTACCAGTATCTTCTGGTGTAGCCGGTTCTGAAGGTTCCACCGGTTGGTCCGGTTTATCAGTTGGGTTTGGTTCCTCTGGTGTTGGAGTAGGATTTGGAGTAGGTGTTGGAGTATCCGGCGTTACAGGGTTTTCTGTTTCACTAGAATTTTTTACAAATACCCATTTACCATTCTCATAGTAATAGTAATCCCCATTCTCTAATAAATAATAATGGTAACCATTCTCATAAAGGTAATGCGGGTCGTTGGCTAGATTATTTCTAGAGTTATTACGATTGGTCAACGGTTGCCACTGGCCATTACGGTAGATCCGGTAAGTGCCATCATTCATGCGATAGTAGTGATTACCATTCCAGTAGATGTAGTTTTCATCACGTGTGAGATTGTTGTAGCCATAGTAGTTATTCCAATTGTTATAACCATAGTTATAGCCGTAATTTCCATAGTTATAGCCGTAATTTCCATAGTTATAATTGTTGTAACCATAGTAATAATCATAATTATTATACCCATAGTTATAGTTGTAATTATTATATCCATAGTTACTGTAGCTTGGGGTATAGTAGCTATAGGCATAACGACTTGTATTCCAGCTATAGCTTTCAGCTTGAACGTTTGACGCAGCAAAAACTGGAACTGCTACAGCAGAGGCCAAGATAGCCCGAGTTACATATCTATATTTTTTATCCATATCAATAATCTCCATTAGGATAGTATTATAAATAAAAAGGATGAAAATACCTATGCATAAGTTTAATTTGGCTGTTTTTCCAGTTTATATAGGGTTTGAGAGCTCCTGAATGAGATATTCATTTATTTCTAAGGCCTATTTTTAAAATGAACACTTCAGTCAGATTCCCACATATTTTTGCCTAAAAAACTGATAACAACAGCATATTTAGTATCGACACTTTTTCTTCCTTTGTGAGAATTATAACACAGAAAGTTTTGAATAGCAAATAATTTGAGAACCTTCTTATTTTACTCATAGAACTATACTCATTCTTTATACAGCTATTATTTACTTCATTTTTAGCCTTTCAAATGGTATGGTTATAAAGGATAAAACAATAGGATAGTATTATACTATTGTTTTAGAAGAGCAGATTAGGCTTCACGCCTATGTAATTTTTTGCTGTTTCTACAATCATCTAGAATATACAAAAAGAGAGAACGAATTCGCTCTCTCTTTTAAGCAGTTGCTAGATGACATTTTTACAGCTATTGGTCTTTTTTAAACCCAAGTCCTCGGAACCATTTGGATAAGCCTTTTTTACTCTTGTGTTCTGCTCTTCCTGCAACTTCTGGTAAGTCATCTTCGACTTGTAACGGATACTCTGTTTGACTAGAATCAGCTAGAGAAAGTTGAGCCGGATCAATTGCTTCCTCCTCTTCTCCTACTGCAGTTTTTTCTCCATCCTCAATTGACTGAATCTTCTCTATCCGACTCCTGAAATCTCTAGCCTCTTTTTGATAAGCCATAAAGGTTTCAAACTCTGCCTCAAATTGTACTTTTTTCTCCTCGACTTCAGTTTTAGCAGAGGCAACCAAGGCTTGCGCATCTACTAGCAATTCAGATGCATCGGTGAACAGTTTCAGATGCCCTTTGACTTGTGCTAATTGATTTTTTGCAAGTTGAAGTTGTGCCTGTGCTCCTTCAAGCTTAGATGCAGTCTCTCTCGCCGCATTTTGTAAAACTTCTAATTGCTTTTTATCTTCTTCTAATGCTAGAGTGGCATTTTTTAAGGCCTCTTCTTTTGGGATAATCGCTCCTTGTATCCGAGCTCGTGAAACCGCCAGTGAGCTTGCTGCTTCCTTGGCCTCTGTCGACGCAGCCTGCCATTTCTTCATCGCTAAAGCTAGGTTACTTTGAGCACGCGCTAATAGTTGCTCATGACTTGCAAGAGAAGTCTTGACATCGAATAAATGACCAGAAAGGATATTGATGCGGGATTCTTGATTTGTTCTTTCAACTTTTAGACTCTCCAAAGCATTTTTGACAGTCTTTACATCCGCTTTTGTCGTCCTTGCATTGGCAACGTTTCTCACCCACTTTGTCAGTTCTTCACTGGTATAAAGGGGGGATGACTCTTCAAAGAAAGCTACTTGAGATACCTCTAAATCTGGATCATAGGCAACTGAAATGGCCTTATATTGATTCCCCATCATTTGGACATAGTGTCCAATCTTAGCAAATAACTCCGCTCCCACTTTCTTAGAGATTTGGCTAGGATCTAGTTGACTTTCATCTATTGATAAACCGTATTGATGAGCAATTTGATGATACAGTTCCTTTTCACTATACCAGAAGGCAACAGCCTCCCTAGGCCGATAGCCCCAAGCAATCAATTCATTCTCTTGCCAGTTGGACAGGGCTTGTCCATGGTTTTGATGATAGTGCGTTTGAAGTTGACTAACCGGTAATTGATAAGGAGCGACCAAGAGCTCACCTAAACCTGCCTGGCGACGGTACTGATTAATGGTATCTACAATTTCTAACGCTTTTAGGACGTTATCTAATCTAGTGGCCTTTCCACCTGTCAGCTGGTCCTCTACACGCCCACGATGATAAAGCGACATAACTTCAACAGCACCTTGGTCACCAGCCTTGGCCCACTCCTCTAACAAAGTCTCATAGCTTGTCTCTTGAAGATTGATTGGACTAGCCATGGCCGCTTCACGGACTTTTTCTAACTCTACTAATTTTTGGGAGATTTGATAAGTTAATTTTTCAACTTTTTTCTGTACTCCCGCAATTTCGCTGGAAACTTGCTTTAAGACATAGGGCGCTTTGGATTGAGTTTCTGTCAGATTTAGCACTAAGGTTTGAGCTATTTTTAATTCGTTTTGCGCCTGCTCCTCTTTTAGCTGTGCCTGTGCTAATACTGCCTCATCATTCTGGATGGGTTGTTTGGCTTTTCTTAATTCATTTCCTGCGATATCAACAAGTAACTGCTGGGCAGCAATTTTATTCTCTTGACTCTTTATGGCAGAACGAACTTGACTATCAGCCTCACTTGCTTGGCGTACCTTTTCTTGTTCTAGAGTAACAACTGCCTCAGCAACCGCAATTTCATTTTCAGTTTTGCCAAGGGATGTTTGATTGGATTCTTCAATCATCGTTTCAGTTGTCTCTAGGTTTGCTTCAGCAGCTTCCAGACCTGATTTGGCGACATTGTATTCAGATTGAGCCTGGTTCAGCCGTAACCGTTGGTCTTCGACTCTTTTTTCAGCTTTTTGCAATTGGTCATGTAAGATATTTTTATCCATAAAACTTGAATCCATTTCAGTCACATCCGTCGATTGCTGATCGGCAGGATCGTTCTGGACAATCTCTTCAGCCTGTGCCTTATGGCCGGACAAACCTGAAAAGAGGGTTGTCGCTGCGACACCCGTTGTAAAGACTGATTTTCCTATTTTTTTGCCCATTGCAAACACCACCAACACTTTTTCATATCTGTTATCTCTCCATAAGGATACCACATTTTGTTACCAATAACTAGTAGGATGAGGAAGATTTTTTCTATTAATTTTAGGGCAAAAGAAAAACAGCCAAGGCTGTTATTCTTCTTGTTTAATTTGCTCCAACATCTTCTCTTCTTCTGGAGTCAAGTCATAGTTTTCAAGCAGGTCTGGACGACGCTCTAGTGTCTTTTTCAAACTCTGATAGAGACGCCATTGACGGATATTTTCATGATGCCCACTCATGAGGACATCTGGAACTGTCATCCCTCGATATTCATAGGGCCGTGTGTATTGAGGGTATTCTAGAAGGCCGGACGAGAAACTATCATCCTGGTGGCTGGACTCTTTTCCGATCACTTCTGGAATCAAGCGTACTGTCGCATCAATCATGGTCATAGCAGCTAGCTCACCACCGGTTAAGACATAGTCTCCAAGAGAAATCTCATCTGTCACCAGGGACTTGATCCGCTCATCGTAGCCTTCATAGTGGCCACAGATAAAGATCAATTCTTCTTCTTGAGCTAACTCTTCTGCATAACCTTGATCAAAAGTCCGCCCAGCTGGATCTAGTAAGATCACGCGCGGATTCTTTTTCTCAATAGCATCAAAGGCATCGAAAATCGGCTGAGCTCGCAAGAGCATGCCTTGCCCGCCACCATAGGGTTCATCATCCACATGCCGCGCCTTCTCTGCATTTTCGCGGAAATTATGGTAGTTAATCTCAAGGAGTCCCTTTTCACGCGCCTTTCCGACGATGGAGTGCTCCAGGGGTGAAAACATCTCTGGAAAGAGGGTTAAAATATCAATCTTCATCGTCTAACCCTTCCAAGATATCCACATCCACCCGATTTCCTGGGATATCAATATTGAGGACTACTGGTGGGATATAAGGCAAGAGAAGGTCGCGTTTTCCTTTGCGCTTCACCACCCAAACATCATTGGCACCCGGTTGAAGGATCTCCTTAATCTGACCGATGAGTTGGTCATTTTCATAAACATCAAGGCCAATGATCTCGTGGTAGTAAAACTCGCCCTCATCCAAATCAGTCAAGGCTTCTTCGGCAACCTTGAGGCTAAAACCCTTGAATTTTTCAATGGTATTGATATGGTACATATCTTTAAACTTGATGATATCGAAGTTCTTGTGCTTGCGGTGACTGGCAATGGTCACCGTTTGGACAAACTGATCCTTCTCATCAAAGAGAGCCAACTCTGCTCCTTTTTTAAAGCGCTCTTCCGCAAAGTCTGTCACAGACAAGACCCGCATCTCACCCTGCAAACCCTGCGTATTGACGATTTTCCCAACGTTAAAATAATTCATGATTTCTCCAGTGTAGTTTATTCACCTTATTTTATCACGTTCAATCGATTTTCTCAAATGGACTTTCCACCCAGAAACTGCTACAAAACCTTCCTTTGAAACAAAAAAACGGGACAATGTCCCGCCTTTTTATTTTTCGTCAATAACGATTCTTACTTTTTTATCTTCAGTTGGGACAGAGTAGACAATCGTTCTTATCGCAGAAATGGTGCGACCTTTCCGACCGATCACTCGACCAACATCGCTAGGATCAAGGTCAAGGTGGTACTCCAAGAATTCGGGAGTATCTTCGATCTTGATGGTTAAGGCATCCGGTTGTGAAATCAAAGGTTTCACAATTGCAATAATTAGATTTTCAATCGTATCCATACATCAACCTACTTTATGATTATTTTGAGAATTTAGAATCGTGGAATTTCTTCAAGACACCTTCTTTTGAAAGGATGTTACGAACTGTATCTGAAGGTTGAGCTCCATCAGCCAACCATGCAAGAACGCGGTCTTCTTTCAAAGTAACTTGGTTTTCTTCAACAAGTGGATTGTAAGTTCCAACTGTTTCGATGAAACGTCCATCACGTGGTGAACGTGAATCTGCTACGTTGATACGGTAGTAAGGTTTTTTCTTAGAACCCATACGAGTCAAACGAATTTTAACTGCCATTTTAATAAGTCTCTTTTCTATATTTTGATTTTCGGTGAAATAGACTAGCTATTTAGCACATGATCTATTATAACACATTTTAAAGACCTGTCAAGAAAAAAACTTGACACTATTAAAAATTTTTTTATTCGATCTCAAAGCTATAAGATTCAGCCTTTGGGGAATTAGATTCAATCACATAGTTTCCAGAAGGAAGTCCGCTTACATTCAAGCGCTTCCCTTCAAATTCTTTAGGGAGAGATGTCACTGTGATGGTAAAGGAAAAGCCCTTAATTTGGCGGTAGTTAGCATAATCCAAGGTCAGAATCCCTCGAAGTTCTGTTTCTCCAGCTTTTTCAGCAGCTAGTAAGTCTGTTGCCAATTGATTTTCGAAATCGGGATTATCGATTGGGAACTGAAGACGAACCTCGCTTACCTCTAAGCCCTGTTTACGAAACTCTTCTTTTATTTCCTGAGTCAGTTTTTGAAAACCTTGAGATTCAGCGAAGGCTCTTTCGAAAAATGGTGCAACAAGCCAGCTTTTGGAATGGTAAGCTAGTTCTTCTGCCGTGTCATAGTTTTTCCCACCTTCTTCTTTGGATAGATGAGTCGCATAGGGAAAGTCAAACTGAACCGTTTTTCCCTCAACCCTTTCTTGATAGCTATAGGCATATTTAGTCGACATCCCATGGAGTTGAGCTGCTTTAAAACTTAGGTCTCCTTTAAATCCCGCTTCCTGATAAAAGCCAGAAATTTGCTCTTGGATTTCTTTTTCTTCTTGATTAGTAAAATAAAATAGAAAACAAATTAAGAGAGCGACCACTGTGGCGAATGCAAGAAGCAGATAGCGAAGCCATCTTTTGATGGTAACCCTTATTAATTTAAATTTATTCATTCCACCATGATACCAAAAAACTAGCTTAACAGCTAGTTTGAAATAAGTTTTTACTTAAGAATATCCAGTAACGCTTGATAGTCAGCAACGACATAGGTCGGTACTGCTGGACTGGTATTTTCTTTGTGATCCGGATTATACCAGACGGTATCAATCCCCGCAGCATTGCCCCCAGCGATATCCGCCGTCAAAGAATCCCCTATCATAAGAGCTTGCTCCTTGGTAAAACCAGGTATCAAGTTACCGATCTTTTCATAAAAGGCTACTTCCGGTTTTTGAGTTCCTAATTGTTCAGAAATGAAGATCTCCTTGAAATAAGGGGTAATGGCTGACTGCTTCAAGCGTCCTTGCTGAATAGCAGTAACACCGTTGGTAGCCCCATAGAGCTGATAACCCCTTTCTACCAACTCTGCCAGCAAGTCTTCCGCTCCAGGGAAGCTCTGTCCCTGTTGGCTAATATAATCCTGGTAGCGCAAAGCCATCTCTTCACCATCTACCTGTCTTCCAAAATGAGCAAAGGCAATCGCGAACCGGCTGTTAATCAAGTCTTTCTTGCTAATTTTCTTTTGTTCCAAATCTTTCCAAAGCCCTTGGTTCATAGGTTTGTAGTAATCCTTAAAGGCTTGAATATCTTGAACTCCCTGGTCCTTAAGAAATTGCGTTAAAGCCACTTCCTCCGCTGTATCAAAATCCAACAAGGTGTGGTCTAGGTCGAATAATAAAAATGTATACATGCTTACAAACGGTCCTTCAATTTTTCTACAAATAAATAAGCTGCTGGGCATGTCAAGGTATTCTTGATGGTCAGATGATTGATCTGGTAGATCTTCTTACGGTCCGTATGAGGAAACTCTCGGCACGCCTTAGGCCGAACATCGTAGATCGAGCAGAGATTATCGCCACCCAGGAAGGGGCAAGGCATGGACTTAAAAACCTTATCTCCATCTTCATCAACTTGAAGAAATTCAGCCTCAAAAGCAGGAAGTTTCATTTTGAAATACTTAGCGATGCGGGTGATATCCGCTTCTTTAAAATCTGGCCCTAGGGTCTTACAGCAATTGGCACAAGCGGTACAATCAATTTCTTGAAATACTTCATTGTGAATCTCTTGCGCTATTTTATCTAGATTCTTAGGTGGTTTCATTTTCAGATCCGCCAATACCTTGCGGTGCTCCTTTTGCTTTTGAAGGGCTAATTGATGGTATTTTTCAAGGTCAATTTCTTGAGTCATAAACTACTTTCTAATCGCTAATTTGATAAGAGCATTATACCACAGAGAGAGTAAAAAAGAGAGTGGGACAGAAATCGGTAATTCGTTAGAATTCGATTTCGTCGTCCCACCTCCGCACAGTTGAGTAGGGCTGTAAAAGCTGATGAAATCAGCGTAGTAGAGCCCACTCAATCACTGCGTCTTGCTCAACAATCCAAAGACAATTGAGAGGCTAGGTCTTTTGTCTCAGCCTCAAATTGACTAATCTGTAACAGCTCCTGTTCCATCCAAACTCCAAGTTTCCTCAATGTAAGGAATGAATTGTGCCAAAGTCTCTTTATCCCCTTCAAAAGACATCAAGTATACCTTATCATCCTTTTGGAAGACCCAAGTAATGAGGTACTGGCCAGATTTAAGGATAATATTCAACTGCAAAGCTTCATTACCTGAGACAGTGGTTTTAGCTCCCCACATTTTGTCTACTTCTTTATTGTCCTTCCAATAGTAAGCAATACGGTTCGCAATCAACTCTGCGTTGAAGACTTCTCCTTCACCGACATTCGCTTTCTCTTTGGTATACCCGTTCATGGTTACGATATTATAGGCACTACCATCCGTAAATTGAATACTGTCTCCACCATCTATATCTGTAAATTTAATCCACTTACTTGGAATATCGATATAGCCATAATCGGCAGAACCAACCCGTTTGGTTTCGACAGAACTCTTGGTATCATCCGATGATTTTGATTCTACCTTACTAGATGTTTTTTTGCTAGATGATTTTTTACTCTTTTTTACCACCTCAGTGGAACTAGACTCAGATGATAATGGTTTTCTAGACTCTTTTTTAGGAGTGCTACAAGCTACAAGAGCAAGAGCTGAAAAGACCGAAACGGTCGCAAGTAAGAACTTATTTTTCATCTTCCCTCTCCTTTGTGATGGATTGTGATGGATTTTGATACCTCTAGTTTATCACATTCTACTTAGATTTGAAAGCACTATTTGTCTAGCCCGATAGAAAAACGTCCCTATCGGGACGTTCCATTTGTTCTATTATTCCAGAGAGAAGCTTATTCCTCATCCATTGACAGAACTGACAAGAAGGCTTCCTGTGGTACTTCTACTGAACCGATAGCTTTCATTCGTTTCTTACCGGCTTTTTGTTTTTCAAGAAGCTTGCGTTTCCGTGAGACGTCCCCACCATAACACTTGGCCAAGACGTTCTTACGAAGGGCCTTGATATCTGTACGGGCCACGATCTTATGACCGATAGCTGCTTGGATAGGCACTTCAAACTGTTGACGAGGGATAATCTTCTTGAGCTTCTCAACAATCAACTTACCTCGTTCATAGGCAAAGTCCTTGTGAACGATAAAGCTGAGGGCATCGACGGTATCTCCATTGAGGAGAATATCCATCTTAACCAGTTTGGATGGACGGTACTCAGACAACTCATAGTCAAAGCTAGCATAGCCACGAGTGGAAGACTTCAATTTATCAAAGAAATCAAAGACAATTTCAGCCAATGGGATTTGATAGATGACATTAACTCGATTTTCATCGATGTAGTCCATGGTCACAAAGTCCCCCCGTTTGCGTTGGGCCAATTCCATCACAGCTCCGACAAACTCTTGTGGTACCATGATTTGTGCTTTAACATATGGTTCTTCAATCGAAGCGATCTTGGTTGGATCTGGAAACTCAGATGGGTTGGACACATCCAGCACTTCTCCATCTGTCAAATTGACCTTGTAGATAACTGACGGTGCCGTCATGATCAAGTCAATGTTGAACTCGCGCTCCAAACGTTCTTGGATAACATCCATGTGAAGGAGACCCAAGAAACCACAACGGAAACCAAAACCAAGGGCTTGAGAAGTCTCAGGTTCAAATTGAAGACTGGCGTCATTGAGTTGCAACTTTTCCAGTGCTTCCCGAAGATCATTGTATTTGTTGGATTCGATCGGGTAAAGACCAGCAAAGACCATTGGGTTCATTTGCTTATATCCATGAAGAGGCTCAGCTGCTGGATTAGTAGCCAAGGTCACAGTATCCCCGACACGAGTATCCGCAACCGTCTTAATAGAGGCTGCAATATAACCAACATCTCCAGTCGCAAGGAAGTCACGACCCACTGCTTTAGGAGTAAAAATCCCAACCTCAGTCACATCAAAGGTCTTACCATTACTCATCAACTGGATGGTGTCGCCTGGCTTCACTAGGCCATTGACCACACGGACTTGAAGAATGACTCCCCTGTATGGGTCGTATACCGAGTCAAAGATCAAGGCTTGCAATGGAGCGGCAACGTCTCCAGTTGGTGCTGGAACTTTCTCGACGATTTGTTCCAAAATCTCTTCGATTCCGATGCCGGCCTTGGCAGAAGCTAGGACTGCCTCACTGGCATCCAAGCCGATCACATCCTCCACTTCTGTCCGCACACGTTCTGGATCTGCAGCTGGTAAGTCAATTTTGTTAATGACTGGCAGGATCTCCAAATCATTGTCCAGTGCCAGATAAACATTGGCTAGGGTCTGCGCCTCAATCCCTTGAGCAGCATCGACTACTAAAATCGCCCCTTCACAGGCTGCGAGCGAACGAGAAACCTCATAGGTAAAGTCCACGTGTCCTGGTGTGTCAATCAAGTGGAAGATATATGTCTCCCCATCTTTAGCCGTATAGTTCAACTCGATGGCATTGAGCTTGATGGTAATCCCACGTTCCCGTTCTAGATCCATGCTATCTAGGAGCTGAGCTTGCATTTCTCGACTAGAAACGGTCTCGGTTTTCTCTAAGATTCGGTCCGCCAAGGTTGACTTTCCGTGGTCAATGTGGGCGATAATCGAGAAGTTCCGAATTTTCTCTTGTCGTTTCTTTAATTCTTCTAAATTCATTTTTTCATCCTTATAAAACTATTCAGTATATTATAACAAAAAGCCTGTTTCTTGGCTAGTTTTAATGAATCAAATCACCTGAATTTTGATTTATATCGAAGTTTGATAAAATCTTTATTTAGATAAGGTTTTTGTTTACTTTTTCGATTTAATTCGCTATAATGAATTGTAATGTAAAAGGAGGTGAAGCTCTTGGCAAGAGGACGTGGAAAAGCAAGCCCACAGGATAAAGAGGCTTTGCGCATTATTTCCGAAAAAATAAGAGAACTATTAAAGGTTCAAAATAAGAAACAGGTCGATTTATCTCGTACAACTGGTATTCCAGCTAGTACCTTGACGGGCTATGTTAAAGGAACTTCTCTCCCAGTTAGTGAGAACTTAGAAAAGATTGCTAGCTTCTTTGAAATTCCTATTTCTGATTTAGACCCACGTTATGGTCAACCAGATACCTTGGAGGATTCTAAGATTGAGTTTATCTATAAGCAACTAGATGAGGATTTTCAAGACTCTCTCTTAGAGGAAGCCAATCGCTTATTGGTTTTACAAGCGGAGCGCAAACGTATCGAGAAGAAATATACACCCTATACAGTCTTTGACAGTTATGCTGCGAGTCAAAGTGCTTCTAAGGGAGATTTAGTTTGGTTTGATCAAAAACTAGCTTATGATTTAGCACTTTGGATTCATACTGACTCGCTAGAGCCAAAATATCCAAAAGGATCTGTTGCCCTAATCAAGCAAACTTTCTACGATACTGCTGGTGCCATCTATGCCATTGAGTACGATGGGCAAACCTTAATCAAGCGTGTCTTCCGTGAAGCCCAAGGAATCCGTCTTGTTTCGCTAAATAAAAAGTATAGTGACAAGGTCATCCCCTTAGAAGAGGAACCTAGAGTAATTGGAAAAGTCATTGCTAGCTTTCTTCCTGCTAAGGAGGATGAGTTATGATTCGATTGATCGCTATCGATTTAGATGGAACTCTTTTATCACCAGATAAAACCATTAGCCCTGCTAATCGGCAGGCTCTTTTGAACGCTGAAGCTGCTGGCTTACACGTCGTCATTTGTACGGGACGCCCCCTATCTGGTGTCCGTCCAATCTTTGAAGAAATTGGTTTCAAAAGCAACCATTCCTATTCGGTGATTAATAACGGTTGTACCACTGTCAAATCTTCAGATTGGTCCGTCATTACCTATGATGCCTTATCTGAAGAAGATTTGGTTTATCTCGATCAATTGACTCAGGAAATTCATCCTCAATTAAGTTTATTCGATTTAAATCGCTATATCATTTTGAATCGGGATCCTTCAGAAATAGCCAAAATGGACGCTAATATCGTTTCTGCTGTGCCTGTATCATTGGGATTGCGAGAAGTTCTTGAGGCACAACCAATTTTCCAAGGGATGTTTATTGATCAGAAAGAACAGATCGATGCCTTTCAAGAGACCTATAAAGAAGCATTGTCCCAGCGCTTCCACACCATTCGCTCTCAACCTATTCTCTTTGAAATTCTTCCCAAAGGCGTAAACAAAGCGACTGGTTTAAAAGCTCTTGCTGAACACCTAGGCATTCCTAGAGAACAGATCATGGCTATCGGAGATGAAAACAACGATATTGAAATGATTGAGTACGCAGGTCTTGGAGTTGCAATGGGCAATGCTCCTGATACTATCAAAGCCTTGGCTGACGTTACCACAACTTCTAACGAAGAAGACGGTGTCGCCACTGCTATCAAGCGCTATGTTTTACAAGCACAGAACTAGAAAAGGAAAAACAGATGAAATACCCAACATTACTAGAACGATTTTTAACCTATGTCAAAGTCAATACTCGATCTGATGAGACTTCAACAACAACTCCTAGCACACCATCACAAGTAGAGTTTGCAAAGAATGTGTTACTTCCTGAAATGGAAAGAGTTGGACTGCAAAATGTTTATTATCTTCCAAACGGTTTTGCTATTGGAACTCTTCCAGCAAATGATCCAAGTCTCACACGAAAGATTGGCTTTATCTCACATATGGATACAGCTGATTTCAATGCGGAAAACATCAGTCCCCAAGTTATCGAAAACTATGATGGTGGCACTATTGCTCTTGGTGATTCTGGTTATTCACTAGATCCTGCTGACTTTGCTAACCTCAACAACTACAAGGGACAGACTTTGATCACTACAGACGGTACGACCCTACTTGGCGCTGATGACAAATCAGGGATCGCTGAAATCATGACAGCCATTGAATACTTGACTGTACATCCTGAAATCAAACACTGTGAAATCCGAGTTGGTTTTGGACCAGATGAAGAAATCGGGATTGGAGCGGACAAATTTGATGCAGAAGATTTCAATGTGGACTTTGCCTATACAGTTGACGGTGGGCCTCTTGGTGAATTGCAATACGAAACCTTCTCCGCTGCAGGCGCTGAAATCACCTTCAAAGGCCGTAATGTTCACCCAGGGACTGCTAAGAACCAAATGGTCAATGCACTTCAGTTAGCCATTGACTTCCATAATCAACTTCCTGAAGAAGACCGTCCTGAAAAAACAGATGGCTACCAAGGTTTCTACCACTTGATGAATGTGGATGGTACTGTCGAGGAAGCGCATGCTAGCTACATCATCCGTGACTTCGAGACAGAGAATTTCGAAGCTCGTAAGGCAAAGATGGAAGAGATTGCAAACAAGATGAACCAAGAACTTGGTGCAGAAAGAGTCCTTTTGACTCTTAAAGACCAGTACTATAACATGAAACAGGTAATCGAGAAAGATATGACACCTGTCAACTTGGCTAAGGAAGTTATGGAAGATCTGGACATCACGCCTATTATTGAACCAATCCGTGGTGGTACAGATGGGTCTAAAATTTCCTTCATGGGTATTCCGACACCAAATCTCTTCGCTGGTGGCGAAAATATGCATGGTCGCTTTGAATACGTCAGTCTTCAAACTATGGAGCGTGCAGTTGATACCATTATCGGTATTGTTAGCCATTCTTAATTCAGTATATTGTTCAAAAAAATGAGAGTGGGACAGAAATCGGTACTTCGTTAGAATTCGATTTCGTCGTCCCACCTCCGCACAGTTGAGTAGGGCTTTAAAAGCTGATGAAATCAGCGTAGTAGAGCCCACTCAACCACTGCGTCTTACTCGACAATCCAAAGACAATTTAGAGGCTAGGACTTTTGTCCCAGCCTCATTTTTCATTCTATTCATTCATGTATTCTACCCTAGCAAACTGTCCATCGATTTGACTCTGGTAACTTTCATAAACTGAAAGAGGGATTCGCAAGCAGGCATGAGCCACTTGGCCAACGAAAGGTAGATTACTAAGAAGGGCTACTTTTCTTCCAGCTTCCTTCTCTATTCTCAAACGTTCAATGATTTGTAGAATCCTTCTAGGTTCGTCTAGAGATCCTCGATCAACCAACAATGTCCAGTCACTCCAATCTGATGCCTCGTCGTCTCCAAAAATAGAACTAAAGAAGGTCACTCCTTCTCCAACATGACCAAATCCGGCTGTCAAATCCAAAGGGTGAAACTTTAAAGAATGATTTATTTGGGGCTGTTCTTGTCTCTCGTACAAGTAGATATTATACAAAAACTGGAGATAGAAAGGATCCATTCGACTCAGGTCACTTACTTCTTCCATTTCGAAGCCTCTATGGAAAGCCTCTAAGATTGATGAAAAACGATAGGGCATCCGTTTGGCAATCCGTTGAATCAATTCATCGTCCGAAACATCCTTCAGAATATTCTTAGGCCACTGATCCGAACCAAAATTTTCAACAGCTTGCTGATAGGCTTCTTCTAGACTAGTTCCAAATCCATAAAGAGCACCGATTGAATGAATCTGAGTATTGAGGACTCTTGAAACTTTCTCAATTGGAAAGACAGGGAGTTTAAAGAGAATACGATCTAGAGTGGGTTCAAATAGGGCAGTCAGACCCTTCATGGTAGGGTGAGGAAGATCTAACAGATGGTCGCCTAATTTTAAGCATAGAGCCTGGTGGTAAATCGAATACCCCAAAGCCATCGACATGGTCGAGAAAGAATCGGATGCAAAAGGATTGACCTCAAGAATATAAAATTGGTAACTCTTTGGATCTAGCGCAAACTTGATAGAGGTCGCTCCAATCAATCTCAAATGGCGTACAATAGACAAAGCTGCCTCTCTCAATGCCTGGTGCTCTGTATCCGTCAAGGTCAGACTAGGGATGACTTGATAGGAATCACTGGAGTGGATCCCCACTGGGTCGACACTTTCAATGTTACCCGCAAGATAATAATTATCCTGGCGATCTCGGACGACGATGTATTCCAACTCCTTGAAGCCAACTGTAGAGAACTCCAACAAACACTGGCCTTGTGGCGATACTTCTAGCCCATTTTCGACAGCATCACATAGATCATCCAAGTTATTAGCGATCCGACGACCTTGCCCATGCTTGCTGGCAAGTGGCCAAACAACAATTGGAAATTGGATTTGTTCCGAAAACTCAATGGCCTCTCTGACTGTTGAAACCAAGGAAGAGGAAGGAACTTGATACCCCAGATCCTGTAAAAATGACTTTTGGTCTGCCTGATGATAAAAAGTTCGGTACTGCCTAAGCGAAGTTCCTAAAATACGAATTTTATGCTCTTTAAGAAATCCGATTTCCTCCAATCTGAATAAAAGCCCAAGAAGTTGCTTATCCGCAAAAGATAACAGTAGATTCTTTGTTTTCGACGCTAGAAGAGCACCTTTCAGACTGTCTAACTTTAAACGAATGACTCTAACAGCTTCCCTTGCTTCTTTGGTGATAGCATTCTCATCTCCACAATAGAGGATTTCAGTTTGGAAGCCACGTTCTTTTAATAAGGGACAAGAAGTGAGTGCTCCAAGCAAACTGACATCATTAAAAGATTCTGCACACAAAAGCGTTACTTGATTCATGACCATAGCTCCTCCCTTCTTTCGTCCGATTTACTTTCAATCAGATCCATAAATTCATCATAGAAATAGAGACTTTCCCTTGGTCCTGGACTGGACTCAATATGGTAGAGGACACCAATTAAAGGAAGGTAGCGATGACGAAAGGCCTCAATAGAGTGATCATGAAGCTCTTCATGCGTTATCAGAAAATCACGTGGAAGCGTATCGCGTTCGATGTTGTACTGATGATTTTGGCTAGTGATTTCGACTTTCCCGGTAGCGACCTCTTTTACAGGAATGTTGAGTCCTCGATGAGGACTTTTTAGTTTGGTGAGGCTTCCTCCGTGGGCAAGGGCTAGTAATTCTGCCCCCAAGCCGATCCCCATGATCGGAATATGAGGATCAATTTTAGCAATCATCTGGCAAATACTATCAATATGATGGGGATTCCCTGGACCACTGGATAGAATGATCGCATCTGGCTGCAAATCCTTCAATTCTTTTAATTTAACGGAATAGGGAACGACCGTTACATTACATCCTCTCGCAATTAATTGACGCAAAACGGAGTGGCGTAAGCCCAGGTCGATCAAGACAATACTCTTCCCAAATCCTGGTGCAGCATAAGGGGTTTTAGTCGATACTTGACGGACTTGGTCAAAAGGCAAGACGGTTGCCCGAAGTTGATCTAGGATATGCTCAATCGCATCCCCTTCATTAACCACTGTAGCCTTCATGCTTCCATGTTCTGTAACAATTTTAGCCAGCTTTCGAGTATCCACTCCTTGAATCCCTGGAATGTTGTGTTTTTTCAGGTAAGCATCTAAGGACAGCTGTTTGCGCCAATTACTTGGATGGCTTGCTAATTGGTGCACTACCACTGCTAGACAACCTGGAAAAATCGATTCATAATCATCTCGGTTAATCCCTGTTGTACCGATAACTGGAAATGTAAAGGCTAAAATTTGCCCCTTATAGGACTGGTCGGTGATCAACTCCTGATAACCCGTCATGGCAGAATTCAAGACCAATTCGCCACTAACATAGGTATCCGCTCCAAAACCAGTTCCTTCAAAAACCGTCCCATCTTCTAATACCAAGAGACGTTTTACCATAAATTCTCCTTACAAACTCCAAAAAGAAAAGTGAGAAAAGACCACCAGATTGTAGACCCTCTCACTTCTCCTTTCTTTTTCTAATCTATTATTTACGTCCAGCTAATACTGCTTCGATGATAGCCATGCGGACGAAGACACCGTTGGTCATTTGCTCCACAATGCGTGATTTAGGTGCTTCTACCAAGTGGTCGGCAATTTCCACATCACGGTTTACTGGAGCTGGGTGCATCAAGATGGCTGTGTCTTTCATACGATCATAGCGTTCTTGTGTCAACCCATGCAAACGATGGTAGTTTTCTTTTGAGAAGAGAGACTCATAGTCATGACGCTCGTGTTGAACACGGAGGAACATCATCACATCAACCTCTTCAATCACTTCATCGATGGTGACAAAGGTTCCATACTCTTCAAATTCTTCACTTCTCCATTCGTCTGGACCAGCGAAGTAAAGGGTTGCCCCCAAGCGTTTTAAGATTTGCATATTGGATTTTGCAACCCGTGAGTGATCCAAGTCACCAGCGATACAAACCTTCAAACCGTCAAAGTGACCAAACTCTTGGTAGATGGTCATCAAGTCTAGTAAACTTTGGCTTGGGTGTTGACCAGATCCATCGCCCCCGTTGACAATAGAGGCTGTGATGGTTGGGCTTTCAATCAATTCCTTGTAGTAGTCTACTTCTGGGTGACGGATGACGCAGATATCAACTCCGAGAGCTGACATGGTCAAAATTGTATCGTAGAGAGTTTCACCCTTGTTTACAGAGCTCGTTTTCACATCAAAGTCAAGGAGATCACAACCTAATTTCAACTCAGCCACTTCAAATGCTTTGTGCGTACGTGTTGACGACTCAAAGAAGAGGTTAGCCACGATATGTTGCTCGTCATAATGAGCTTTTGCTCCATTTTTAAACTCAATCCCACGCTTAATCAAGGCCATAACTTCTTCGTTTGATAAAGCTTCCATTGAGACAAGGTTTTTAAGTGCGATTTGATTTGTAGACATGTTGTAACTCCATTCCAAAGATATGCATATGTGAAAACGATACAGGAAGCTCCCTCAGTCGCTCCTGTATATAGCGACGATTTGAAAACTACCTTATTCACTCACCTCGATCAAGATGCGATCTTGACCATCTAGCTCCGTCATTTCGACAATGATTTCCTCTGATCGACTTGTTGGAATGTTCTTTCCAACATAATCTGGTCGGATCGGCAATTCTCTATGACCACGATCCACTAGGACAGCCAGGCTGACACGCGATGGGCGTCCGCGACTGACAAGATTATCGATGGCTGCTCGAATAGTCCGACCTGTATAAAGGACATCATCAATCAAGATGACATCTTTGCCAGTAATATCTACTGGTAAAACGGTTGAATCTTCTGTTACTTTGATATCATCACGGAAAGGCTTGGTATCCAATTCACAGACTGGAACTTCTATTTGTTCTAGCTGTGCTAACCGTTCTTTGATGCGATTGGCAATGAATACGCCACGAGTTTTGATCCCTACCAAAACAATTTGGCTCAGATCCTTATTCCGTTCGATGATTTCATAGGTGATGCGAGTAATCGCCCGCTTCATCGTTAAATCATCAACGACTTCTTTGATCTTCATCTTTTCCTCCTAATTGATAGAAAAAAGCCTCCCTTTGCAAGGAGGCTTCAGAAAAATGCTAAGAGATAGTATCTAGAACGCATCCAGTCTACCCCTTATTTTGATCAGACTCCTTGCCTGCCTCACGGGACAGGATTAAAGGACTATTTAATTATCCATACTATATCACAGTTTATAGAGGGATGCAAGAAAAAAATTATTTTTTTCTAGTAATGTTCGGATTTATGGTCACAATCCTTCTATTCAATGATGGTCCGTTCCTTTTTACCAATTTTCTTCAAGGCAAACAAACCACAACCAGCGACTAAATAAGCGACAAAAATGATCGTCGCCATCTTAACGACATAGAGCCAGCCGAAACGATTGACATTGATAAAGAAATAAGGGAAAGGACTGTCTTTCGCGCCAGGTACTGGCCATTTAAGAAGCAAACCGTTGAGAAGAGCAAAAAGCATATAAAGAACGGGAAGCACAGTCCAAGCCAACGGATCTAACTTCCGATACTGTTTTGGTTTATCAATCACCAGAGTATCAAAAAAGAACATCAAGGGAACAATGTAGTGACAGAGGAAGTTTTCCAAGCGGTAAAACTTCTCAGGTGTCGCGATGGGTGCTAGCATAAAGTGATAGATGACACAGGTGATCATGATAGACATGGTGACCCCACCCTTCAAGCGAAGATAGCCCTGGGTTTGGGTCGAACGACCACGAAGCATGCGCCAAACCATGTCACCCATGAAGACCATGACCAACATGTTGGATAAAATAGTGTAATAGAGCATCATCCCAAAGCCACCATGCTTGGTGAGTTGCAGATAAACACCAATGACACTCAAGATAAACAATAGAAAACGATAGCTAAACAATAGTTTGAATTTCATAGTATTCTCCTGAAAGAAAAGGGCCAGGCCCTTCTTCTTATTTTTAGATCTTCTTCACAAATTCTGATTTGAGTTTCATTGCGCCAAAGCCATCAATCTTACAATCGATGTTGTGGTCGCCTTCAACAATGCGAATGTTTTTCACGCGCGTTCCTTGTTTCAAATCTTTTGGTGCACCCTTGACTTTCAAGTCTTTGATTAAGGTGACGGTATCCCCATCAGCCAATTTGTTTCCATTGGCATCAATCGCAACGACACCATCTTCTTCAACGACTTCAGCTGGGTTCCATTCATAAGCACATTCTGGACAGACCAAGAGGGCTCCATCTTCATAGACATATTCTGAATGACATTTTGGACAGTTTGGTAAGTTATTCATTTCAATCTCCTTAGCAAAATTAACTCCCATAGTATACCATGAAAGGGACGTTTTGACAAATTCTGCTCAACTCTAACAGTTTATATAAAAGAGGAGGCAACTCGGCATCCTAGAATCGATGATAACCTTTAATCTTCTTGCAATTCTTGAATGCCTCGAATCACGCGTACTCCTGCTTGACTCCTATCTCGTAGTTCTTCTTCAGAGTACGGGAAGGTATTGATCAAGATACTTTGCATACCAATACTTTTCGCTACAGCTACATCTGTAGTGAAGTCATTCCCTACCATGACCGTTTTATCAGAATTCAACTGGTGTTCTTTGATCACTTTCACGAGAAATTCGAACTGAGGTTTGCGAATCCCAGCATCTGACGACAGATAAATATCATGGAAAATCTCTCTCAAGCCGAGCAAATCAATCTCTGGGTTGGTAAAGTCCGCTTGTGCATTAGATAAGAGGTAGAGCCGACAACCTGCAACCTTCATATCTTCTAAGACTTCTTTCGTGTGTGGGTAAAGCTCCAAGCGTTTTCGTGAGAGGACACGAAAGGTCCGTGCTATCAAGCGTCCCCACTCTCTGAGATGATGGACACTTGCTCCAGTTGGATGACTCTCTAGATAGAGTTGAACAAAGATCACTGTCAAATCAACCTCAGGATAGGTCACATGTTTTTCTTTCGCGATACTTTCCTCAGCTTGCCGCACCAACTCCTTATAACGGACTTGCAGGCTTTCTCCTGTATAATGAGCCCCATAGGATTGGTAGATTTGGGCCATGGTATCCCATAAACTTGGATTGCCCTCATCTGTTTCGATGTCAACCAAGGTTCCATAAAAATCGAAAATATAGTTTTTAAATGCGTACTTTTGCTGATTCATCTCTTTCTCCCGTTACAAACATAGTAAAGGTGGCCTTACAGACATTGGCACCCTCCTGATTGGTGATATCGACATCCACTACTCGAGTCGTCCGCCCACTGTGGACACATTCCCCGTGGATGGTCAAGACATCTCCTAGACGTCCGGCTTTCAAGTAATTGATAGAAGACTGCAAGGTTACCCCATCTACCCCCTGAGAAATCACGACCAAACCACTGATCTGATCACACAGGGTAAAGAGATAGCCGCCGTGCGCATTTCCATAATAATTGAGAGACGATTCGACCACCTTAGTAGTCACAACGACATGACCATCTCTCATGGTTTCGATCTCATAATTTTCAAATGCAGCAATTGCATCGAAGTGAAAATCTTTCATGTTAAGCCTTCTTCCCCCTATATAAGGTATTCCTAAACCCTTTCATCATACTACTTTTTTCCACTTCTTACAAGAATAAGAAAAGAGCTGGTGGAAGCCAACTCCTTAATAGCGACATTTTTCCCAGCCATCGTCTGTCCGTTTGCGATAATAGTACTCGGACAAGTCTGGGTCTTCCATGACCTCCAGCAGAGGAAACATGTCGTAGGATAAGTCCAACTTTTCTAATTGGTCCTTCTCAACCCAAGAAACTTCTCCTTCTTCAGACGATCTTAGCTGGCCAGTATATTCTGTCGCTTTGTAGCAAAAGACGATATAGCGACCTCCCTCATCTGGCTCCCAGTCTTTGACTGCGACGAGTTTGGGAGCTGCAATCGTAAGACCTGTCTCTTCGTAAACTTCACGAATGACTGATTCTGCAAGGCTTTCACCTTCTTCAATATGTCCTCCAGGAAAGGCATAGCCAGCCCAGTGAGTCTTTTCAGGTGAGCGGTATTGAAGGACAACTCTATTCGCAGGCTCTTCAATAATACAGATATTGGTCAATATGGTGGCTGTTTAAGTAATCATTATGTATATTCCTTAATTTACAATTTCCTTAAGTAAGGATACAAAAATAATTACTTAGCACGGTCCAACGAATTAATGTATTATTAATAATATTCTGAAAGATTGATTGCCAATTACAACAAACTAAAAGGCTCTAAGGATGCTCCGAAATGTCTTTTAGGTAAACTTTTCGCTTCATATCGTCAACGTATTTTTCTATTCCAAAAATATCAACTATAAAATGTGGGAAAGAAGATAAAATAACTACTTGTTCATTTGGTTTGATAAATTTTTCAAATTGATTTATAAATATACTCTCAGAATTGGTAATATTAGCTTCATTTTCAACCAAATGCATTGAACCATATATAAAATACTGAACCAATTTTTCAATTTTCTCATTAGAGTAATCTGGATTATTATAACAATCTGAAGATATACACTTATATTTTTGCTTGAATGTTGTACTGCTACCTTTTTTCTCAACCTCATAAATATTAAACGAATGGAGTGTTACATTACTCTCATTTATAAAATCATCATTAAAACATTTTAAAGCTTCAAACATAGGATAACTGATTAGCAATTTCCCTTTTTCCGTTGATTCGTTAAAGAAAGACAATAAATCATTCATACTCTCACAAAGAATTTCATTTCGATCTTTACGCTTACAATAGTAATGTGCATCTAGGTCAAAAAAAAGAAAAATGTCCGAGAACTTTTCATAATCATCTAACTCAGCATCATATGCTATAGACTTAGATTTTAATAGTTCTAGTAGGACAGGAATTGTTTCAAATTCATCGTCCATTTTATAACTAGAAATTTTTCTATATAAATCATAAATTAATGTACCATAGCTCTGAACAATAATTGGAGAAACATGATTTCCATTTTTTTCCATAACCTCTTTGTGATATTGAATAAATTGTTCTATATATTTCGGTTCATCTTTAGCTCCCTCAACAATAAATAATATATTACTCATTATCAAAACTTCCTGCGCGATACATTTTTTCAATATTTTGTGCTTGACGAATTTCACGACCAGAACGATCCGCAATGTTAGCAATTTTGTTATTAGAAATAGTAAAATAACAATCCGGTCTTAAAATAGAGTTAGACATATTTGCAGTATTATGTGTTGTTAAAATAATTTGACTGGTAGATTCTTTGAGTTTTTGTATCAATTTTCTGGACACATCATGATGAAAATAAGAATCAAATTCATCAATAAACATAAAATGAATACCATCTTCCATTTGCATATACCACATATAAAATAATGATAAGGCAACTGTTCCCTTTGACATAATGCTAAAGAAATTAGCCTCTTTCCCAGAAGGAAATTTTACAAAAATATATTTTGTATCATCAATTTCTTTTTCAAATAAGTCATATTTAATATCCAAATCAGACAGAAATTCTTGATAATCTTTTACTTTATTTTTTTCAATAATTGTCGAAGCTATACCGCCATTACCTGTCGTATATCCCTGATAATGATTACCATATATTGAGTCGAAAGATAACATCGATTCAACAAACTTAATAAATCTGTTAAAAATGTCATCCTTAGTTCCCTCAATGTTATCTGCTCCTGTTGAATAAACATAAGCAAGTTTTACTAGAGATTGGTCGTTTCTTAATTTATCAAAGTTAATTTCCCTGCCATTTTTTAAATTTATAGTCCTAAACTGTCTCTCTTTATTATACTGAATAATTAATTCATCATCTATAAATAGTTCTTCACAAACAATTTCATCATAGCTACGCTTAGAGTAATTATATTTAACAATGTGATTACTAAAATTAAATGTATATTCAAATTCAGCAAACTTAGGCATAGTTTCTAAATTTAAAAAATGCTTTTTATAATCATCACTATTTTTTTCATTATCAGTAAGATGGGTTATAATGTCCATAATAGCTAAACCTAGATTAGATTTTCCTGAGGCGTTATCTCCATATATTACTGCAGTTCTAAGTATATTATTTTTTACTACGCTGTTATTAAACGAATAATTTCCAGATTTTAAGTCAAATTCAATTTTTGTTTCAAAATTTTTAAAGCCTTTTACTGTAAATTTTTGTAACATTTCAGCACCTCCTTTTTACCGTAAAAAAATTACGGATAATTTGATTATACGATAAATTTTCATTAAGTGCAAGACATGAACCCAATATATTAAAATTGGAATTGTAGCGTTACAATAGATGTGAGACTTCTAGAAGTCAAAAAGAAGATTCCCTGATATGATAAGAGTACCACCACTCACCAAAAAGGAATCTTCTCATGACTAGTATATCACAAAATCTTCGCTATCTACCACATACTCTAGAGACACGGTACCACGCTGTTAAAACCTACCGAAATGGTGCCTCTGTCGCCTTCATCTGACAACGCTACAAGGTCTCAAAAGCCTCTCTCATGCGCTGGAACAACCGATTCGACGGCACAAAGAATCTCTGAAAGACCGCTCTCATCGCCCTCTAACACCGCATCCAAAAGCTCATACCAAGCAAGAGATAACCTGGATTAAAAACTGCATCAAAAGAAATCCAACGGCAACTCTCATCGAAATCTTCTACAAGCTCAAAAAACAATAAGGGATACAATAGGCATCCTTGCTCACTCTTTAGAATCTTGAGAAAACTGGACTTCTTCAAATCCTCTAAAACAAAGCAGAAGCCTTATGTACCGAAACCATATGACACTCCGACTAAACTCGGTATCAAGTGGCAGATGGATGTCAAATACGTACCGACTCACTGCTACACAGGTAAACTACCTGACAAGTTCTACCAGTATACTGTCATTGATGAGGCCAGCCGAGAACGTTTTATCTTCCCTTTCAAAGAGCAATCGTCCCACTCAACGATTCAATTTCTCAAAATGGCTATCAAACACTTTGGCTATAAACCAAAAATCATTCAAACAGATAATTGCTTCGAGTTCACTCATTTCAAAGAGACTAAACAAGTTCACCCACTTGATCTACTTTGTCAAGAACTTGGCATTGAACACAAGCTGATTCGTCCTCGAACACCAAGGCATAATGGCAAGGTTGAACGCAGTCATAGAAATGACAATCGACGTTTCTACCAACACCTTACTTTCTTCTCTTATGACGATCTCATCAAGCAGATGAAAACATATCTTTATCGCTCCAAACAACTCCCTATGCAAACTTTAGGATGGAAATCTCCTATCGATAACAGAAAATCTTTACTAGGAGCTAGCTCCTAGTAAAGTTCACCAAATAGTTATCTTCAAAATAACATTTATGGTCCCACATCATTGACAAAGGTACAAAGAAAAGAGCTGGTGGAACCCAACTCCTTAATAGCGAAATTTATCCCAACCATCGTCTGTCCGTTTGCGATAGTAGTACTCGGATAGGTCTGGGTCTTCCATCACTTCCAGCAGAGGAAGCATGTCGTAGGATAAGTCCAACTTTTCTAATTGGTCCTTCTCAACCCAAGAAACTTCTCCTTCTTCAGACGATCTTAGCTGGCCGGTGAATTCTGTTGCTTTGTAGCAAAAGACAATATAGCGAGTTCCATCCTCCAACTGCCAGTTTTTCACAGCTGCTAGCTGGGGATTGGAGATCGTTAGGCCGGTTTCTTCTTTAATCTCTCGGATGACAGACTCAACCAGACTCTCACCTTCTTCAATGTGGCCTCCTGGAAAAGCATAGCCGGACCAGTGATTTTTTTCAGGTGACCGGTATTGGAGGACCACCTTATTCGATGTACAGTCTTCAATCAGACATAGATTTGTTAGAATGGTAGATGTTGCGCGTGACATAGAAACCTTTCTTCTCATTATATTTTTAATCTGTCTCTATCTTATCTTTTTTCATAATAAAGGGATTGAAACTCCTTTATACCTTTGCTTTGATTTTTCGGCATGCTACTGTCCCTTAAGGGAAAACAACAGCGAAAGTTTAAAAAATACTCTCTATTGGTTGCCATTAACTGTATTAACCGGAACTTGTACATGCAAATAAGATAGTTGAAAATAAGAAATGAGAATAAAATACCGTCTTCATTTCTACTTTTCCCAAATACTCTAGTACCAGATTCATAGCGAAAGGCATTACAACTCCATGATGAAAGGATTAACTAGCTTATGATACATAGTTCTATAGACACTCCATAAGCCAATGCCATGTTCGTAAGAGCCGTGATCAATAATCACGTAGTTCCCTTCCATTCTTGCGTTGTGATAAATTGGTGGGATTATTGTATTAGGTGACATAGATATTGACATGTTTAACATGAACCCAAAAAACAAAAGCAAAATAAAACTAAAAATCAATGAGAAAACATGACTCGATTCCGTTCCTCTCTTTTTATAAAAGTTGGTCCAAAAATGGCAAAATAATACGAAGACCAGAGAGTCAAACCATAAACTGCAGAGAATCGGAATAAAGGATAGACCAAAAACTACTAATAGTAATTCAATGACGAAAAAAACTAAAGAGAATAAATAAAACTTTTTAAAACCATTTAACTGCTTAAGCATAGAGAAGACTCCTTATAGAGAAATGCTATAACTAATCCTATTATAAAGCGAATCCATAACTAGGTCAATGTGCATTGAATGGATACCTTCATTTGAGATTTTTTACTTCCATTTCTGGTGGGTTGCAAATCTCAAGGGACAAAAAATCCACATTCAGGCTTGAAAGTGGAGTTCTTGCCTTAAATAATGATCAATAGAATATGAACACCCAATCGTATCCAATGATCAACGAGAGGCGCATCCGGATCACTTTTTTTGCTATCTAAGTATAGGCTAAGAGATAACAAAAGCAAAGCAAGAGCAATAACCATTTTAAGCGATAGCATCATACCGCCAATAGCCAGATCCGCTAGAAAGCCGAAAAATGGTAAAGGGCTAAATAAAAATGCCAAAAATCTGAAATAGAACATAAACAAAGAGAGAATCAATAGGCCGTAAACAATCAAATAAGTAAAAATAGAAACCCTTTGACCTTCTCTTTTCATTTTTGAAATTGAAGAAATGACATAGATTATATAGATAAATAGCAACATATTGGATCATCCCTATTTTTTATATTATATTGATAGTTTAACCAAATCCTATTCAAAACACAACTAAAGACACTAACTTATAAGAAGAAACTGACTTTTCAACAGAGTTTCTTCACTTCTACTGCTACCTTTTGGAGATGCTGTTCACGGACGCTAGCTGTATTCACATCCCGTCCAACTTCCCCTAAAATACAGACACGCTTGGTTTTAATCCCACAATGGTTCAAGACAGCATTTTTCAAGACAGAAATGCCGTAACTATCAGGAATGTTGAGAGGGCCTGAAAAAATCTTGTACCACCAAGTAGGGGCCATGGAAGTCGCATAAATACTGGCTGTTTTCCCTTTGAGCAACTTCTTAAATTGTTTGCCTCTGAGGTAATTCCAGACAAAGCTGCCCTGATCATTGGCCGAGTAGGCAATCCCCGGTGTAAAGACCCGATCAATCCAACCTTTCAGGAGACTGGGCATACTACTCCACCAGATGGGATAAACAAAGATCAGGTGATCCGCCCACTGGATCAATTCTTGGGAACGAAGGATAAAAGGATCTTCCTCCATCCGTTTTCGGTAACCATAACGTAAAACAGGATCAAAATCCTCTTCATTAAGATTAATAGTTATAATCTCATGACGGCTTGTATCCAAATTGCTTACAATTGTCTGAAAAATCGCTTGGCAGTAACTTTCCTTATCAGGGTGCCCATGGATGACTAATATTTTCATTCGTATTCTCCTCCAACTCTTTTTTTCGTTCTATCTCTTTCACTCTTTATACTTGATTAATTGATAATGGCTCAAAGATTGATAGATACGTCCTTTAGGAATTTTTATTTGAAGAACACATCATCCGCAATTCCTTAACAGGTTTTCCAAGTTCAAGTATTTTTTCTTGGCCATCAAAAGTAAAACCCATTTTTTGATAGAAAGCAATGGCTCGCTTATTCTCTTTTAATACCCATAAATAAATTTCAGAGAAATGATCAAGAGCACTCAGAACTTCCGTCATTAATTTCTGAGCAATACCTTTTCCGTAATAGTCTTTTAAAACATATAAGGCAATAATTTCACCAGCTTGAACAGCCTCATCACGAAAGTTTCCATAACTGATAAAACCAACTACCTTCTTTCCATCCATCGCAATCAAGGTATTTTCTGGATAGTTTTGACTAAAGAAACGACATCTATCTAATGTCATTGTCTCCTGAAATTCTGCAGGCAAAAGGTCGTCATAAGCCTCTCTCCACGTTTGCCAATGAACGAGGGACTTGCCTTCTATCTCTTCAGGAGTTTCCATTACTTTGATAGTGATGACCATTTGTTTCCTCCCATTCTTCTCTCAAAATACCGTATTTAATACTATCATAATAAACACCTTGATAATAACGAACTTTTGGAATATAAGCTTCTTTTTTCATTCTTAATTTTTCAGCCAATTTCATCATACCAAAATTTCCTGACCAAGTTGTTAAACCAAGATGCTCCAACTCCAAGTAATCCTGAAATGTCCGATCTATCCACTGTAGCATAGCAGTTTTTCCAATTCCAGAGTTCCAAAACTTGTTATCATAAATACAAATTCCCAATTCCATCCATCTTGTTTCTTTACATACCCAGTAGCGGGAAACAGTCCCAACTAGTTTATCATCAACAAAAATACCAAGTCGATTTGAGTTGTTTAGAGTGGATTCTGATTTTTTTAGTTTAAATTCTTGAAAATTAGGAAAATACTGATAATCGTCATAATAGTGAGCGTCATACTGCTTCCAAATTGGATTAGATTGTGAATAAGCAATTTCCCACAAAGACACCAAATCTTCTTCTATTAGTTTTCTTAAATAGATCATATTTATCCCTCAATCCAAGGCCTTGACTTCCAACATCATATCACGGATTTGAGCTGCCAACTCGAAGTCAAGCACTTCGACGGCTTCTTGCATTTGTTTCTCTAGTTTCTTGACCAATTCTTTGCGTTCTTGTTTATTGAGGCTATTGATGTCAACTTCCTTGTCCTCTTCCTTAGCAACTGCCTTAGTTACAGCAATCAGGTCACGGATTTCTTTCTTAATGGTTTGTGGGACGATGCCATGCTCTTCATTATAGGACATCTGAATCTGCCGACGACGAGCCGTTTCATCGATAGCTTTTTGCATGGATTGGGTCATGGTGTCCGCATACATAATAACGTGTCCTTCACTATTACGGGCAGCACGACCAATGGTCTGGATCAGCCCACGCTCATTACGGAGGAAACCTTCCTTGTCAGCATCGAGAATAGCAACTAAGCTGACTTCCGGTACGTCAATCCCTTCACGAAGGAGGTTGATTCCGACCAAGACATCAAAGACTCCCAGACGCAAATCACGGATGATTTCTGTCCGCTCCAAGGTCTTAATGTCCGAGTGCATGTATTTGACCTTGACGCCCATTTCCTTGAAGTAGTCCGTCAAATCTTCTGCCATCTTCTTGGTCAAGGTCGTGACAAAGGTCCGCTCTCCACGTTCCACACGCGCATTGATCTCACCTAAGAGATCATCCATTTGCCCCATGGTAGGACGCACTTCCACCTCTGGATCCAGAAGGCCGGTCGGACGAATGATCTGCTCAATCACAGTGTCCGTTTGTGACATCTCATAGTCGCCTGGCGTCGCAGATACATAAACGATCTGGTGGACATGGCTTTCAAACTCTTCCCGACGGAGAGGACGGTTGTCCAAGGCCGATGGCAAACGGAAGCCATAGTTGACCAACATCTCCTTGCGCGAGCGGTCTCCATTGTACATGCCCTTGATTTGTCCCATGGTCATGTGACTTTCATCAATCATAATGAGAAAATCTTCTGGGAAGAAGTCCAGAAGGGTGTACGGTGGTTCTCCTTCGCTCCGTCCATCCATGTGACGAGAATAGTTTTCCACCCCATTGGTGTAGCCCATCTCTCGCAACATTTCAATGTCGTACTCGGTGCGTTGCTTCAGCCGTTGAGCTTCCAAGAGCTTGCCTTCTTTTTCAAAAACCTTTAACTGCTCTTCTAATTCAGCCTGAATCTTGGCAATGGCCACTTCCATATGATCGTCATTGGTCACAAAGTGAGTGGCTGGGAAAATCGCCAAGTGGTCCACTTCACCAAGGACTTGACCAGTCAGAGCTTCAACCTCACGGATGCGGTCAATCTCATCCCCGAAAAACTCAACCCGAAAGGCATGCTCATCCCGAGAGGCAGGGAAAATCTCTACTACATCCCCACGGACACGGAATTTCCCCCGTTGAAAGTCGATGTCGTTACGCTCAAACTGGATATCCACCAAGTCGTTGAGCAATTTATCACGAGAAATCTCCAGACCTGGACGCAGACTGACCACGCTATCCGCGTATTCCTTAGGCGAACCCAGACCATAGATACAGGAAACAGATGCGACGACAATGACGTCATTACGTTCTAAAAGAGCGGAGGTTGCTGAGTGACGAAGCTTGTCAATCTCATCGTTGACCGAGCTATCTTTTTCGATGTAGGTATCGCTCGATGGCACATAGGCTTCTGGCTGGTAGTAATCGTAGTAAGAGACGAAATACTCGACCGCATTTTCAGGGAAAAATTCCTTGAACTCCCCATAGAGCTGGCCCGCCAAGGTTTTATTGTGGGCGATAACCAGGGTCGGCTTATTAACCTGGGCAATGACCTGACTCATGGTATAGGTCTTTCCCGTACCAGTTGCCCCCATCAGGATTTGGGCTTTCTCGCCCCCCTCGATATTATCCACCAACTGCTCGATGGCTTGCGGTTGATCCCCAGACGGTTGATATTTGGAGACCAGTTTAAATTTGTTGTCTGTAATTCGGTTAATCATCTCTTTGTCCTCACATATATAGACTTTATTTTACCATAAATCACCAGAATTCTCTGAGATGGGAAATGACAGAGAGATACAAGACGTAACAACATAATCCATTAATTCAGTACATGCTTAATTTAAAATATGATAAATTGGACATGTATTAGTATGAAAACTAAATAAGACTCTCGAAAATTCTTCGAAAGTCTTGTCTTTTATTATAAAACAATGCAATATGTAATAAACTGCATTATCAATGACTTACAAATGATTAAGGCTTACACATCAGTAACATTTTTTCGGTATCACTTTTCTACTTAACTTCTTGATTCCTTACCAAGAGGTAGAGAGTTACTCCAAGTGAACATACCAGTCCAATAACGTAAGTACAGAGTTGCAAATAGGAAGCTCTCCCTAGTATTGTGTCCGCAACAATATTATAAAATAGGTAACTAGTCAATGGTTCCATTACTCTTTCTATGAATGGTTGTACCAAAATAGGAAATAGCAACAAAATAGCTAAACTTCCCATTGGACTTTTGAAAAAATAACTTAAAAAGTAAGAAATCAAAAAGTATTGGATGGAGCCAATCAAAAAGAAACAGAAAATTTCTAAACTGACACCATTTTCGCTCCTAAAAAAATGAAACCATATAAGCAGTACAATGTAATATAAGGTTGATTGTAGTAATACATCAAATAACTCTATGAACAGGATCCTAATTGAACTTAAGATCCTTTTTCCGCTTACCAAATAAACTAGTTTTGTTTCGTGTGATTGTAACTCAACAAATGCATTAACACATCCAATACCAACAGAAAGCATTGATGCAAAAACAAGAGCTTGCTTTAAAGATAATTCTACAATTGCACCATTAATTGCAACTGGTAACACACTCAATAGACACACAAAACCTATTAAAAGAGACTGTATGGCTATCTGGTACTTTACGGGTTTTAAACTATATTTTTTGACGATAAGACTTCTAAATAGACTTGCCATTCTTCCTCCCCATTCGAATCTTTTCTACAACAATTATTAATACCAAGAACAAGATCCCTTCAACCACTAAAAGAGTAAATCCATACAATTGACTCGTTTGAGTCCCTTCAATTCTGCCAAAAGCAAATGATTTTGCTCCAATCAAAGGCAATAGATTCTCTAATTTCGAGGAAATTCCTCTTAAAATACCTGACAAAGTGATGACTAATAATAAAACGATTGCAATTAATGAAGACATTGATTTTTTTGTTAGTCTTATTAAAAATATAGCTAATAAAGTGAGAACAATCGCAAATATCATAACTCTTATCGTGACATCTAAAAACATTGTAAATTCTAAATAGTTCTTTAAAGTTGAATCTAGAAAAATGAGTAAAAGAACAGCATTTACTATAGATAAGATTAAAGTGGAAAGTAACGATAGGACAATCGAACTAGCAATAAAACCAGTAAGACCAACTTTCCAGTTAGGAATCAATAACTGAGTAAAATTATCATCACCAAATTGGTAATGGGTTGAATAGACAAGGGAAACCAAGATTGGTAAAAAAATAACACTTGCTTGGTACGGTGAGGATAAGAGGGCATCCCTGACTGTATAGACTGGATTCGACGATAACATAGACGGATCAAGGTTAACTGCTTGGCCATTTCCTTCTACTAAGGCATTTATCACCTGGATATTTTGAATTGTAAAAAATATGCTGACTCCCAAAATAAGAAGAGAAGTGAATTTAAAAGTAGGTAAACTACTATATTTATAGAGATCACTAAAAAAGGAACGCTTTAACATATTATTCACCCTCTTTCCCTTCGAGCGCTTTAAAATATGCTTCCTCAAAAGATCCAAACTGTTTCAAAATATCTTTTGTAGGAGCATCAAGAACAATTTTTCCATTAGAAATACCAACCAAATGATCTACAGTTAATTCTAACTCACTCATATAATGACTTGTCATTAAGACAGTTTTACCTTCATTGACAAAAGATTGTAAAAAATTGCGTACCCAGCGTATACCCTCTGGATCTAGTCCATTGATTGGTTCATCTAAAATTAAGATATCAGGATTTGCTAATAAGGCTGTTGCTAAACCAAGACGTTGCTTCATTCCTAATGAATAGTCTTTTACTTTTTTATGTTTAGCTTCACTTAACCCCACCAACTCTAAGCATTCCTTGCACCTATTTCTATCAACGCCACATGCTAATCCAATCCACCGAAGATGCTGGAATCCTGTTCTTGTTGGGTAAGGTTGGCAACTGTCGAGGAATGATCCAACAATACCAAAAGGATTATCTCCCAATTGAGAGTATTTTTTGCCATCGATCAACGCCATCCCCATTTGACTATTTTCTAAACCAAGTAAAATTCTAATTAAAGTTGATTTTCCAGATCCATTCGGTCCAATCAATCCAGTAATCTCACCTTTCTTAGCTTTGAAAGACACGTTTTGAAGGACAATTTTGTTATTATATTCCTTATGTAGATTTTGAATTGTTATCATTCATTATATTTCCTTTCTGACTTTTAGTGAAATTTCACCTTCACTTGGAGCCAGTATAACAGGAGAAAATCAGGAAATTCTCAGAATAATTATTTTTTTCATTTTCAACAAATTGCATTCTATATTTGCTATAATATGCTCATATAATTGGAGGAACTATGAAGTATAAAATTTTAGCCATTGACGATGATGAAAAAATCTTACGATTAATAGCAAATACATTAAAAGTGAACAACTTTGATGTCGAAACTCGTAAGAATATAGAGGAGATTAATATCTGTGACTTTACTGGATTCGATCTAATTTTACTTGACGTCATGATGCCTATTTCTGGTTTAGAAATTTGTCGTTCCATTCGTTCTCAAATTACTACTCCAATCCTATTTCTCACCGCTAAAGATTTTGAAGAAGATTTACTAAAAGGAATACAAGCCGGAGCCGATGATTACATCACAAAACCATTCAGCATTAAAGAATTGATTGCAAGAATTCAAATGCATCTTCGTAGAGAAGAAAGATCTCACGATTCCTCTAAAGAAGAAATGAATGCAGATATTACTTTTTATCGAGATTGTCAAGAAGTTTATTATCAATCAAAGAGAATATCGCTAACTAAGCGAGAGTTTGATTTACTTTATCTTTTAGCCAAAAATGAAAACAGAGTATTTAGCATAGAAGAACTTTACAATTACCTTTATCCTGTAAGCTCTGATGCTCAACTACGGTCAATCACCGAATACATCTATCAAATTAGACAAAAATTTAAAATTCATCAAATCGATCCAATCAAAACAGTATGGGGAGGAGGATACAAATGGCAAAAGAATTGACAATCAAGCAGCTCATTAAGCGTACCTACCTTACAATCATTTGGCAATTTCTTCTATGCCTTATACTTTTTTACATAGTTCCAGCTCTTCTATCTTCTGTATCTGGAATTAATGAGAAAAATGCCAATCGCTTTGCTTTATTTTTTAGCGTCAGTTCTTGGATTTATCTTTGCATCATTTTAATTGTTATCATTGTAATCAATATTAGACAATTATTAACCAAGATTCAAAAAGAAATGAACATGGTTTATCATAGCAGTCTATATTTCAACAAAAATGATCATCCGCCTTTACAAATTAAAGAATTTATTGAAACAAATGATCTGATCGAAAAAATGCAATCTGATATAAAAGATAGAATTCAAAATGAAAAAGATCAAAAAAAAGAACTCATGTTTCAAGTATCTACCGCCGCACATGATCTTCGTAGCCCTCTAACTGTCATCAGAGGAAATGCTGAATTCTTACAATCCACCGAGCAAACACCTCAAGCAATGGAATGTTTAAAAGATCTTGAGCAAGCAAGTATTCAATTAAACGATTATTTTAACCACTTCATCCAATACTCAAAAACCTTTTACGACCATGATATTCAACTTAAAAATATATCAATTAAACAAGTAACTCATCAATTGAAGGAACATATCACTCCTTTACTCCCCAGAAATACACGTTTTGTTTTTTCAAATACAGTAACCCCATCAACACAAATTGCAATTCATTCCAATCTATTCTTCCGAGCAATTACAAATATTATTACTAATGCTGTACAACATCAAAAAGAAAATGATGCACAAATTCACCTAACAATTTCACAAGAAAATAGTCAATTAGTTCTAACTATATGGAATAACCAATCTAGTTTTTCAAAAAATATATTAGAACATGCTGGAAATCTTTTCTATAAAGATGACCAAGCAAGAACACCTTCTCAAGAAAGTCACTATGGACTTGGTTTATCTTTCGTGAAACGCGTCATGAAACTTCATAATGGAACGATGCATTTAGAAAATATTAATCATGGTGCACAAGTCAAGTTAATTATTCCCATTATATAGAATAAGCCGAACTCATCAATATGTGTTCGGCTTTCCTTCATTTATAATTGATAAAAAAGACAGGCACTTTTGCCTGTCTTCGTTTTCATCATCATTTCCTATCAGCCATTTCACACTTCTTCATCAACAACTCTTTCATTTCTTTCCCCTAAGCGGTAAACAATCACGACGGATAATAGAAGAACCAGAGTTGTGATGATTGACCCTTCTGCACCAAATGCTCCTCCGGTCAGCCAGTCGGGGCCTGATCCCATGGTAAAGCTAAAGATAGAAGCATCTGCTCCCGTCCCACTGACTTGAAAGCCAAGGAGATTTCCTTGTACATAGTTCCAAGTCCCGTGCTGAGCCACCACTAGCCAAATGCTATCGGTGTAGATAAGAAGCAGACCAGCTAGCACCCCATCAAGGACAATATTCAGGACGGATAAGAAAGTCACTCCTGAATTTCCCAGATGAAGAATACCAAAGAGACTACTAGAAATCGCGATGGCTAAAGGAAGATTAGCTCTTGCAGCAATCCGAGTTAGGAGCCAGCCTCGCGTCGCTACTTCTTCAGTCCCACCTTGCAGGAGCCAAAATGGGAATAACCCTAGAATAAAGAGGATGGGTTCTAAACTTAATTCATTTAGCTCAAAAGACCCGATTCCACCTACCTGGTAGACAAGAGCAATCACTCCCATTTGCAGAAGGGAAAGCAAAATCCCCCAGGCAAGATATTTAAGCCAGCTCTTTTTAACAAAACCTAAAGTCGATAAGGGATTCTTCTCAATGAACTTCACCCAAATAATAAAGAGGATGAGAATGAATACAAAACTGAAGAGCTCATAATAAAGAAAATAATGGTAGAAAAACTCTTGAACACTTGCGCCTCCATTTCCTGGTGAAAAAAGCTCTGTTAAAAACTCTATGACCAAAGAAAATGGTCCCACTAATTCACTACCGAGCCATAGTCCCCCTTCAACAAAGAGGAAGGTTAAAAAGACATAGAACAGTGTAGAAATGAGCACTGGCAACGACGTGTTAGTTTTTATATCCTGAATAATCTTTCCTTTCTTCATTAGTAACCTCCATTTATCTAATAGGTCCATTGTAACAAAGAAAACCCAAACCTGCAACATCCATTCATGTTAGGTAATCTAACATGAATTGGTGAAATTTCTTGTTTTCAAGGTTGATTTATGATATAATGGTTCTTGTAAAAAATAAATGATGAAATTCATACTCGTTTTCAGTATGAATTCTTTATTTTTTTAAACCCTCTGAGGGTATCCCTTCCATTACTCTTCATCAGACAATGGATTAGATATAAAGGAGAACGAAATGAAGAAAAAACTATTAGCCTATTTGCTTTTCTTATTTCCACTATTCGCCTTTGCGAGTCAAGCACAGGCAGAAACGGTTAAAGTCGTTTTCGATACGGCATATGCGCCCTTCGAATTCAAGGACTCAGACCAAGTTTATAAAGGAATTGACGTTGAAATCTTGGATAAGGTCGCTGAAATCAACGGTTGGACCTTAGAAAAGTCTTTCCCAGGCTTTGACGCGGCCGTCAACATGGTCCAATCCGGGCAAGCCGATGCCATTATGGCAGGGATGACCAAGACCAAAGAACGTGAACAAGTCTTTACTATGTCCGATACCTACTATGATACAAAAGTCGTGATCGCAACTAAGAAAGCTAACAAGATCACTTCCTATGACCAGCTCAAAGGAAAAACGGTTGGAGTCAAAAATGGAACTGCTGCCCAACGTTTCCTTCAAAAGAACAAGGACAAGTACGGATATACTATCAAGACCTTCGATACCAGTGATTTGATGAATAACAGTTTATCAACCGGTGCAGTGGATGCTATTATGGATGACCAACCTGTTATCGAATATGCTATTAAGCAAGGACAAGACCTTTCTATTAATATGGAAGGAGAAGCTGTCGGAAGCTTTGCCTTTGGGGTCAAAAAAGGTGGTTCTCACGAAAAACTCATCAAACAGTTCAATACTGCTCTTGCCCAAATGAAGAAAGATGGTACGCTAGATCAAATTATTGAAAAATGGACTGGTAGCAGCCAATCATCATCTACAGCAACAACTACCGCTAGCACTACTGTTGTTCCAGAAACGAGCACTGAAGCAGGACAAAAGGCGACTCCTAAGAAGAAAACGTATAAAATTTCTAGTGATTCCTCTTTTGCTCCCTTCGTCTTCCAAAATGATCAAAGTAAATACACTGGGATTGATATGGAATTGATTAAGGCCATTGCCAAAGACCAAGGATTTACACTAGAAATTAGCAATCCAGGTTTTGATGCTGCTGTCAGTGATGTCCAGAATGGTAATGCCGATGGAATGATTGCCGGGATGACTGTTACTGATGCGCGTAAGGCGACTTTTGACTTCTCAGATCCATACTACACAACGAATTCAATCCTAGCAGTTCAAGAAAGTAGTAAAATTTCTTCCTACGAAGATCTAAAAGGAAAAACAGTTGGTGTCAAAAATGGTACTGCTTCTCAAACTTTCCTCGAGGAAAACAAGAGCAAGTATGGCTACAAAATCAAAACCTTTTCAGATGGTGCTTCTATGTACGACAGCTTGAACTCAGGTTCTGTAGCTGCCATCATGGATGACGAACCTGTTATCAAATACGCCATTAAACAAGGACGTAAATTTAAAACGCCTATCGAAGGAACTCCAAGTGGGCAAATTGCCTTTGCCGTTCAAAAAGGTTCCAACCATGAATTAATTGAGATGTTTAACAACGGCTTGGCCAACTTAAAAGAAAGTGGCGAATACCAAAAGATCTTGGATAAGTACCTTTCAAGCGATAGCGAATCAACCACAGAATCTACCTCAGTAGATGAGACAACTATCTGGGGCTTGCTCCAAAACAACTACAAACAATTGTTAAGTGGATTAGGTGTCACTATTGCACTAGCCCTTCTTTCATTTGCGATTGCTATGGTGATCGGGATCATCTTCGGGATGTTCAGTGTCAGTCCTTATAAATGGCTTCGTTGGACTGCTGAGATTTTCGTCGATGTCATCCGTGGTATCCCACTGATGATTCTTGCCGCCTTCATCTTCTGGGGAATTCCTAATTTAATCGAGTCCATGACGGGCCACCAATCCCCAATCAATGACTTCCTTGCAGGTACGATTGCTCTCTCACTCAATGCTGCTGCTTATATTGCCGAGATTGTTCGTGGTGGGATTCAAGCCGTACCAGCTGGACAGATGGAAGCTAGTCGAAGCCTCGGGATTTCTTATAGCAAGACCATGCGCAAGATTATCTTGCCTCAAGCAACTAAACTGATGCTTCCAAACTTCGTCAACCAATTTGTCATTGCACTGAAAGATACGACGATCGTGTCAGCTATCGGTTTGGTCGAGCTCTTCCAGACTGGTAAGATTATCATTGCTCGAAACTATCAAAGTTTCAAGATGTACGCAATCCTTGCTGTCTTTTACCTCGTCATCATTACTTTATTGACACGCTTTGCAAAACAATTAGAAAAGAGGGCTAACTAATGGCTAAATTAAAAATTGATGTCCATGACCTCCATAAATATTACGGTGAAAATGAGGTCCTAAAAGGCATCTCAACAAAATTCTACGAAGGAGATGTTGTTTGTATTATCGGTCCATCTGGTTCTGGTAAGTCAACCTTCCTACGCAGTCTCAATCTTCTTGAGGAAGTAACCAAGGGACAAATTACCGTGAACGGCTATGACCTTACTGATCCTAAAACTAATATTGATATCGTTCGTGAAAATGTCGGGATGGTCTTCCAGCACTTCAACCTCTTCCCCCATATGAGCGTCATCGAAAATATCATGTTTGCTCCCTTGGAGCACAAACGGATGAGTCGTGAAGAAGCTAGAGAACTAGCAATGGAACTCTTAGAAAAGGTTGGACTTGCGGACAAAGCCGATGTTTCCCCTGACAGCCTCTCCGGTGGACAGAAACAGCGGGTAGCCATTGCGCGTGGTTTGGCAATGAAGCCAGATGTCATGCTCTTTGACGAACCAACTTCTGCCCTTGACCCCGAGATGGTCGGAGATGTACTCAACGTTATGAAGGATTTGGCTAAGCAAGGCATGACCATGATTATCGTCACCCACGAGATGGGATTTGCTCGCCAAGTGGCCAATCGCGTGATCTTCACAGCTGATGGGGAATTCCTCGAAGACGGTAAACCAGACCAAATCTTTGATAACCCACAACACCCACGATTGAAAGAATTCCTGGATAAAGTGTTAAACGTTTAAAAAAATACAAAGTCCCATGTGGCTATAGTCTGAATTCATTATTGCTTCTTTCAGTATTCCTGAAGAAACTAATAATGATGTCGGATATCCGAAACTTTCCGCTGTGATTAAAGTTCTTGAAATGAGATCATTTCAAGAACTCGGGAGTTTTGAGACCTTAGGCTCAAAACTAAGTCATGGAACTTCTTTGAAGTTCGCTGACGTCCGTACTCACCTTAGGAAAGTTTCTAGGAATACATTTTCTGCAATTTAAAACTGGAGTTAAAGCTCCAGTTTTTTCTTCTTCAAAATATAAAAAATATTAAGAAATTTCATTTAAATAACTTGCTAAATGAAGCAAAAAACTATACCATAGTAGAGTGTCTTTTGACCAAATATGTGACTGAAGGATGATTATGAAAAAATTATTAGAAAAGGTTAGTATCCTTTCTTTATCTCTTGTATTAACAACATCTTTTTCGATTTCTAGCGCTCTTCCTTATATGTTCGAATACTATAAGGATCTCCCCAAAAGTCAAATCGAACTCTTGGTATCTCTTCCATCCGCAGGGATTATGGTCACCCTCTTCCTAAATACCATTATCGAACGCTACTTGGATGAGAGGAAGATGATTATTACAGGACTCTTCATACTCTCACTATTTGGTATGGTCCCTTTCTTTAACCAAGCCTATCCTGTTCTTTTCATTTCTCGTTTCATTTTTGGGATGGGGGTCGGTTTGATCAACGCTAAAGCTATATCTATTATCAGCGAACGCTACCAGGGACGTGAACGGATCCAAACTCTCGGATTTCGTGGTTCTGCTGAAGTCGTAGGGACAGCCCTGGTCACTTTATTGGTCGGCTTCCTCCTTCAATTCGGCTGGACTTCTAGCTTTTTAGCCTACGGAGCTGGATTAATCGTTCTGTTTCTCTTCATGGCCTTTGTCCCTTACCACCAACAAGAAGAAAGCCAGCATACACAAGCCAAACATAAAGAACCACTCCAAAAAGAAGAATGGAAATTAACCATTATCTTGGCTATTGTGGCTGCCGTGATTGTCTTATGTAATGTTGGAATAACTCTTCGTATCCCAAGCATTGTCGCTTACACTTTCAAGGATCAGCACAAATCAGCCAGCTTTATTCTAAGTGCTATGCAATTGATTGGAATTCTAGCTGGTCTCACCTTCTCTGGGCTCGTTCATTTGTTTAAGAGCAAATTGATCACTTATGCTGGGATTGCTTATGGATTCTCCATGATGGCTGTAGCCCTTTCACCAAGTATCCCTCTTCTTGCTCTATCCGCCCTCTTCTCTGGCTATACGTATAGCACTGCTCTCACCATGGTTTTCCAAATCTTGTCAGCCAAGATTCCTGCTAGACGATTAAACCAGGTGACCTCAGTAGCCGTCTTAGGATGTAGCTTCGGAGCGGCTATTACACCTTTCGCCCTCAATACCATTGGTCTCATCTCCGACAGCAACGCTTTCATCTTTACCGTGTTAGGTATTGCTATGGCTCTCCTAGCCTTCTCTCTTCTCTATCTTTTAAAAGATCATCATGAATAAACAAAAGAGGCTGGGACAAAAGTCCTAGCCTCTCAATTGTCTTTGGATTGTCGAGCAAGACGCAGTGGTTGACTGGGCTCTTTGTTCGCTTTTTAAGCTCCAAATATGACCTAATGAGGGAAACAAAGTTTCCTTTATCTGCAACCTTCAACAGTCTCCCAGACTGTTGAAGCTGTGCGGAGGTGGGACGACGAAATCGAATTCTAACGAATGACCGATTTCTGTCCCACTCTCTTTTCTGTCTTACTGATTCGAAAGTTGGGCAGTTTGCATTTTGTAATAAACACCTTTTTGTGCCATCAACTCAGAATGATCCCCATGTTCAACGATATTTCCATCTACCATGACAAGAATCAGGTCTGCATTCTCAATTGTAGACAGGCGATGAGCGATCACAAAGCTGGTCCGACCCACCATCAGCTTATTAAAAGCATCCTGGATGAGCAACTCCGTCCGCGTATCAATGGAAGACGTTGCCTCATCTAATATCAAAATCTTAGGCACTGAAAGAAAGACCCGAGCAATGGTCAGAAGCTGTCTTTGTCCTTGAGATAAGGAATCTCCCGCATCAGCTAGATAGGTATCATAGCCATCTGGAAGCTGTTGAATAAAGAAATCAGCATTGGCAGCCTTAGCTGCTTGAATCACGTCTTCCCGACTAGCATCTTGTCGACCAAATGCGATATTCTCATGAACCGTTCCCACTTTGAGCCAAGTCTCTTGTAGGACCATTCCAAACTGCTTGCGGTAGCTTGCTAGGCTATAGGTATCCACGGCTTCTTGGTCTAGGAGCAAGCGACCCTGATCTACATCATAAAATCGCATGAGAAGATTAATCATGGTTGATTTCCCAGCACCTGTTGGCCCAACAATGGCTACCTTACTAGCCGGCGGGATGGAAATGGAGAGATCCTTTATGAGGGGCTGGTCAGATCGATACCCAAAGCTGACATGATCAAATTGGACAGCTCCTTCGACAGCCTCTTCTTGCAAGTCTTTCTTTCCACTTTCTTTCACTTCCTCTTGGTCCAAGACGCTATAGAGACGTTCCGCACAAGCTAAGGCGCTTTGCAATTCAGCAAGGACAGAGGAGATGTCATTAAAGGGTTTGGTGTACTGATTGACATAGTTGAGGAAGGTCACCAACTGGCCAACAGTGAAGCCAGTACCCGATAGGATACGGAAGGCACCAAATCCCGTCACAAGGGCATAGATCAGGGCATTAACAAAGCGTGTCGCAGGATTAACGGTAGAGGAATAAAAAATCGCCTCTTGAGAATAACCAGCATAGTCGCCATTGATTTCAATAAACTTGTCTTTAAACTGGTTTTGGGCATTGAAGGCTTGAAGCAAGCTTTCTTGACTGAGAGATTCTTCAATCATCTGTGTCTGAGCACCACGCGCCTGGGTCTGCATCCGAAAGAGATGGTAGGAACGCTTGGCAATAAAACGAGCGATAAAGAGTGATAAAGGAGTCAGGATCAAAACCATTCCCATCATCATCCAATCCAATCGGGCCATACTAGCGATGGTCACTAGGATGGTTAAAAGACCAACAAAGAACTGATTAAAGACCATCAATAAACCATTATTGAGTTGTTCAACATCAGTGGTCAAGCGACTGACCAAATCCCCAGTACCTTGACGATCCAGGTAAGATAAAGGAAGGACATGGACTTTCTGGATAACCTTCTCCCTTAAGTCTTTACTGTAGCGATAGATCATCTGATTGTAAACCAAGGGATTAAACCATTGAATGAGACTTGCAAAGAGGATCACTAGACCCATTTGAAGGATAAGCGGCAACAAGAGATGACTAGCATCAGGGAGCACCACTATGTCCACTGCTCGACCAATCAGAATGGGGATATAGACAGTTAACAAGACTTGTAAAATGGTTCCTAGACTGGCCAAGATAAGCCAAATGGGCTGTCTGGCTATATCCGCAAGTAAGCGCCGTAAATAAGTCTTCTGTTTCATTCTGTCCCCTCCTCTCTCTTCTGTTGGGAGAAATGAATCTCTTGGTATAAAGGATTCGTTGACACCAGGTCTTCATGACTGCCTAAGCCGACCTGTTTACCTTTGTCTAAGACGAGAATTTTCTCAGCACTACGGAGACTATTGGTCCGCTGCGAGATGAGGATGAGACTTGTCTTCGACAACTCCTCTTTTAGAGCCTGTAAAAGTCGTGCTTCTGTCAAATAGTCCAAAGCTGAAGTGGAATCATCTAACACTAAAAATGGAGCTTGACGAAGGACAGCACGAGCAATGGTCAGACGTTGCCGTTGACCACCGGAAAAATTCCTTCCAAAAGCTTCTACGGGAGCCTCTAGTCCTCCTTCTTTCTCACGGACAAAATCAGCTGCTTGCGCAACTTCCAAGGCCCACCACAACTGCTCCTCACTTGGTTCTTTAGTTAATCCCAGTGTTAGGTTCGAACGAATGCTACCTTTAAAAAGCTCTGCATTTTGAGGAACCACTGCCACCCAGTCACGCCACTGACCAAGAGTCTTTGGGCTCTGTCCATCTTTAAAAATGGTTAGACTTCCTTGACTCGGGTCATAAAGATGTCCTAGCAATTGAACCAGGGTAGATTTCCCAGACCCTGTCCCCCCAGTGATCCCCAAGGTTTGTCCCTTTTTTAATGATAAATGAATACCTTCTAAGGACGGTTTTGCCGCTAAAGGATAGGTAAAGATTAAATCTTGGATCTCGAGAGCCAGTTGAGGATTTGAAGCAGCTACCTCATCCAACTCTTGATCCAGATCTTCACTTTTCTCATCAAAGACTTGGACAATCCGCCCAGCAGCGATATAGCTTTGGTTGAGTGAGGTCACCAACATGGCTAACTTTAGTAATTCCGTTAAAATTTGAAGCAGATAATTGACCAAGGCTACCAACATTCCTTGACTGAGTGTCCCCATTTGAATGGAGGCTTGTCCCTGCCAAAGAATACAAATCAAGGTTCCATTCACGACTAAGAAGGTTAGAGGACTAATCAAACTAGACCACTTGGATACTATTAATTGCCAGTTGGTATAGTCTTGGTTGACCTCATTAAACTCTGCTTCTTCATGAGCTGCCTGTCCAAAAGCGCGGATAACCCTCATTCCTTGTAACTGCTGACGCGTGATTGTAACCATTCGATCCGTTATCTTCCTGATGCGTCCATAAAGAGGATTAACCACACGCGACATAACGACAATGATCAGGGTCAATAGGGCAACCATTCCAATAAACCACAAGGTCAGTTGTGGACTAATGGTAAAAGCCATAAAAATAGAGCCAAAAACGACAATCGGCGCTCGGAGAAATAGACGTAAAAATAGATTAATCCCTGTTTGAATTTGATAGGTATCACTGGTTAGTCGCGTCACGAGGCTTGAGGTGGTTAGGCGATCCCTCTGCTCCTTAGACAAGCTGAGAATTTTCTCATACAAATCATTGGTCAATTCCTTAGTATAACCAACGGCTGCCTTCGATGAATAATATTGGGCTGTTATCGCTACGAGAACGCCAAAACCAGCAAAAATAAATAAAAGACCAACCACCCCAAGCATTCCAGCTTGGTCTTGACGAGGAATCAGCTGATCGACAAGATGAGCAATTAAAAGTGGAACCAGTAATTCAAAGATTGCTTCCAACAACTTGAAAAACGGTCCCAGTATGGTTTCTTTTTTATAATTCCTGAAGTATTTCAATAAGTCTTTCATACTACTCGTTTGTCTTTCTATAGGATTAACTTATTTTACCATAATTTTTAAAGATAAAAAAAATCTCCCTGCAAAGCAGAGAGAGTGTAAACGTAGACAAGTGCTCATTTATAAAAATCTATAAACTTCAATAAAGATAAATAACTTTATTGGTTAGGGTTATTCAGTCATCTACTGAAACTTTCCGCCGTGAGAAAAGTGCTAGAAACAATATTGTTTCTAGCACTCGGAATTATTGAGACCTCAGGCTCAATAATTAGTCATGGAACTTCATAGAAGTTCGCTGACGTCCGTTCTCGCCTAAGGAAAGTTTCTAAGATGACTTTGTCTTCAATCTTATTCTTCTAAACACATAGAAAATTCGTTTAGTTCTTGTCCCATTTAATCTTGTTTAGACAAATGAAGGTTAGGAATATTATTCCATCTTTGTCCCCTTATTTAAAATATTGCCCATTTTTCCTAGTCCCATCAGTAAGAGAGGGAAAGTGATAAGTGTTATAAGTCCTAGCCCAAGAAAAACAGCTACAAATCCACAAGTATCGATAAACCAACCAGTCAGTGGGAAGATAACAATCATGGATAGACTAAACATCATCGAATTGATACTAAGCATGGTTGCTCGTACACTAGAAGGCAAATAAGCTTGTAAATCATTGTAGTAAATGGGTTGATACACTGCATAAAGGGCATTGGTCAAGAGATAGACACTTAGATAGGCGAATGGAGTCTTCAAGCCTACCAAAAGCAAGGACAAACCTGTCAGTGCAACCAGAATTGGAAAGACTTGATTGCTATTCCATTTCTTCCCAATTTGACTAGCTAGATAAACCGCTAGAAGATTGAAGCCACTACCAATCAACATGATGAGCGAAACTTGCCAACTGACTAGGTCACTGATTTTCTGTTGGTAGTAAAAATAAAACATACACATGATGGTTCCTACCAGCTGATAGGTGAACATCCAGTAAAACAAGACTGGTTTTTCCTGCCACTCTTGTTTGACTACCACCAATATACGCTTTATGGTCAAGTGATTTCTTTCACCACTCTTGCTCTCTGGCTCTTTCATTAGAAAAATCAAGAGAATGGATAGCAATGAAAGGACAATAGCAATCAGATAGGTCCAAGCCAATGCTCCGTGAATAAAGAAGCCTGCCACAACTGTACCTAAGGTTCGGGTGACTTCTGCCACACCAGACAAAAAGCTAGAAATCTGAAGATATCGGTCCTTTTGACCCGCTTCAACCGCCGAATCATATAAGAAAGCCGTACTAGTCCCCGAATCAAAATTGTAGGACAAAGCATTAACCATCATGGCAATCGCATAAATCCAAAAACTCCCCTGACCAAACAAAATCAAGATAGAGGACACAATACTAGCCAAGCGAGCCAAATAGAGATTGGTTTTGTAACTAAATCGATCGGCCAACATACCAGAGGGGATTTCACACAAGAGACTGGTCCCATGAAAGATACTTTCTAGTAAACCGATTTGAAGCAAGGATAGACCATTTTGGATAAAAAATAAAATCCAAAAACTGGTAATCCCAAAATAAGATGTGAATTCCAGACCTGCTAGGAGTGGAATATTGCCTTTGTAAGTTCTTTTAAACATTGTTTTCTCTCTTTCCATATGTAGTATGACTGTTTCTAAAAGACTTACTGAGAGTTGCCTACATTTTCTCCACCTCTTTCATTTAAAGTAATACTCAATGAAAATCAAAGAGCAAACTAGGAAGCTAGCCGCAGGCTGTACTTGAGTACGGCAAGGTGAAGCTGACGTAGTTTGAATTTTATTTTCGAAGAGTATAAAAACGCCAGACGGCGTTTTTATGGCTATTAAGGTTTGATACGGTGCAACATACGTGGGAATGGAATGGCTTCACGGATGTGTTTAGTTCCAGCTGCGAAGGTTACCATACGCTCGATACCGATACCAAATCCACCGTGTGGGACTGTACCGTATTTACGAAGGTCAAGGTAGAATTCATACTCTGTAAGATCCATACCAAGTGATTCCATCTTAGCGACAAGGGCATCGTAGTCTTCCTCACGCATGGAACCACCGATGATTTCTCCGTAACCTTCTGGTGCAAGCAAATCTGCACAAAGCACGCGATCTGGGTTCCCAGGAACTGGTTTCATGTAGAAGGCCTTGATGTCTGCTGGGTAGTTAATCACAAAGGTTGGTACACCAAAGTGATTTGAAATCCAAGTTTCGTGTGGTGAACCGAAATCATCTCCATGCTCTAGATGTTCATAGTCAGCGTCTTCATCATTTTCATGTTCTTGCAAGAGATCAATGGCTTCATCGTAAGTAATGCGTTTGAATGGCTCTGCAATGTAGCGTTTCAAGAGCTCTGTATCACGTTCCAAGGTTTCCAAGGCTTGAAGAGCACGATCTAGAACACCTTGAAGCAACGCTTTAACATAAGCTTCTTGCAAGTCAAGTGACTCGTCGTGTGTCAAGTATGAGTACTCCGCATCCATCATCCAGAATTCAGTCAAGTGACGACGAGTTTTTGATTTCTCCGCACGGAATACTGGACCAAAGTCAAAGACACGACCAAGAGCCATAGCCCCAGCTTCAAGATAAAGCTGTCCTGATTGGCTCAAGTAAGCTGGTGTTCCAAAGTAGTCTGTTTCAAAAAGTTCTGTAGAATCTTCTGCAGCATTTCCTGAAAGGATTGGGCTATCAAATTTCATGAAGCCATTCTTGTCAAAGAACTCATAAGTTGCATAAATGATTGCGTTACGAATTTGCATCACTGCTACTTGTTTGCGTGAACGCAACCACAAATGGCGGTTATCCATCAAGAAGTCTGTACCGTGTTCTTTTGGAGTGATTGGATAATCTTGAGATTCACCGATGACTTCAATGTCTGTAATATCCAACTCATAACCAAATTTTGACCGCTCATCTTCTTTGACAATCCCAGTCACAAAGACAGACGTTTCTTGGCTCAAGCGTTTGATGGTATCAAATTTTTCAAGACCTACTTCTTCACCGAATTTTTCGATAAAGTTTGGTTTGAAAGCTACACCTTGGAAGAAGGCAGTCCCGTCACGCAATTGCAAGAAAGCAATTTTCCCTTTTCCTGATTTGTTAGCAACCCAAGCACCGATAGTCACTTCTTGACCGACATAGTCTTTTACTTCGATGATGGTAATCCGTTTTGTCATAATACATCTTCCTTTTCTCGTTAAACTTGTCCGAAGACATGATCACCTTTCATTTTACCACAAATAAGAGCCGATAGCTATCTCTCACAATCTAAAAATCCGGCTTTTTTTACGAAAACTGACTTTTAATAAAAAAATAAATCAACTTTTTCAAATTCTTGAACCGATTTAAATATTTTATCCTATATTTTGATTTTTCAAAGGAAAATCCTGTCATTTTAAGTCTCAATAGCAGTCATTTTTGACAAGTAAAAAGCTTGCAAGTTATACTATCAGTATGTATAAGGAGGAAAATATGAAAAAGAAAATTCAACTCACCACGGGATTGTGTGCAGCTGTTTTAGCCCTCAGTCTCGCAACAACCACTTTTGCTGATGAGCAGACAGCCCCTGTCACTGCTCCTATCTCTGAACGACAAGATACGGTTGCTCCTGTTTCAGTCATTTCAGAGAGTTCAGCTACTGCAATTACCAATGAAACAATATCCCCACTTCCGAGCGAAGAAACAGCTAGCCTGACGGCTGAGGAATCAACCCCAGCTCCTGCTGAGACTCCAGTTGATCCACGAATCTCTGAAATTCGTGTCATCCATCGTCGTCGGACTCTGAAACCAGACTATTATCCAGTCGCTACTTCAACAGATGTCGTCTACAAAACAGTTGAAGCCCATGCTTTTACTGAATATGACGTCTCTGGGAATGGTCCAGCAACAGTTACAGACGAAAACGGAAAAACATGGTACCGAGTGAGATATTCTGATCTTGGCATCAAAGATGGTTTCCATTACAATAGCGCTCCTGAAAAAGGGACTGCTACAGCACCAGTCATTGAAGTCATTCATCTCTATGACGATATTGATTTGAATCCGGAAGTTGTAAAACGTGCTCGTTTTGTAGACGAAAAGGGACAAGAAATTGCGCCTTCCCAAGAAAACAGCGTCGAGCGCAGCCTTGATCTGGCTTATGAAGCTGGTCTTCCAACAGCACCCGCTCAGATCCAAGCTAATGGAAAAACATATGTATACCAATCTGCTAACAAAGAAGAATTGACCTCCCACAAACTTCATGTTTCTAACTTGGTGACTGTGACCTATTTCTATAAAGAAGTTACCACACCAGTTGTTGAGAAACCATCAACACCTTCTGTTCCAGAAAAACCTGTTCAAAAACTGCGTCTTCCAAAAGGAAATAATGGAGTCAAAACGCGGGTTCCAGTTGGTAAAAAAGTTCAAAGCAAACCAGCTAGTCCAGAAGTGAAAAAATTCCGCCTTCCAAAAGGGAACAATGGGGCTAAGACCCGTGTAGCTGTGAAAAAAGGAAGCACAATTCTTTCTGTTGATTACTTATAAGTCAATAAAGAAGAGAGTGGGACAGAAATCGGTAATTCGTTAGAATTCGATTTCGTCGTCCCACCTCCGCACAGTTGAGTAGGGCTGTAAAAGCTGTGAAATCAGCGTAATAGAGCCCACTCAACCACTGCGTCTTGCTCGACAATCCAAAGACAATTGAGAGGCTAGGACTTTTGTCCCAGCCTCTTTTCTTTTAATTTTCCATAAATTGATGCAAGCGACGTACAGCTTCTTTTAGGGTCTCTAGGTCAGTAGCATAGCTAAGACGGACATTCTCTGGAGCTCCAAATCCAGCTCCTGTAATAAGCGCTACTCCCACTTCTTCCAGAATGGCAGTTGCAAACTCTGTCACATCTGAATAGCCCTTCATCTCCATGGCTTTTGTGACATTAGGGAAGAGATAGAAGGCTCCCTGGGGCTTGATCACATCAAAGCCAGGAACTTCACACAGGAGAGGATATATAGTATTCAAGCGCTCCTCAAAGGCTTGACGCATGACTTCTACAGAGTCTTGCGGACCAGTTAGAGCTTCGATTGTTGCGTACTGTGAAACAGCTGTCAGGTTCGAAGTTGTCTGACCAGTCAATTTACTCATGGCTGCGATGATTTCTGGATCACCAACCGCATAGCCAACCCGCCAACCAGTCATGGCATAGGCTTTAGAAACTCCATTAATCACAATCGTTTGTTTGCGGATAGCTTCGGATAAGCTTGAGATTGGAACGAACTCATTCCCGTTATAAACCAGGCGACCATAGATATCATCTGCAAGGATAAGAATATCATGCTCTACAGCCCAATTTCCAATCGCTAAGAGTTCTTCTTTGCTATAAATCATTCCAGTCGGATTAGATGGTGAGTTCAAAACCAAGACCTTAGTCTTTTCTGTTCGAGCCTCTTCTAATTGCTCCACTGTAACTTTAAAGTTATTGGCTTGAGTTCCTTTCACATAAACAGGAACACCTTCTGCCATAAGAACTTGGTCCCCGTAACTAACCCAATAAGGGGTCGGAATGAGCACTTCATCGCCAGGATCGACCACAGCCATAAAGAAAGTATAGAGAGAGAACTTAGCACCTGTCGCGAAGGTAACTTGGTTTGGTGATACTGAGTAACCATAGTAGCGTTCGAAATAGGTATTGACAGCAGCCTTTAATGCAGGTAAACCAGAAGCAACCGTATAAAAGGAAGCACGCCCATCTCGAATGGCTTCGACTGCAGCATCTTGAATGTTCTCAGGAGTGTGAAAGTCAGGCTGGCCCAAGGTTAGGGAGAGGACATCTTTCCCTTCTGCCTTTAGTTTTTTCGCTTTGGCGTCACTTGCTAGAGTGACACTTTCCTCCATTTTTAAAACACGATCTGAAATTTTCATACCTTACCTACTTTCTACCTGGGACCCGTATCGGATCTATCCGACTTAGACTTAGATTCAACCAGAAACTGTCTACAATACCTATATTATACACCATAGATTAGACTTGGAGCAAGATTTTACTAAGGATTCAAAGAAACTTTACTACTCCTTACTATTCGACAAAAAAATAATTTGACACTAAAGTTAACAGTCATTTTTTCTTCTGTTGATAAATCCATTATCTTGTCACCCGCCTGTAATCTATTTGATATTAAGGCTTAATAGCGTCTAATACTATTTATTGCTAAAATGATAGTATGAAGAATTTAGAAAAACTATTTGAAGAAGCCCAAACAGAATTAAAAACCATGATTGTCTTTCACAAGGCGGAACGGACTTTTCGTGCAGCAGAGTCTCATGTCTTTAAGGATCATCAGTTGACCCCTACTCAGTTTTCCGTTTTGGAAACCTTGTACAGTAAGGGGGATCTCCGTATCCAGAACCTGATTGACAGTATTTTAGCGACCTCTGGAAATATGACCGTCGTGATTCGAAACATGGTGCGTGATGGATGGATCAAGCGCGAAATCGATCCAGATGACCGTCGTGCTTGTATCGTTTCTTTGACAGAAAAGGGCCGTAAAAAAATTATCGAAGTTCTTCCTGATCATATACGTAATGTTCAAAAAGTCATGGGTGTCTTTAGCGAAGAAGAGCAAAAACAACTTCAAACTCTTCTGAAAAAATTAAAGGGCTCCCACTAAATTCTAACCATTCAATTAGTCGTGTTCATAGCCAACTAACTACAGTTGCCAGCTATGAACACGTTTTTTGATTCTTGAAAAAAAGTACTAGTCTCTGTTGACTAGTACCTTCTATTTTACTCATATTTCACAAAGACTAATTGTTTTTCAGTTGATAAGTCAGACTGGTATGCAAAGCCACTAAAGGTTAGCTGCTTCATCTCTTCTACCTTTGTAATCTGCTTCTCTAATAAAGCTGTCACAAAAGCCCCACGCGCTTTCTTTGAAATGGTTGAGTGAACCTTCAACAGCCCATTCTTCTCTTCAAGGAATTTAAAAGTCACCATCCGATCTTGAATCTCCTTAGAAAAGACGGTTTCAAACTCACTGGAAAGCAAAGAAATAATTAGATCTTCCTCCTGAAGAGCTTGATCATAGCTAGCCTTCCAAAAAGTCTTTAAGGATTTCCCCTGGACCTTAAGCTTCATGAGAAAGTCCAAACGATGGGGAGCAATCGGAGTAAGGGCCGGAATCACCCCATAAAGAGCTGAGGTGATCAAGAGATGGTCTTGCACATAAGCCGCTTCTGCTTCCGTCCAGTCCGTACGGCGGATATTCCGGTACATGAGACCGTCGAAGAGATTCAAAGCTGGATAGGTCTTAGCTGTACCCGACTTGAGCGCTCGGATTCGTTGCTCTTCTTCACTTGCCCGCTCTTCAGTAATCTTATAAAGTGAGGCTAACTCTTCTAGAGATAATGAAGCTAAGGCATCGATGACCGCTTGTGTCTCATTTGATACAGGATAACCCGTTTTTTCTGGGGTATCCAGATTCATTTCTTTTGCAGTTGGAATTAATAGTTTCATAGATTTATTGTACCATATTTCATTTTCGCTTGACATAAAATTACCATCATGTTATCATCTAGTTATTAAAACTAGATAACAAAGAGGTAATAACTATTTTATTCAACTACAGTTATCCCAAGTGGGAAGAAATTCCTGATATTGATCTTTATTTGGACCAAGTCCTCCTCTATGTCAATAAGGTGTGTGCGCCTTTTATCTCAGAAACAGACAAGGGCTTAACGGCTTCCATGGTCAATAATTACGTTAAACACGGCTACCTGCCAAAACCAGATAAGAAGAAATACAAGCGACAGCAGGTTGCCCGTCTCATTGCTATTACAACCTTAAAGACGGTTTTTTCGATTCAAGAGATCGCGGCTACCTTGAACCTCTTGCAGAGTCAAGCCAACTCCGCAGACCTCTACAATAGTTTTGTGGACTTTCTCCATGAAGAGAAAGAACCTTTAGCACCCATTATCGGATCTGCCTGTCGTACCGTTTTGCTCTACCAAGAAACCCTATCCTATATCCATGTTCATTCTGAGGAGGAAAAATAAAAGTGAATTATGCTAGTAAATTAAGTAAACGATTATCCTTTGGAGAAGAAATCGCAAATAGTGTCACCCATGCAGTCGGGGCTGTTTTGATGCTCTTTCTCATTCCAACTTCTGCTATCTATAGTTATGAAACACATGGGACTTTAGCAGCTGTCGGGACCTCGATTTTTGTCATCAGTCTCTTTCTCATGTTTCTCTCATCGACAATTTACCATGCCATGGCCTATGACTCACCTCAAAAGTATGTCCTTCGCATTATCGATCACTCCATGATTTATATTGCCATTGCAGGTAGCTATACACCCGTCGTTCTTTCTCTCATGAACAACTGGTTCGGCTATGCCATTATCCTGATTCAATGGGGGACGACTATCTTTGGGATACTCTACAAGATTTTTGCTAAGAAGGTGAATGAAAAATTCAGCCTGGCCCTCTATTTGATTATGGGTTGGTTGGTGATTTTCATCATCCCTCAGATCATCAGCCAAACAAGCCCAACTTTCTGGGGCTTAATGCTGATGGGTGGCCTATGCTACACAGTTGGAGCTGGATTTTACGCCAAAAAGAAACCTTATTTCCATATGATTTGGCATCTCTTCATTCTAGCTGCTTCTGCACTGCAATATATCGCGATTGTGTACGTCATGTAAGACACGAGGCTGGGACAAAAGTCCTAGCCTCTCAATTTTCTTTGGATTGTCGAGCAAGACGCAGTGGTTGAGTGGGCTCTACTACGCTGATTTCATCGGCTTATACAGCCCTACTGAACTGTGCGGAGGTGGGACAACGAAATCGAATTCTAACGAATTACCGATTTCTGTCCCGCTCTCTTTTAGTTGCTTTTTTACACCCAATTGACTACAATAAAGAAAAATTGTACGGGGACAGTTATGACAACCAAATACCAAAAGATTTTTACTACATTGAAAAACCAGATTGACCAGGGGATCCTAAAAACTGGAGACCGCCTGCCTTCCGTTCGCCAACTAGCCAGTCAGTATGCCTGCAGTAAGGATACCGTCCAACGGGCCCTGCTCGAGCTCAGCTACAAGAACTATATCTATGCTAAGCCCCAAAGCGGCTATTATGTCCTGGAGGAAGAGACTGGAAAGCATACCGACCTGCCTCTTCGCCTCAAGGAAGATCGCTTCCAGGCCTTTGAAGACTTTCGGACTTGTATCAACGAAACCCTTGTCGGTCGTGATAATTACCTCTTCAACTACTATGAAAAACAAGAAGGTCTTGTCGATCTCCGTCAATCTATTGCTTCTCTCCTGCGAGAAGATGCGATTTATACCCAGGAGCAACAAATCGTTATCACCTCAGGAACCCAGCAAGCCCTCTACCTCCTAAGCCAGGTCGCCTTCCCAAACCAAAAAGAAGAAATCCTAGTAGAGCAACCAACCTATTACCGCATCAATAAATTAATTCAGGAGCAAGACTTACCTTATCAAAGCATCAATCGCTTGCCTCAAGGAATTGACTTTGACCAACTGGAAGCCATTTTCAAAAGTGGCAGGATCAAATTTTTCTATACCATTCCCCGCTACCATTATCCTCTGGGACATAGTTATAGCAAACAAGAGAAGGAACAGATTTTGGCCTTAGCAGAACTCTATGATGTCTATATTGTCGAGGACGATTACTTGGGAGATTATGATCCACATTTTTCTCCTAGCTTTCATTATCTGGATGCATCTGACCGGGTCATCTACATCAAGTCCTTTTCTACCAGCCTCTTTTCTGCCCTCCGCATCACTTCTATGGTCCTGCCCCAAGCTCTTCTTGCCCCTGTCTTAAAACTCAAGGGTACACTCGACTACGAAAGTAACTTGGTCATGCAGAAGGCCTTGAGCCTCTATATTGATAATGGCATGTTTGCAAAAAACAAAGAGCTTCTGCACCAACAGCAATTCATCCAAAAAGAGCAAGCTTCTTCCCTACTCCAGCAACATTCCCTATCCGTCCCTGTATGGCCGGTCATTGGAGGAGTCTTACTAGATTTAAGACAGGTCCCTTCGGTCGCTCGACTGAAACATAGCGGTCTCCCTCTCCACTTCTTCGAATCTGCCTATATTCAAAGCTGTCCCTATGCCTTTGCCCGTATCAATCAGGACAAACTGGAAGAGGTTTTACCCCAAATTATCGCTTATCTATGATTCAATCCCACCCTTCTATTTCTTGAGTAATTTTATATACAAAACTATGTTACGAAAATATTACATTTATTACAAAAATCACTTGACATCTGTAACAATAGGAGTATAATCTAAGTCAGAAAGATAAAGAGGTGATATTATGAAACGATCTTTGATTCGTTGGACTGCAGCCTCTCTTGTGGCTGCATCACTTGGACTTGCTTTGGGAGGGTGTGGCTCAAAAGATAAAACAACTTCCTCATCCGAAAAAGCTTCTAGCTCAAAAGTTGAGAAAAAACCAAAAGCTAGCTTAAATAAAAAAGCTACAGTTTCTTCTTCTCAAGCAAAAGAAAATACTACTCCTTCAAGTCAGGCAAGTAACCCGTCAGCTTCAACTGAACCGAACAAGGCAGAAGATACATCTTCAACTGATCAAGCAGTTGTTCCTGCAGCACTTGTCGGCACTTGGGTAGGATCTAGCCCTCAGGCGGATAGCATCAAAATGACTATTGAAGCTAATGGAGATATTACAACTGTCGTTAGCTTTAAAAATGATAGTGAACCAACCCGCACAGCCACCTATACTGCAAGAGCTATTCAAGCATCTGGTAATGTCTATTACTGGGAGTCAGAAGGTCTTAATGGCGCAGATGCTCTTCTTCCTGGTATTACTGGTTTAGGAGTAGCAAATTTCCGCTTCAAACCAGGATTTATCCTTGAGGAAGGTCATTATACTCCGATAGCCTTCACAACAGATATCAATACAGAATTTGACTATAGCAATTACAGAGATTTCCACTTCTCATTGACCAAAGAGCAATAAGGACAGGAAATTCTCTAATAAAAAAAAGAATAGTTGACCCTCAACATTCTTTTTTTTCTAGCCCTCAGGCGGATAGCATCAAAATGACTATTGAAGCTAATGGAGATATTACAACTGTCGTTAGCTTTAAAAATGATAGTGAACCAACCCGCACAGCCACCTATACTGCAAGAGCTATTCAAGCATCTGGTAATGTCTATTACTGGGAGTCAGAAGGTCTTAATGGCGCAGATGCTCTTCTTCCTGGTATTACTGGTTTAGGAGTAGCAAATTTCCGCTTCAAACCAGGATTTATCCTTGAGGAAGGTCATTATACTCCGATAGCCTTCACAACAGATATCAATACAGAATTTGACTATAGCAATTACAGAGATTTCCACTTCTCATTGACCAAAGAGCAATAAGGACAGGAAATTCTCTAATAAAAAAAAGAATGTTGACCCTCAACATTCTTTTTTTATGTTTTATTCACTTTCACAAATCAATTGGGTTAAACCCTTACTTCTTAGTCAGGGCCCAGCTCTTAGCCACAAGCTCAAAGAGAAGATCATCCTCCACTCGACCATCCAAGGGAATGCTGATCCAGTACTTCTTGTTCATATGATAAGCCGGATAGAAATGGGGTTCTTCTAAGAGTTGGCTGACATGATCCTGTTTAAGATTTAAGACCTCAATCTTCCCTTCCTGCCTCGCATCTAGCTTGGACCAGTCTATCTTCATCAAGACGCCAAACCATTTGAGATCCTTTTGATGACGGAAGACGCCCGAGTCCGGAGAACGGTCCCAGAGGTATTCGATAGGACGGTCATATTGCCGGCTGATCCAATCCACCAAGCGCTTGGTCTGAGGATACAAAAAATCTTTGACAGCAAAACAGGAGCTTCTGATATCCTCTAAGGCCTGCTGGCAAGCTTCTCTGACTTGGCCAACATATTGACCAACCATCTGGTCCATATGAAGCTGCACATAGTCGTCGCCTGTCTCCTGATCCACTAGCCAAAAATGCACTTGCTTACTTTGGACAGTCACATAAAGTTTGAAGTCTCCATCCAGGATCTGTTGATCATAGTGAAACTTCTCTCCCTGCTTTGAAAACCCATAAGCTAGAGCTTTTTCATTGTCTATACTGTATTTCTCAAAATAATCTGGTAAAAACACGTACTACTCCTTTCCTCCAGTATACCAAAAATCAAGAAAAAAGAGCTGAGATTTCTTCCTCAACTCATATATCTTTAAAAGACAACACGAGTTCCATGGACCTGATCCACCCCTGGAACATCAAGGAAAAGCTGACGATTCTCCAAAGAGACTCCTCCACCTGCCAAGATTTCTAACTGGCGATCTGCAAGCTGGGCATACTCTTCGTAGCGTTGCAACCGTTGTTCTAAGTCTGTTTCTGGACTGCCGGCTCTTGTTAATAGTCTCGTCACGCCTACTTTCTTCATCCACTCGATACTCGCAGCTTGATCTTCTAAAGGAATCTGGTCAAATGCCATATGCATGGTCAATTCAAATCCTTGACTGGCTTCGATGAAACGAAGCATGGCATCTTTATCCAGCTGATTGTCAGCAGTCAAAGCCCCAACAGCTAAACCATCAACACCCAGGTCACGGGCAATTTTCCAGTCTTCTAACATTATGTCTAGCTCTTGCTCAGAGTATACAAAATCTCCACCTCGTGGACGAATCATAACGATGACCTTTGCCTGATAATCTTTAGCAAGCTTCACAGCCTCTTTGATCACACCATAGCTTGGAGTCGTACCTCCAACCGCTAAGTTATCACATAATTCTACACGACGCGCTCCTGCTTGAAAAGCCTTCTCTAACAGTGTTATGTTCTCTGCACAAAATTCATATAACGGCATCCTAAATCTCCCTGTATTTGAAATCGTTTTCTTGTTCTACCTTACTCTTTTTTCATTTCTTTGTCAATTAGAAAAACCATCAGCCTCATCAGAAACCAATGGTTGATGCTTAATAGGAAATTGGAACAATAATCTGTAATACCATGTTCCCTTTTTCGACCTTCGCAGAATGGATTCGGTAGCCACTTGTCGGCATGGTCAATTTGATTTGATTCCCTATCATAGTAGCTCCTGTGCCCTCTTGGTTAACTTTTTCAGCAATCTTTGAAGCAACCAAGCTACGTGGAATCGGCAGATGTCCAAGACGGGCCCGTTCTAGGTTCAAGGTCAATTGTTGATCCGTCACACTAGCTGAAAAGTCCATGCTCACCATGGTTTCCACCGGTCCCAGTTCAATCGGAACCTGAACATTGATATACTCTCCATTCATAGCAACTGCTGTATTGAGGAGAGTTTCATCTGTCATTTCCCCTGCCATGGATTTAATAACTTGGCGCAATTGAGGAGAATTCAGTTGAAGCTCTGTTTGCAGGCCAGAAGCAGTCACGTCTGCTGTAGAGAAGCCTTCTTGAGCCAGATCTACCAGCGAAGTATTCACTGTTACATTTTTAAATTGCTCTTGAGTCGAAACCTTTGCTGGTATCAAGAAAACTGCTAAGACAATAACTAGGAGGAAGGTCAGTCCGATGAGTCGTTTGATCCATTTCCACATATGGTCACCTCTTTTCGTTTTGATGGATAGAAGAGAATTCACCTCTATCACTATTGATCTATTCTTTTTAAAATACGACTTCTATTCTACCCTAATTTTTCAAAAAAAGCGAACGAGAGGAATAAGGTGCACATAAGAAAAGAGGTGGAAAAAATCCCAACCCCTATTTGAATGTTAATGGAATTGCATCCCACCATCCACGATGATGGTTTGTCCTGTAATGTAGTTTGAATCAGGACCAGCAAGGAAGCTAACCGCTGCAGCGACATCTTCGGGTTCGGACAAACGTTTAAGGGTAATATCTTTAGCGAAAGTTTGCATACCCCATTCGTCATCTTTACCAGCGTTCTTACCAACTTCATGAGCGATATCATACATCATTGGAGTCTTAACGATACCAGGTGCATACGCATTGACAGTAATACCTGAATCAGCCAAGTCACGTGCCAAAGTTTGAGTGATACCACGAACTGCAAACTTAGTACCACCATAGACAGTCAAGTTAGGGTTACCTACAACACCTGCTTGTGAAGTTGCATTGATGATTTTTCCGCCATGGCCAAGCGCCTTGAATTGAGCTTGTGCAGCTTGAGCACCCCAGATGACACCACCAACGTTGATGGCAAAAGTGCGTTCAAATTGTTCTTCTGTAATCGTATCAAGTGGTGTAGTTGGAGCAACACCAGCGTTGTTAACGACAACATTTAAATCTCCGAAATGATCCACAACTTTTTGGAAAGCTGCAGCCACTTCAGCTTGTTTGGAGACATCAGCAACGACCGCAAAAGCATTCTCTGCTGATAACTCAGCTACTGCTTTTTCTGCTGTCTCAGCATTGTAGTCTAAGACTCCGACCTTGAAGCCATCTTGTACCAATCGTTTTGCAATCGCAAAACCGATCCCTTGACCTGCACCTGTGACAATAGCTACTTTAGACATATGATTCCTCCTTGGTATCCCCGATACCAGCAAACGTTCATAGAAGAACAGCAAAGGTTGACAGTCAGTTTTGGGTGAATCTATCATAAGTTCCTTCCAAAACTATGCTAACAGTATACTCCTTTGTGAAAAAAGTGTCAAACTCTAGCCTGTTATTTTCTAAAGTATTTTACAATCTATCTTATCTTTATTTAGTAATAGATTAACTGATTATAATAATTTTGAAAAGGGTTTTATATCTTGACAAAAACACTCCTATTGCCTATTGTTTTGGGCCTTATTTCATGCTACACTAATTATAAGACAATCAAATAATAAGGAGATCTAACAATGAAAGAATTCATGGATAAATTGAATAACCTACCTAAACCAGTTCAATACATTATTGCGATCATTATTTTCTTTATTGCGTTTTACATTTCTTATAGCTTGTTTTAAGTTAGAACGTACAAAGCTCTCTTTATCTGATACAGTATTTTAAAAGAGAGTGGGACAGAAATCGGTAATTCGTTAGAATTCGATTTCGTCGTCCCACCTCCTCACAGTTGAGTAGGGCTGTAAAAGCTGATGAAATCAGCGTGGTAGAGCCCACTCAACCACTGCGTCTTGCTCGATAATCCAAAGACAATTGAGAGGCTAGGACTTTTGTCCCAGCCTCTTTCATTTTTTAAAACATTTTAAAGACTGCTACTGCAAGTACTGCACCGATGATTGGACCAACTACTGGGATCCAAGCGTAACCCCAGTCACCATCTCCTTTGTTAGGAATAGGAAGGAGGCTGTGCATGATACGAGGTCCTAGGTCACGAGCTGGGTTGAGAGCGGAGCCTGTAGTTCCACCGAGAGACAAACCAATCCCTGCAATCAAGGTACCAACAGCAAAAGTACCAAGCCCTGCTTGAAGGTCATAAAGACCAAGCGCAAAGATAGTTAGTAGCAAGACAAAGGTTCCAAGGATTTCACTGATGAGGTTTGAAGTAGTGTCCTTAATTGCTGGACCAGTACTGAATGTTCCAAGGATATTTCCAGGATTTTCTTCTGCTAAGTAATGCGGTTTGAACTGCAACCAGACAAGGACTTGACCGACCATGGCTCCGGCAAATTGTGCAAGGATATAAGGAATGACAGATGCCCAAGCTAGGCCACCATTAAGAGCAATCCCAATTGTTACTGCAGGGTTCAAATGGGCCGGACTTAACTTACCAGAGATGAAGGCTGCGACAGCAACCGCAATCCCCCAACCAAGAGTAATGACGATCCAACCTGAGTTGTGGCTTTTCGTTTTTGGAAGAACCACTCCTGCTACAACCCCATTTCCCAGAAGAATGAGGATTAAAGTTCCTAAAAATTCACCAAATAATTCTTTCATATGATTTAATTCTCCATTATAAAGAGGGGAAGGTTAGACAGTCTTCTTTCCAACCCCTTTTTTGTTTTTCTTAGTTTTTTAATGCTTCCAAGTCATTGTTTTCCAAAGCGACTTGCAAGTCTTTGCGGTAGCCAACTTTTTCTTCTTCTGACCATTCATAGAAGCGGCCCATTTCATCCAAAACAGGTTCGATCATCGCATCTAAGCTATCCCGCATAAAGAGCATGTGGTTGGTACGACGAAGAAGGAAATCAACTGGGCTGAGTGCCAATTCATTGCGCATTGCATAGTGAAGTGACAAGGTATCTGCTAGGCTCAATCCAGGTGCTTGTTCCACGCTATGAGCAAGGGCGAAGACCTTAGGTGCATTGGAACCGTATAGGTTAGCTAGGTAGTGAGCTTCCTTGCTATCCAAGCCACGAGATACGCCAAGTTGAGCAAAGGCTTCGATTTCAGAATCCACGTTCGTTGGGTTAATTTCTCCACCTGATACTGGATAGGTCTTAGAGTTAATCAATTTGAACTGACGGTCGAACTCTTCCTTGAGAATGGTCAAGACACGCTCCATCGCTCCTTCAGCCATCTTGCGGTAGTCTGTAATCTTCCCACCAGCAAGGGTCAAAAGACCATTGTCATCGCGATCAAGGCTTGATCCACGAGAAACAGCAGATGGATCCAAATGTTTTTCAGAAGTGCTACCTTCCAAGTAGCTGATTGCTGATTCAACATCTTCACGCGATTTTTCTTTAGAAAGATAGCCTTCAACTGTTGCAATCAAAGCATTAAAGCTCTCATCACTGATAGTGCCGTTGTTTCCACCATTGTAGTCAGAAGCACTGTTTCCTGAGATCAACGGACGAAGACCAGCCCAGCTACTTTCGATATCATCGATGGTGATGTGAGCTTCTGGGAAGCGGTTATTCACGATTCCTAACAAGTAGTCGACATCTTCTTGAGTTACTGTTGGATGCTCTAAGTCGCCAGTGTAGTCCGTGTCAGTCGTTCCGAAGTAAGTTTTGTTTTCACGTGGCAAGACGAAGACCATCCGACCATCTCCAAGACCAGTATCAAAGTAGACTGGTTGAGAAACTTTGATCTTGCTTGAATCTACGACCAAGTGAACACCCTTGGTTGGACGCATTTGTGAATGCTGCTCTCCATCGTTTGAGAGGTTACGCACTTTATCGCTCCAAGGACCAGTTGTATTAATCACCAAACGAGCCTTGATTTCAAAGACTTGATCAGTCAAGAGATCACGCGCCACTACACCTGTGATCTTGCCAGATTCATCAAAGAGGAATCCTTCAGCTTTTACGTGGTTAGCAATGAGGGCCCCATCTTGGTTGGCACGTTTGATATTTTCAATCACCAAACGAGCATCGTTGTTACGGAAGTCTAGGTAGACCCCACCTCCGACTAGACCTTCTTGTTTCAACTCAGGCTCACGAGCCAACACTTCTTCTTTGGTCAAGACCTTGTTGGCAGCTGGAGTATTGCTGACACCTGCCAAGAGGTCATAGAGGTCCATGGCTACCTTAAGACGGAAGAGGCTAAAAGTTGCCCCATCTTCATCATAGACTGGTAAGAGCATTGGGTCTGGTTTTGGAATATGAGGAGCAATTTGTTGCACTACTGCACGTTCTGATACCGTATCTGATACCACTTCTACGTCAAATTGTTTGAGGTAACGAAGTCCACCGTGGACCAATTTTGTTGAACGGCTTGATGTCCCTTCCGCAAAGTCCTGCATTTCAATCAAACCTGTTTCAAGACCACTTGCTGCTGCCTGCAAGGCTACCCCAGCACCTGTGATCCCTCCCCCGATAATCAAAAGATCCAGGGTGCGTTCTTGCATTTTCTTAATCGATAATTCACGAGTTTTCTTTGAAAATTCCATAATTCTTCACTTTCTATCCTACTGAAGTCTTGACTAGTCTTCAATTTCTGCAAAGAGTTGGGTAGCTTTAACAGCTTTCTTCCATCCCTTGTAGAGTTGTTCTTTACGAGATTCGTTCATAGAAGGCTCGAAGAGTTCACCAGTTGCATTGAGTTCTTTCAATTCATCTAGGTCTTTCCAGTAGCCGACTGACAGGCCAGCAAGGAAGGCTGCCCCCAAAGCTGTTGTTTCCAAGTTTTTAGCACGAGCGATATCAATACCAAGAATATCCGCTTGGAACTGCATCAAGAAGTTATTCATAGCTGCTCCACCGTCCACTTTAAGGACTTGAATAGCCGTCTTAGCATCAACCTGCATAGTATCGATGATATCCCGTACTTGGTAAGCAATGGATTGAAGAGTCGCCTTAATAAAGTCTTCTTTGGTTGTTCCACGAGTCAAGCCAAAGACAGAACCACGAGCATTTTGATTCCAGTATGGTGCTCCTAGACCTGTGAAGGCCGGTACCACATAAACTTCATCATTGTTGTGAGAATCACGCGCATATTTTTCAGATTCAGGTGAGTTTTCCACCATACGAAGACCATCACGAAGCCATTGAATGGCACTACCCGCGATAAAGATGGATCCTTCTATGGCATAGTATACTTTCCCGTTAATTCCATATCCAATGGTAGTTAGCAAGTTATTTTCAGATAGCTGCATCTCTTCACCTGTATTCATGATGATGAAAGATCCAGTACCGTAAGTATTCTTGACCATACCTGGTTCGAAGGCCAACTGTCCAAAGAGGGCCGCTTGTTGGTCACCCGCCATACCAGAGATAGGAACTTCTCCACCGTAGAAATGGAAAGGAGCTGTTTTTCCATAGATTTCAGAGTTTGAACGCACTTCTGGAAGCATAGCCTTAGGAATATTGAGGACTTCCAAAATCTCATCATCCCATTTTAGGTCTTTAATATTGTAGAGCATGGTACGAGCAGCATTTGAATAGTCTGTTACGTGAGAAGCTCCGTCTGTCAACTTCCAAACCAACCAAGTATCGATGGTTCCGAAAAGCAATTCTCCTTTTTCAGCCCGTTCTTGTGCTCCTTCTACATGGTCCAAGATCCAGCGAATCTTAGTTGCTGAGAAGTAGGCATCAATGACCAAACCTGTTTTTTGGTGGAATTTTTCGACATACCCTTGGCTCTTAAGCTGTTCAGCTAAAGGAGCAGTTTGGCGAGACTGCCAGACAATGGCATTGTAGATTGGAAGTCCAGTATTCTTATCCCAAACAACGGTTGTTTCCCGTTGGTTGGTAATTCCGATAGCTTCGATTTGTCCTGGTTTGATGCCACTCTCGATAAAGGCACCAGCGATAACAGACTGAACAGAGTTCCAGATTTCATTTGGATTGTGTTCAACCCAACCAGCTTGAGGGAAAATTTGCGTGAACTCTTTTTGGCTAGAGCTTACTTTTTCTCCTTTTTTATTGAAAATGATGGCTCTTGAACTTGTTGTTCCTTGGTCAATGGCCATAATGTATTTTTCTTGTGACATGAACTGTCCTCCTGGGAAAAAGAAATATTCTTTAGGAGACGTACTCCTTACATTTTCTATTATACAATATAAACCGCTTTCATGATCATCAATTTTTTTAAGAATTTTAAAAAATTTGAGTAGATGGGTTCAGAACCCTTATTTCATAAGGATTTCTAAGACTTAGAAAAAATGAAATTTTTAGAAAAATCTAATAAAAAAGCCAGGCAGAACAATTCGTTTAGAATTTGTTCTGCCTAACCTCAAATTTTTAATTACTACTAATTCAGCTCAATAATATCGTAAAAGTCTCATTAAGCATTGAATAGCTTTATTAACCTTCTTCTTGGTAGATCATCTGGCGAATATTGGCTAGATCGATCATATCTAAATCATATTTTAAATAATAGACAGGAATCCGCTGGGTAAGGCTAATCGGATTGTTGGTCACGATCAAATCGTAATCTGAAGCTGGATCAAAGGCTTCAATGGTAATAAAACGATTGTACTCTAAGTAGCGCTTGAGGACTTCTGTCATCCGTGTATAGCCTAAATAGCCCACTGTTAAGTCTAAGCCGATCTTAATTTGTCTCCCACTATTTTCTGCGATATACTCCATTAATTGGAGCCACTCCCATTTGATTTTTTTATCCAGAGCTGTCCCTTGGCAAAAGATGGGAAGTTTACGAAAGATAGTATCTGCTACTTCTCTATAATCATGACTACTAAAGACATAGGGATTGTGGTTTTCAAGTTGGTACTTATATTTATCTTGAAGAAGGTAGCCTGTAAAAAGATAGACCTGACCATAAATTTGGCTGAGCTCATAGGTCACAGGGCCTTCGATATAATCCCCTAACAACTTCCGGGTTTTCATTTCTTGAATGAGTTGCGTTGTTAGATGACCAATCTCCCCCCCAAAGCCTAAGATGTACTCCATCGTATGAAGCGGAAGGATCCGATGGGTGACAAGGAAAGCAAAGAGGACTAGCATCTCTCCATCATCATGGCTAAGAGCAATGTGTTTCCCAGAAAAGAGCTGGTTTACCCGACCAAACAACCGTTGGTAAAAAATATTGTCCGTATAGCCCTTCATCTTCTGTTCAATTTCTCGAAACTGACAGGCATTGATCTTGAGTCTTTGCTGAGTAATATGGGACCAGAGAACATAATCCAAGCGTTGGCCTTGAGACAACTGGGCACCACAGAGTTCTTCTAAGGTTTCAATTTCGCTTTGTCTTTCCTTCTTGTCAAGTTCTTGTTTCCAGTCTGCACTAGCCCAGACCTTTCGTAACAAACCAAAATAAAAATAACGAATCTTATGTTCAGGGCCCTTGAGTCGCCCATTGTGGATGGAAAATTGAAACTCAGTTAATAATTTGTTTAAGCCCGAAATATGACGTCCTAATGTCGCTTCACTAATCAAGAGTTCCTGAGCTAGTTGCTGGGCTTGAAACTGGCCATGATAAAGTAAATAGATCAATAGTTGGTACTTGATCGAATTGTCCAAAAAAGCCCGTCGAATGTCACGTCCCTTTGTATCTGCCCCCACAAGAAGGCGAAGATGTTCATCTTCTAGCTCAATGGAAAGGGCCAGCTGATTCTCTTGGGCCTTGTCATTGATTAGTGAAAGATATTTGTTCAAGGTTGCTTTGGAAAAATCTGTCTCCGCCATCACTTCTGACAGACTGCTTGGAGAATGTTGTAGCAGATGAGACAAGATTAAAAACTGCCCACCCTCACTTTTTTCCATTAAATCAGCTAAATGCATTTTCAGAAAACCCTTCCATTATTCTATCCTTAGAGTACCATAATTTAGCCAAAACAAAAAACAATCTGTTTCTATCCTCATTAGAATAAACAAAAAGAGCCCTAAGGCTCTTTTAACTAGTAGTTCAAATGCTTATCAAGATCTGCTCTGATCTAAGCGATTTAAGAATTCCATAGTCGGGCTGTCCTGGTAAAGTTCTTTGAGAGGAATCTTATAATAGGCAGAGATTTCGTCCGAAGTCACACCGTAACGAATCAAAAGATCATAAATACGATTTAAATCATGACGTAATTCATCCGTTATGAGAACATTATCGCTTGTTTCTTTTGTTCTCCAAGAAAAAAATGGCAGAACTTCCTTCGTTTCTATTAAAATAGTTTGTAATAAAGTTCCCCCATGACTATCCTTCTGAGAGATATCTGCTCCAAGTTCCAACATTTTTTTAAAAACCTTAAAGGTTTGGTCAGCCTTTTCCTTAGACGAATACAACTCATATTGACCATTCCAACGTTTGATCATCCGCCTACAGTCAAATACAGCTCTTCCACCGGCTGTTTGGATGACCGGTTGACAAAATGGATTCAGCTCTGTCGGCTCTTCAATAAAGTTAAGATCTGCCCCTCTATCAATGAGTAAGTCCGCAATATCTAAATGTCCCGATTTGATAGCGACTTGCAGAAGGGATTGGCCTTGATCTCTCTTAGGTTTATCACCTGAAACAGCATTGACTTCTTCAGGCTTTTTATCCAATATCTGACGGACTCCTTCGATATCTCCTCTTCGCAATAACTGAAAAGTTTTTTGCATGGTCTTCCCCCTCTCATATTACGGATCAGAATGACACTGTGGTTAAACTTTATCCAATCTATGACTCTTCGTTAAATTTATTATATCATTTTACAGACTCCTATATGATAGAATATGTCATTAACTAAACAGTTTTTTCACCTAATAAAAAAGAAAACTCCCATCGAAATTGGATGAGAGATTGAAGGCTTTTTTATGATTTTCGTATGGCCACTAGCCAAGAGGCTAATAGAATTTCAAAAATAACCAGAAGAATAATCTGAGTGAGTGAACTCTGAACCAACATGAGAACAGCTAGACTATCGATCAGCATATGAGCGAGGATACAAGGAACAGCTCCTTTTGAGTACTCCTTGAGAGCTCCAAATAGGAAGGTATTTCCTAAAATCATCAGGTAAAAGATGAGATAGTTGGACGAACCTGCTGTAATCCAAGGAACTTGATAGATAGGGATATGCCAGAGGAACCAAACAAGGGAAAGTACCATCATTTTAGATACAAAGTGCTTACTAAAGGAAAGATGCTCTTGTAAAAACCAACGCCATCCAACTTCTTCTAGACCTCCATATAAAAAAGTCCATGGGAAATACAGGAAGAAGGCCAAGAGGGAGTTCCCTGTAATGCTAACATTCATGAGCAAGAATGAGATCCCATAATAGATGACTGGAATTAGCAAAGTTAGAAACCAAGTCTTGGTGCTCTCTTTCTGTAAAAAAGTTTGTTTGAAAAATTCTCCAAGGGATCTGGTTTCACCTAAGACGATGGAAAAGCAAATAGCCGTTATCATAGGAATCGAATTCATCAGGATGAAAAGCAAAGAGCCTCCCAAACTCCTTCCATCTGAGAAAAACCATAGTTCAACTTTGCCCTACTAGAAAAGTAGCAAGGAGGGCAGTTACCGAATACCAGAAGGCAACGCCTTGTTCTAAAAATATTTTTTTCATTTTTCCTCCGTAACGGGATAATCAATTAGATAGATTGCACCCTAATCCGCATCGACCCAAAGATGGTATTGTTCACAATGGAGACATCGAAAGAGGTAGCCACACATGTCACCATCCTTGACTAAGTATTCAGCCACATCCTGAAATTCATCACGCGCCTCATATTCTTCCAAAACTTGCTCTGCAATGCCCATCTCTTCCAGTTCACGAGTGCCAACTGTCCCCATATAGGCACAGTAGTCTTGGCAACAGGAGAGCCAATATTCGCCCTGCCAGCTACTATAGCCTGGAGTTTGACAGAAGAGGAGCTGGTCTTTTTCCTTATCCATTACCCCTTGCCAATCAGCATCTTGGATAAACTCTGCTTCAAACTTTTGGGCAGCACGACCAGTAGAAATACAAGTTGGACAAAGATGTCTTATCTCTTCTACACAATAAGGTCTCAGAGCATAATAGATGGTGTGATCTTCCCCACACGAAGGGCAGGTCTTAGGCTCGCCTTCCTTAAAGGAACCCGTCGCTAGTGGATCCGGATGATAGCGGAAGGTTGGCAATTCACTGACTTTCTCCTTATGAGCCTCTTTTTCTTTTTCGGTCAAGGGACGAGAGAGAGCAAAACGATCTCCATGACTATGACTCATCTTTTCTAAGGTAAAAAGTTTCTTAACTTGCTTACGATCTGACTTGTCGACAAGCCCCAAAAAGAGCGTATAAGCACTGGCATATAAGCCCAACTCTTGGTAGACATCCACCAAGACCTGCTTAGCTTCTGGAGTTTCCAGTAAGTTCAGCCGATCCGCAAATTCATAGAGAGCTAGGACGCTGGATGAATCCTTATCTTGCGCTTGGAACTGCTTTTTCAAGTGGATATATTCTTTCATAGAGTCGTTCATAGAATTGCTCACTTTCGTTTTTACAGAGAATTAAATCTTGGTGTCATTTCTATTCTAGCGCTGAAAATGTACTTTAAAGCCATACTTACCAGCATTTAGCTTGAGTTTTTCAACCAGCACTTCATTCCGCTTGCTTCTACCAAAAAAGAAAGGTATGGTCTTTCCATTTCTGAGTTCGATATAGAAAGCGTAGCGACTTCCACCACCAGCGCGACCACGAAGCAACAAGTAGCTTAGCTGCTTAATCTCTTTCAGTGGGATCATTCGCCGACTGAAACACCAAGGCTCATGAATGTAGAAGATACCATAGCTAATATGAAAAGGGGCAAAGAAGGGACCGCCACTACGTTTCACGATTAGTCTTCTTCTCAGGAAAAGGAGAAGACTGAAAAAGAGCAAGAAAACTAGCACAAATAGAATCGGAGCACTCTCCATCATCTTTCTAATTTCTAACACGCTACCCTGCATCCTCTATTTCATTTCAACCCATTTTTCATTGTCCATGATAAAGGGCTTGGCTAGACCTTCACCTGTGTAATCCTGGTATTTGGTCTCCAAGTATTTGTAGACATCTTCCTTGGTCGCAAACTTGATCGCTTGATAGGGCTCTTCAAAGGTCAGCTTTTCGACAAAGAGGTAGCCGTCCTTGGCAGGAACCAAGACACCGACGTGCCCGACAAATAGGGAATTGCCATCTAGGTTATCATGAACGATTACGGAAAGCATGCGGGCATTTTCATTGAATTTGAAATTGGCAAAATACTCTTCCATCTTTTTAGCATGGACCTTGACATCCGTTGTATCCTCTGTCGGAACCCGTGAATACAGAATGTTAAAGGCTTCCTTGTCTGCCTCATCGAAGACTTTCCCTTTTTCAATCGCATCATTGTCCACGAACAATAGTTCACTATCCGCTTTCATCTTAGGAATCTCGATGCGATTCTTCAGCAAGGTATAACTATTGATCCGGCAGTTGGTCCCGACGAAATCGCCCTTCTGCTTGGTCCACAAGTCACTAATCTTCTCGACATTGTAGTCTGTTTTCTTGAACTTGCTGAAGTCACCCGTCAAGCCAACAGATCCAACGATGCTATCATAATCCGTTACTAGACCAAGAAACTTGTCAACACTTTCCTGATCCAAATAAGCAGACAAGAGCGTCCGCACTTCTTCGACGCTTTCCTTGCTATTGAGGTTACTGTAGGTTCCCTTGTAGTGCTCCTTGTCTGAATGGGACTGCTGCACTGTGGAACTTGCCTGTTTTTCCTTGGATTGCTTTTGGTTGCTACCACAAGCCGCTAAAGCAAAGATCGCCAAGGCACAGCTGGTAAGGAGCATGATTTTTTTAGATGGTTTCATAAAGTAATTCCTTTTCTATATATTAAGATGTTTTGTAATATGATACATTTCTTTTTCCTATCGAATCTCCTTCTCCTATATTATAGTTTAAAACTAGCTTTGCTCCAACTATTTTTTACGAATTGAGGAAACTTTATAAGTAGCAAAAAAAGAGCTGGCAGACTATCCAGCTCTTCAATGAATAATGAATCCTATTTAATCTTGTGTTTGTTCATCTTTTCTTCAAAGACTTCCGTCATAATGACTCGCAATTCTTCCCGTTCTTTTTCAGGAAGGTCTCCTTGGCGCTTGGCTACAGCATAGAGTTCAGGATAGCGCATAGCCACACGTTCGATCGTCTTTGTTGTCGCATGTCCTCTGACAAAGAAAGGAATGCGCTTGATCCATTCTTGAGGTACAAGAGCAAGCAACTTTTTCGCTGCTTCTTTATCCGAAATCTCAGCTGTACTCAAACCTTGCTTGATTTGTTCTTGTTCTTTTTCTGTAAAATCTTTTAATTCCATATGAATCTCCTTATTCTACTAATTTCATTACCCAAGGACACATTATACACCTATGTAATGAATAGTACAATTAAAGTAACTGAAAAATAGAGCAAGGTAAAATCATCCCTTACTCTATTTTTTAGTCGTTAACTTTCATGAAGTTTATTAATCTCCAATTTATTGTGGAGCATCTCCTTTTTGCTTTAAGTAATAGTCACTGTTCAACTAGCGATTATAGATAGTAATCGTGTTTTAATCATCATCATGCCACTTTTTATTAATTTTCTATCCTAGTTATTTTAGATTCATTAGACTCTTTTAGGTTCTTCAGATCAACACTAGAAGTATTGTTTAATTCGACCAATCAATTTTAGCATGCTCTATTGCGTACTCGGCTTCCTCTTGAGTAAATTTTCTATTTTCAACAAGTATTTCTAACATCTTTTCTTTCGTAATCTTGCCACCTCTTACATAAGATTCCGCTTCTTTCACAGCATTCTCCTTCCAATCGAAATTTACTTGTTCTACAGCATAATCAGCCTCTTCTTGAGTAAATAGTTCAACATTTATCAGTTGCTCTGCTAACTTTTCTTTTGAATAACGATACTTTTGAAGTGATTTTGCTGCTAAAACAGCCTGCTCTTTCCAGTCTATATTAAGCTTATATACAGCGTACTGGTTAGCGCCTTCAGAATAATTATAAATCTTTATTTTATTTTTGATAGCCTGCATCGAAATAGGAGAATCCGCTGACAGATTTTTAGCTGTTTCATATGCCCTATCAAATTCTTTTTCTACTAAAGTTGGAGAAAAAAGTTTTTTAACAAGCAAATTAAATAATAATTCGAAATTATCATTATATTCATCAATTGGATTAGAGTATTTTTCTACAGGATAAGTTACTTTTTTCCATGAATAACTCGAATAATTATGAGCATTCTCATAAGCTCTATAATAACTACTTAACATAAGAGCTATCACTCCTACCATCAATACAAAAATCGTCAAAATAAATATTAAAAAATTTTTCATAATGAATACCTTTACTTATTTTTAAGCTAATTAATTAGATCCATAAAAGACTCAACACATGTGACATGACCTCTGGGAAATGTTATACCTGGCCAGTCCTCTTTTTTTCGATCAATAACAAGAACTCTATTGCCATCTCTTACCATACAAAGATTTGTAAACTCAACGGTCTCATTCATACAGATAGTTCCTAACTATGTTTGTCTTTTTCTTTAAGAACAGGATAAACATTCTGTATCCTATTCTTCTTTTAGTTGTACTTGAGTATGGGCTAGCAGGTCACCTAGATGTCTCTTATCTTTCCTAAACAGCGTCATTGCCAGTAGCAAAACTGCGAGTAGAGTCGCCGAAATCGAGAGGATAATGGATAATCCATCAAAATTTCTATAGAAGCCATGAATCGTGCCCATATGACCAAGTTGCCAAGGTAAAAATTTGATGATATTTCTGATGAAGCTAGCTTGCACTGTTTTTTTCTGGTAGACCAGTTCAAGTCCCGCTTTTACCTTCCCAAAACTCCCATTTTTTGTATAATCCAAGAATGTGAAAAGGAGCATGATTGGCAAAACAGAGGTGAAAAATACAAGCCACTGCGACTGAATTTCTGTAAACTCTGGGACGCCATTAAAAAAGATCATGTAAATAAGCATCGAACATAAAAATAGAAAAACTAAATAAGCTAGAATGAAAAGATAATCAAACAGAAATTCTGTCTTTCTTTTTTTAAACGAAATAGGATTGATTGCTAATATCTTCATCACTGTCTCCCCCTTTCTCATCTCCTATTATAATATAAGGGTACGAATAAAGAAACCATTTATATAAAGAGGCTGGGACAAAAGTCCTAGCCTCTCAATTGTCTTTGGATTGTCGAGCAAGACGCAGTGGTTGAGTGGGCTCTACTACGCTGATTTCATCAGCTTTTACAGCCCTACTCAACTGTGCGGAGGTGGGACAACGAAATCGAATTCTTACGAATTACCGATTTCTGTCCCACTCTCTTTCTTACTTATCTTCTCTATAAATAACAAAGCCATTTGGCTGAATGATCAATCGATCATCGGAAATGCTTCCATGACTGATCAGATCTGCCTGTCCGCTTTCTAGGACAATGTCTTTCTTTGAGTGGTTAAAGTAGGCTTTGATAATATCACCTTCATATTGCCATTTCACTGCTACCACATCTGGTTCAATCTCTTCCAAGCTAACCTTGCCATACTGAATCATGCCCGCTACTTCTTTTCGGAGCTGGATCAAGTCCTTCATAAAGTTCAGCATGTCATTGTCCGCTGACACGCGCTCCCAAGGCATGACACGGCGGCAATCTGGGTCTGGACCACCGATGAGGGCTAGCTCCGTTCCATAATAGATACAAGGCGTTCCGCGTTGCAGATAGAGGAAGGCCAGAGCAGACTTGACGGACTGAAGATCGCCTTTAGCCGTCGTCAAAATGCGCTCTGTATCATGGGAGTCCAAGAGGTTAAACATGACCTCAGAAATCTGCTGTCTGTAGTACATGGACTGGCTATTGATCTCCCAAATGAAGCGTTTGGTCTCCTTATGCCCCCGCAGGAAATAATCCTTGATACTTTCAGAGAGGGGATAGTTCATAACGGCATGGAACTCATCGCCCTTGAGCCATGGTTGGGACGAATGCCAGATTTCTCCGAGGATATAGAGATCCGGCTTCTTGGCTAAGACCGCCTTACGGAAATCCCGCCAGAATTGATGGTCGATCTCATTAGCCACATCCAGTCGCCAAGCATCAATATCAAACTCTTCAATCCAGTAAGTCGCCACCTTCAAGAGATAGGCCTTCACCTCAGGATTAGCCGTATTGAGCTTAGGCATAAAGCCCGCAAAGGCAAAAGCATGGTAAGACAAGTCGCGACTATTCCACAGATTATCTGTCTCTACCGGGAATTCTTTAATATGGAACCAGTCCTTATAAATCGAATCTTCCCCGTATTTGACCACATCTTGCCATTGGGGTGAATCATAGCCAATATGGTTGAAGACGGCATCCAGCATGATCTTCATCCCACGCGCATGGGCCTCTTTCACTAGCTGGCGGAAGGTCTCCTTATCTCCAAAATGCCGATCAATTTCAAAATAATCAATGGTATCGTACTTGTGGTTACTTGGAGACTCAAAAATAGGACAAAGGTAGAGCCCTGTGATCCCTAACTCCTGCAAGTAGTCCAGATGATCGATGATCCCTTGCAAATCACCACCAAAGAAATCCAATACTTGAGGAGCAATAGAGGCATCCCAAGGACGAACACCTTCTGGTGAAATGGCTGGATTCCCATTGGCAAAGCGCTCAGGAAAAATCTGATACCAAACCGTCTGCGCCACCCATTCCGGAACAGCACACCCATCAATCTCATGGATAAAAGGAAGCTTAAAGCCGTTCATGACAAAGTTTAAATTCTCCTTGTTGTAGGCTGCTACACCTCGGTCCCCGTACAAGATCTTCTCTCCCGCTGTGTCCTCTAATTCAAAGAGGTACTGGATCCGTGCATGGCGGACAGATACCGACACTTGCCAATAATCAAAGAGGTCGTCGGTCGTCACCTTGTCCATTTCCTTAGTTGCCTCATAAAGATCCTCTATAAAAATAAAGGGATCTCCATAGTGCAAGACAATTCGTTTGATATCTTCTTTCTTGGTCCGGATGCGAATGTGAAGCTGGCCGTCCTTATAAAGATAGGCGTACTCCGATTCAGGCCGGTGATAAATCGCTGTTAATTCCATCTGTCTCGTCTCCTACTATACTCTCTTTTCATCATTTACCGTTTTATGCAAACGATTCCATAAACTATTTCTAGTATACTACTTTATAAAAACGTTTGCAAGATTCTGAGAGATAATTTTAGATTACTCACTTTTTATAATTGTATTGCACACAAAAAGCCCAACAATTGGGCTTTCTCATTATCAAAATAACTTATAGTCATTCCTTACTTGTATGCCGCTTTCCAAGACTTAGCGCTTGCTCTTCTGACATTTCAACTACTTTCGCAAAGTTGGTATTTCGTGGCATGCTATCTTTAGAATACCAATAAACATCCGCACTCCCATTTCTGGCCACATAAACAACTGGAGCTAGTTGAGGAGTTGGCTCTGCAGGCTCGACAGGTTGGACTGGTGCTGCAGGCTCTACAGGTTGAACTGGCTGTGCAGGCATTGCTGGCTGACTCGGTTGAGGGGCTTGAATTGGTTGCGTCTCTACAGAAGGACTAGCAGGTTGAGGTTGACTACTAGGTTCTGTCGGCACTAAAGATGGCTTGGCAGTCCCCTTCAGATAGTCAATGGTCGCATTCTTAGAGTAGTTGTCCAAGGTAACGGTGGTAATACCATAAGCATCTACTGACTCTTTGGGACTACTTAAATTGATTGGTAGAAGGTTGCCATCTCGATCAATTCCTACATATTGCAAGGTCACCTGCCGAGGAATCAATTCATCCCCCGTATAGACCGGAGTCACCTTGTAGTCTAACCAGTAATTTGGATGAGTGGCCAGCCAGCTATCGAGTCGTTTCTCGTAGTAGAGCATGCCCTCCACATTGCTATCCGCTGTCCCTTTATAATTCCCCGTATTGGTCCATGCAGTTAGAGGAACCAGATTTTTCCCTTCATTGGTCAGACCGCTAAACTGATAGCCGATCAAATGCCCTCTATGGAACAACCAGGCCTTCTTTCCCTTGTTTCCATAAGCAATCTTATAATTGTGCCAGCCAACCGGATTATAGCTGAGACGTGGCTCTCTTTTCTGCTTAGGTTCATCCTTATCCTGCAGCTGAATATGAGCGGAGGTCGCACGACCTAAATGATCAAATTCCCCCAGTACTAGCTGCTTATTGCTATTAAAAGTCAGTAGATGAAGACTCTGGTAATCGAGTCCAGTTTGCTCAGCTTGGGCCCCTTGAACAAAAGTTAAGGTCATGAAAACCGCGACTATCCCAACGATGACATTTTTCAAAAATCGTTTTGTAACCATAATAAACTCCCGTATTACTATCTAGTATTATTATAGCAGAAAAAAGCGGTTACAAACATAGAAGATCTGTTTAGATTTCGATTTTTAGTTTTACCAAATATAACGATGGATCCCCTATACCAAGTTTTTACAGCAAGTCTACATTTATACCAGCTTCATCTTTCAATTATATGTTTTTAATGAGTTAATTTTCAATTTGATGTTCTTTGATATACAAAATACGGACCAGTATTTAAATATATAAAATGATCTACAACAATCCTAAATCAACTTATATTCATACCACTCTTCGTCTACTTTCTGAAATCCCAAAGCCAAAAACATTCTTTGACTTTGAGTATTAAAAGGATAAATTTGAGCAGTTACCTTAACCATTTCTTTCTCTTTGGCCATCTGTATCATTTCAGAAATACACCGTCTTCCGATCTGTAAATTCTGATACTCTTTGCTGATCACTATAGAAAGCTCTGAATTATCTTGAAGTGTCACATCTCCAACTAACACTCCCTCATATTGGATATAATAGCAAGAACCATGTGAAGATAGGTAATCATACATTTTATGAAGTTTTGTTACATCGTAAATCTGATCAGTATTATCCACCTGTTTGCAAACCTCACTATCTTGATACCAAAGAAGGGAGATCTCATCATTCCTATAATAAGGAATAAGAGTGATCTGATCGTCTACTATTCTATTCATCATGAATTGTTCTTATTTCTATTTAGAGCTTTCTTCCGATACTTCAATATTCCCAATCAACCAATTGGACATCTTTTTGCCTTTGTCTTTATAAGGGTTGGGAGGAAACAAGGTAAATGGGGGAATGCTGGCATCTGGGAAGAATAGTTCTACGCTTATCGTTCGCTCGCGGTTATTGTTGACGTAGGCTGTAAAATAGATATGGTAATGTCCGCTCACATCACCACCATTATCATACTCTCCTCTAGCAGTATTTGGTAAGAGCGTCACAGATTTTATGTCTTGCCTTTCCTGAGCTAAGTGTGCGATGATTTCACTCTTAATAGCAGCCTCATGATTTCTGACAAAATTCCCATCATCACTATATCCAGGATGCTCACTAAGAGAATAGAAAATAATGACCATCAGAAAAGGTAGGGAAACTAAAAAAATAATCAGCTTATTCGATTTTAACATGGGGTCCTCATCCTACTTATAAAAAATCTTGACCCAATCCTGCTTTGCACTGAGTATACGAGCAACATACACTGTATGCTTCTCAATATAATAAAATGCGAGATAGTTCTCTATTGGCATATAACGATAGGGTTTCACATCATTCGTCATCTCACCATAGCCCCGGCTTGATACCAGAGGACAGGCTTCTGGAAACAGTTCTAGGGTCTCAAGAGCACTTAATAGCAAATCAACTTTGCCATCTGCAGCTTGCTGGCTATAAAAATTCACAAGAATATAGTCGTGAATGCCACGCAAGTCCTGCTTAGCCTGATCTGCAAGAAAGACCTGATAGCGTTTCAACTTAGTCAAGACCAAATTCCTTTCTCACATCGGCTACAGAAGTGACTTTCCCTTGAGCAATTTCATGGTGCCCAACTAAAATCTCCTTCTTCAAATCCTCAAAGGCCACTTGATACTGCGTGTTCTGCAAATCACTTGAAACAAATTCTCTTGGATCCACAGTCCCGTTAGCAATTTTTCGAAGTGCTGCATTTAGGACATCTGACACAGAAATTTTTTCATCAGCAAGTACCTCTTTTGTTTTCTGGTAAAACATCTCATCTGCTCGAAAATTCACTGCTTTCGTGTTTGCCATTTCTACCTCTCCTTTGTACATACAATTTGTATATACATTCTACCATACGAAAGAGAAGGGATTCAAGTGAAAAATGGATTCTTCTTTCACTAAATCTAATTAAGAGATACCGTTAGTTAATCTATATTCTTTCTCTCGTGTCAACTGATACCTCTTAGAATCAACAATTTAAGTAGATTCCACATCTTAATTTAACAACTCCAAGTAATTTTAGTCAATTATATTAGATATATTTTATTAATTTCTTTATAGTAAATTCCTATTTCTCTAGCCAAAAGAACGCTTGGTTTAACATCTCTTTTGTTTGTCCAATGATACACGGTCCATGAGAAATAATAATATTCTTAGGTTCCCATTTCTTTATTTTATGATAACTCTTCAATGCTTGTTTTTTACCAAATAAAAAGGTCATTCTTAAATCTCTTGGTGTTTTACCATTTGGATAGTGATTATCACCTATTTTTAACAGTAGCTTTTCAAAAATCGATAAATTTTCTGTTTCTATGTTTTCAATAAGATCCGTTAAAATTAGAGTTGAACTTTCAGTATGGAAAAAAACAACCTCTTTCACGTAAAAACTTCCCTCAAATGTTGTAAAACAAATTTCCTCGTTCCAATTGGCTTTCTCTAGTTCATGACCATAATATAAATTCATTCCCGATTTTCTGGCACGCTTTTGAACACCACTAGCTAGCCATACTTCTGCTTCCGGAAATAGTTCGTGCCACTCATTTATATAACTATAATGTAAGACATTGGGTGCAATAAGGTGTTTTACCTCACCTAATTGCTTGATTTCAAAAAGTAAATTATCACTAGGCTTAATCGGCGAATGCACCCAAAGACCACCATTCTGCAGACGGATAACTGTCATTCTAGTTGAAAAAGGCACTTTGAAGAGTTTGAAATTCATCAGTACTTCTTCCCCATCTACAATCCAGAGGTTATCTGCTATCTTTTTTAATGAATTGAGCGGACTATATTTTTTGACTTCCATGAAACTCTGCTTTCTAAATTAATAAAGTATAATCAATCGTTATTCTCCAAAAATGGTACCACCAAATCAATCCACTCTTGAGGCAGGTAAGCTGATAGATAGCCATGGTTATACCCCTTTGCTTCATACAGGATAGTGTTGGGATGTAGCTGCTGAAATAATTTCGCCGATGCTTTCACACAGTTTAATTCTTTTTCACCATAGATATACAGAACCTGGGCCTTGCTAGCAGAAATCGTCTCCTTCAGCTTGTAACGCCCCATATAGGTTTTGTAAATGGTCACCAATGTTTTGATAGGTGTCCTTGGCAGACCCTCTAAATAATATGCTTTTATTTCCTCTGGATAAGCCAGTTTAGGATAGAGTTTGTCCATCATGCTTAATTGAAGTTTGCAAGAGAATTTACTGAACATCAATTTACCAAATAGAGCTACTAGAAAAATGCTGATTTTAGCTAACCTTGGTTGAGGAATACAGAGACTTCCATCTATGATGGCCTTCTCAGCTATCTCGCTGTCTAAGGATAAAAGCTCCATGGCAATTTGACCGCCAAGTGAAACGCCACCGATCGCAAACAGCTTCCCACCACAGTTTGCTTTGATATAGTTTAGGATCTCCAAAGCAGAATCTTCCGTAGAAACATAATCGAGTTGATACTCTTCACCGTGGCCATTCAAAGTGGGTAGAATAACACGGTAATCTTCTGATAAAATACGTGCTTGACGAAGATAATTCCACCAAGAACTGCCACCGCCATGTATCAGTAAGATAGAAGGCGAATTCCTATCACCAAATTCATGGAATTTCATGTTTAAACTCCTTACTGTAGGATTTTCGCTGGATACTTACTTGTTAAATCATTTTGAACAAGCAGTGATACTGTCTCAACATGTGGTGCTACAAAGCATCTATATGATAGAACGAAAAGTGACTACTCTGGCTTTGTTATTATATGATTGAACGAATTTATCACTTTAAGAAATGTAAAAACCTACCGACAAGTCTTCATCAGATTCATGTGGTTTCCAAGCTACATTAAAACCGTAGCTATCGCTCCAATCTGGATGCCAGTCGTTATAATATGGAACACGACTGTATTTGCCAAGTGTCACTTCATCCTCCTCTGATGATTCCTGACAGGTTATCCCAAACTGGATACCATCCAGTTCCCAGGAATTTCCCCAAACATATTCATCAGAAATGACATCGACCCATCTCGCAGCGTCTATCTCAAAGTCGGTACATAACTTTAACGATTGGAAAGTACTATAGTGTATATTGTAAGGTTTGATATGTATTGCGCAGTCAACGTGATACTTTTCATAATTGGTATTCAATTGGATAACCTTCATTGGAATGGGAACGCCATTCAGTTCCAACCACCAGTATCCAAGTTTATTGTGCAAAATATCGAAATAGTCATCTGCTACTACTGAATTAGAAAAATCATCTATTTGCAAACATCGACCTGACCGTGATAATTCAGCTGCAATTTTCTCTGCTCTCTCTTTATCAAAATCAGAATAGCGCTTAATCACACGCTTTATCTTGTTAATTGGATATGAGATATCTTTTTGCGAAGCATGATATACCTTCACAACATGAGCAACCTTTTCGACGTTGTTGATTCCAACAGGTACAACCACAAAATTGTCTTCCCTGATTGATTCATCCTCACAAATATAGGCGTACTCCTCACCAAACTCTGAGAAAGTGACTATTGCAACTCTATAAACTACATCTGATGAATTTGAATCAGTTTCTTGATCAGTTAGCTCCTTCTCTTTACTATCTAAATCTATCCACTTATAGAAAGTATAACGATTTGGATTCTCATCCTCACCGAATACCATCAAACTATGACAATTTGGACATTGCCAGGCATAGTATGAAGCATCAGAAATATCATAATAATCAATCTTATTATTTTCATCTGCGGTATCCGTTATCTCTTCCCATAACTCATCCGAGAATACTGAAAAAGCATTCGGGTCTGGAGCAGCATGGTTATTCATTGGATATCCGCATTGACAAGTCCACTTACCCATAATATAACTCCTACAGCTAGTAACCAATCATACCGTTTATCGTTTTAGCCTATTATACCACGAAACCACACAAAAACCGCAACCTTTCGATTGCAGTCTCCTACAAGTCAACTTCTCTTCCTTCAAGGAAAGTTATTACAATTTGTCCAGCTTCTGAAATACTGATGTGGTTGAGAACTTGATTTATGATAACTCCATCCTCCAAGAAATTTTGAAATAGATTGATAGCATGGCAGGCTATAGTATCTAGAAACCCAACTTCAACTATTACTCTGATACTTCCCCTCTATTCGAATAAAGAAGCTACTTCAAGGCTTTTCATTTTTCCTTTTGTTACAAGGGTTTTACGCTTTTACCTACCGTTTCGTCGTACACTCCTTACTCTGACAAACAGTGATTTACTTAATTGAAATCCACTCTACTTTTGAGAGACAGGTTATGTGTTCTGTGCGAAGAACATCTTCCAATGCACATGGAACCTTCTCTCTTGTATGATGATAACGGAACCCACATTTTTCCTGAACTCTCTGTGACTTTGTATTGCCGTCAAAATAACCGCACCACAATTTCTCCAGATTCAAGTCATCAAATCCATGTCTCATTATCTCACGAACTGCTTCTGGTATAAGCCCCTGACCCCAATACGGAACTCCTATCCAGTAACCAATCTCCGCCTCAGTATCAGGAATCCCTTTATCACTTGCAGAGCCAATCATCAAACCTATGCTCCCCACTGGCTGCATCGTTTCTTTTAAAACGATAGCGTATGTCTCGGGTGCGGAAAAAACACTTTTAATAATCTCTCTGCTATTTTCAACACTAGTATGTACAGGCCGGTCCAACCTCTGGATTACTGGCATATTGAAATAAATCACTGGCGTCTTTTTCTTCCCAGGGACGAAGAATCAATCTTTCTGTTTTTAAAATCATCTTTCTCTCCTTAAATTCCAACTGTTTGTAACATTGCTTAAGATGAAAGTTCTTATTTTTTCTTTGGTTTTGGCGCAGGTAACTCATCATACATTGAATTAAATAAGCCGGTTAAATATTCTTTGTTGTCAACATCATCTACTAATAGCATTTCCTTTGCACCTTCATACGGAAATTCGTATTCTACATTCGGCATATATGCTATTGCAGATTTAACAGGCTTCACTAAAAATCTATCATCATAAATTCCACCCACAATTTTTCCGCGATAATAAACAATATATTCGCCCATCATTGATCTATATGTTATTTCTTCCAAATCGGATAGTTGTTCTAAAATGAAATTTAAATATTCTTTACTTGAAGCCATTTTTTCTACCTGCTTTACTTACTAATTCTATTACTAGCCAATATCGTATAAATTAAATAACCAATAAAAATAACATAGCAGTCAGTCTTACAACTTACTACTTTTCATATGATAATTTACAAATGTTTTTCCAGCCACTCGATCTTTTTAAAATCCTTATTGTTATTTTGTTCATTTCGATAGGAGTCTTGAGAAGAAGCTTTGTAAATACTTAGATACTGCTCCAGACTTGGAAGACGAAAAGTGATTCCTTCAATGTGAATAAGATCTATATCCGATTCCGAAACTCCTGCAAAATCAGGTAAGGAATCGATACTTCCAAATTCAACACTCACTCGATCCTTTTGGAATTCATGCTCATGAATATCTATTAAGACGTAGCCTAAGTCTTTCATCACTTTCATTATCTTGTCCCAGTCATAAATTCTGAGATGATCAGGTGCTTCCCAACCTCTAGGGTCACCAGGCACATGAATGTCAATGTCAGACGGCCCCCAATTTTCTTTCGTTCTAAACTCCAATCCCAAAGAACCCATCAGTGTCGGTATAATTCCGACTCGATTTAAATGGAAACAAATGGTTTTAAATTCTTCAAATAAGAGACTCATGTTTACTCTAAACCTTTCATCTAAATGTTCGTTTACACTTTAGTTACCTAAATCAAGATTTAGATAATGAAAACTAGTCAATTTTCTCAATAATATTTCCAAGTTTATCTAATACAAGACAGGAATGATCATTTAGTGGAATTATGGGAACATTAACGAGTTCTTCAGCTTTATCCCTATTAGCTTTATCATTCCATGAATCGTAATGGACACTAATTAAAAACTGATTAAAGAGTCCTAATCCATCTTTTATCTTTATCTGATGATCTGAATTATCATTTGGTGAGACATAGACTTTTTCTCCTAATAATAGGGCTCCTGCAGAAAATCCTATAATTTTCGCCTCTTTTTTAAGCATATGATCGATATATTTTTTGAACTCCTGATTGACATAAGTAGCTATATATTTTTCCGTATTTCCACCACCGATAATAATTAGATCAGCATCTAGATAGCTATCAAAATCAATCTGCTCAGTGTCCAGGAGCAGGTAATCAACGTTTAGATTAGGAAAATGACTTTGAAAAACTTCCGTGTACTTTTTCATGTACGGTTCCCAATTTTCACGAAAAACTGTAAAAATGATAATTCTTTCGATCTTCCTTGATGACACAGTTTTATTAACAATCGTATGGTTCTTTATCGGCGGATTCCCACCCATCAAAAAAATTTGTTCTTTCAAGTTATCACACTTTCTAAAGATACATAAATGTTGGCCACGTTCTGAAATTATAATTTTTTCTTAAAATGAATAATTCTATTTGCCTCCTGAAATCCAATATTGAGATGAAATCTTATAGAATCGGTATTCGTTAAAGTACAGTCACTTGCAAATTCCTTACATCCTTTATTTTTCGCCCATTCCTCACATTTTGTACAGAGATTTTTAGCAATATCCTTTAAACGATATTCCTCGTCGACAATAATCCCTTCTAAGAATCCAACAGGACTATATTTACAACCTTCAACATAATCAAATCTGAGTGAACATAGTGCTAGACCTACAATTGTGTCACCTTCAACTTCAGTAAAGATTGCAGTATTTTTGCCATTCGTATATTTTTTTACTTCATCAATAGCTTCTTTATCGGTCAATTGGGGCCATAATTGTTTCATTAGTTTAGCCGTTTTTATAGAATCATTTGTTATTCCATCCATATTGATGTTCCTCCGCAAATTACAAGCAAATGTTTCGAATCATGCTGTTACTTTGTTACTCATTAATTGATACCAATACCATCCCTTTCTACTTTTCGACTGTCTCAGATAGGAAGAGCAGAGCCACGCACTCAGCGGTTCGGACTTACCGTATCATTTCGTCGGTTTCTCTCCTCTTTCTACGAGTCCTATCCCATGGGCAGAACATCTTCTTCTACTTCGCTGATGCCTCAGCTCGGACAAGCAGTGGTACGGCCTCAGCATGAAACGAGCGAACACTAATTATGCCAGGTAATCTTGTCTGTTCTATAAACTTTTTGACGATAGCATAAGGTTATCGTTAAATGGTATTACCTAGATAAACTGAGATTTTATTATTTCTTTTTCTTTGGTTTTGGTGCAGGTAACTCATCATACATTGAATTAAATAAGCCGGTTAAATATTCTTTGTTGTCAACATCATCTACCAATAGCATTTCCTTTGCTCCATCATATGGTAACTCATACTTTGCATTTGGCATGTATGCTATTGCGGATTTGACAGGCTTCACTAAAAATCTATCATCATAAATTCCACCAATGATTTTCCCACGATAATAAATTATATATTCACCCATCATTGCTCTATATGATATTTCTTCCAACTCGGATAATTGTTCTAAAATGAAATCTAAATATTCTTTACTTGAAGACATAATCTACACCTCCAAAATTTGCATTGGTCTACTGGATTTTTAATACTTATATTAGTTCAATATGGTGGGCCTTCCGTTTCTACTATGCTACTTCGTATCTCGTACAAGCAGTGATACCGCCTCAACATGCGCTGTTTCCTTTATTTGTACACTTTTTTTCGTCATCGGTTACGGCATTAAAACACAATTTATCGTTTTCTATTTTAGCATTCTTTCTTTTAGATTTGTAAGATTTTGCATCTTTAGTCGAAGAATCTCCCGTTTTAAAAATTATAGTCAACATTGCTGGATCAATTTCTCCATCAGAATTTATTCCGCCTACTATTATTTTTTCAACGATACTTTCAAAAATGTCCTTGTCAAACTCCGTCAAAGTCTTTTGTGAAGTTAAAATTTCTTTAAAATTCTCTAATCTACTTTTTATATCAACTTCTGATTTTAAAGTTACTTCTAAGTTTACTTTTTCTTCTAAAAGTTTTTCTTTCTCAATTTGTATTTGATTAAATTTATCTTCATATACAGAATCACTTATTTTTCCATCAAGATTCATTGAAACTAATTTTTCTTCTTTTTTGTACAACGAATTTAATTTACTAACTATCTTATTCAATTCCACTTTTAAGGTATCATCAGTAAGCTCTTCTTTTATAATTTCAAGAAAGTCTTCAGTTAGGTTATGATTTTCATAAAACAACTGTTGGTAGCTCTGTAAAAAAGCATTTTCTATGGCTTTTTCCTCTATTCCTTTACTATGAGTGCAATACTTTTTACCTCTCTTTATAGATGTTGTACAGTGCCAAATAATCTTTTTGTACTCTGAACTAGAGTGCCAACTTCTTCTAGACAGAACAGTACCACAAAAACCACATTCTAATCTACTGCTAAAAGGGTACATTCTTGAATATCTTTCTCGTTTACCTTTTGTATTTGCTATGGTTTTTTTGTTTCCTGATCTCCGTAATCTAATTTCTTGTGCCTGTGTAAAAATTTCTGGACTAATTATTGCATCATGATTATTTTTAATGTAGTATTTATCTTCTTCACCGAAATTTATTAAACGTCTCTTACTAATGGGGTCAACAGTGAAAGTTTTTCCCATTAGAATATCACCTTTATACTTCTCGTTTTTAATAATTCCTAAAACTGTTGTATCTTGCCAGTGATCAAGACCTCTAGGAGTTTTATAACCTAGTTCATCAAGTTCTCTAGCTATTGCCCTACCCCCAATACCATCAATGTATCGTTCAAAAATATAACGTACTATCTTGGCTTCTTTTTCATTTATTGATATCGACTTTGTATCTTGATTATAGTCATAACCAAGACAACCTTGAAAACCAATAAGTTCTCCACGTTGCATCTTCATTTTTAAACCTTTTTTAACATGGGCAGATGTATTTTCAACTTCCTGTTGAGCCACCGAACTCAATATCGTCAATAGCAACTCACCATCCATAGTTAAAGTATCAATATTTTCTTCTTCGAAAAATACACCAATTTGTTTATCTTTGAGCAAACGAACATATTTGAGAGTATCTAATGTATTTCTAGCAAAGCGAGCAATGGCTTTGGTAATGATATAGTCTATTTTTCCATCAAGGCAATCTGAAATTAATCTTTGAAAATCTTGTCTTTTTCCAACTTGAGTTCCTGAAATCCCTTCATCAGCATAAATGTCAACCAAATTCCAATCTTGGTGCTGTGATATATACTCTCTATAATGACGAACTTGAGAATCATAGCTATTTTTTTGATCATCACTATCGGAACTAACACGACAATATGCTGCTACTCTCCTCGATAAAGAACCACTATTATCATTTCTTCTAGTTACTAAAGGATTTGCTTTTATAATTTCAACGTTATTTGACATGGCTTAACCTCCTATTTATCTGCATTTATTTTACCGCAACCAATAAAAAAGGTCAGCTAATTTGTGTATATTTTACGCAGTTTCAGCTTTATTTTTTCATATTCTTTTTCACTAATAAGTTTTTTTAGGAATAATAGATTTAGCATCTCTAGCTCGACTATATAATTTTCTAAATTTGATTTCAAAAAATCACTTCCCTTTTATCTTTTATCTTTTATCAATCTCCTCCATGGCATGACTGATGAAGTCATCATAAGAATTTCACTTGCTGCTCTTTTACGGTGGCAGCCTGAACGGTCAGAAGTATCATTGTATATCATTTGTATCATGGCATATAAAGTATCGCTCTATTTTATTGATGGTTTTAAAATCGCTCTTGTCATGGCGAGCCATTCAAATCTGCTCCACAAATGAGGAAAGTACCATTTTGGACTATTCAATTGTCAAAGAACAAATAAAAAATCTCCTCATTTTCACACTCTATGAAATTGAGGAGATTATTTTCTAAAGCGAATTTTATCAGGAAAATCTGTCAATCCCAATAGATAGTCTGTACTGACATCGTAAAAGTTTGAGAGAGTTACCAATACATCTGCCGTCAAGGCATGCTCACCCCGTTCAATTTTAGCATAAGCTGAGTTTGTAAACGAAAGTATTTTAGCTATTTGTTTTTGGGTTAAATCGTGATCTTCCCTCAAATCTCTCAAACGTCTGTACATCTAGCTTTCTCCTGAGAAAAGTATAATATATAAAACTAAGAAATCTTTCAAAGTGTCTAAACTGGACATTTTGAACTAAAATTAATTTATTAAACACTTCTCATAAGCATATCTATTAACCGTCTGAGAGCAAAGATTTTATCAACTATTTAAAATTACTGGCTTTCAAAAATTAGTCTTATTGTAAAATAAAATGAAACACAAAAGACATGTTTATCTAATATATTATAGTCTCAAAAATATTACAAAATTATAGGAAAATGTTCACAAATCAATCATACAAGCACTTCTCTGAAGCTGAACAATACTAAATTTTAGTTTTATTTAAACAAAGGAAAAAACTGCTTATACTGCTCGTCGTTAGGATAGAAAACGTTCTATTTTTACTTGTAAAACTAATCGAGATTCTGTAATACCAGTGAAACAAATCAATGATAGAAGATCTACTGATAACAGTATTATGCAAATCCAATCTAGAATTTTCATTATCATTCTATAGAAGCTAGCTATTACTTGTAACTAAATAAGATTTAGCCTGACTTTCTGATAGAGTTCACATAGGTGAAGGAAGAAAAACCGAGGGGAAATAGTATGAAAACTTTTATTCACACTTATAAATTCCAACATTTTGATTCAGTTGTTTCTTAAATCAAGATGCTTTATGACTATATGCATCAAGAAAAGTTTATTTAATTACCTAGTGTTGTACAACTTTTTAATAAATCTACCAAGACTATATCTCCTAAAAATAACAAGGTGATAAAAATTTATGATGGAGTACAAGAAATTAATAATTGGATACGTTTCTGATATTGTGAACTAGATTCTGTTATTGCTTAAAATATGGTCAGTAAACCTTCTATTCTGATCTCAGTAGAGTGACAAACTTGCTATGCTATCTCAAGGAAACTCTTAGATAAGAAGGTAGAATATGTCAATCAAGATGTGTCATAACGCAAGAAACGGTATGTAATCAAATCATTACTACTGATAATTAAATCGAGTTTTCTTTACTCAATTAAATAAGAGGTATTAAAAATTTAATTTGCCCGTGCCTATTCATCCTATGGTCAGACATTCGATGAGAACTTCATCACTCCTTTACGTGACTTCGTTTCAAAAGCAAATTCACTCAAATAATTGAAATAAGATTTTATAGCGGATAGTACAAAAATATTTAACGAAAGCCTAGAAGAATTTATGGATATAAGTACTCGAAAAAGCTGCTTGAGTTGACTCAAACAGCTTGAAAGGATTAAATACTATGTTACACTTTATTCTACAAATGGGCTTTAGAATTTCTTTAACATTAGTAGAATAAAGAAAAATAGATAAGTCATCATAGGAACAATATATTTGCGAGGATGCTTCCATAGTTCCTTCTTTATGTTCCATTTCTTAATATACCAATACTTTTCTAAAAATAGATATAACGCACTCTCAAATAAAGTAAATATCCCTACCCATACTAAAAATATTATACTGTGTGAACTAGTAATATAGACAATTGCAATTAGAAAATTTATAAAAAGATAATAGTATAATAAACACCTTAGATACATATTGTAAAAAATATAAGATTTAGGTAGTGATCGCAAATGTATTCTTAATTGTGGCTCGCTAGAAATTAAACTAGTAAGAGGTGTATTAGTAGATGCTACAGTGAATAGTAATGGGATTTTTAAGTTTTCAGGTAGTTTTTGAAAATATAATATTAAAATAAATAATACTGAGGCGACAGTATTAAAATAAAAATATCTCTCTTTTACCAAATTTGAAACAAAATAATTTTTAAACTTTAAAAAATGATTTGTATTTGAAAAATCATCTAAATACAAAAAATTATCATCTCTTAAAATAAAAATCCACTCAATAGCAATCATGAACAAAAGCAAATAAATTGATTTCAGTAAGAGAAACAATGATAGTGAAATAAAAATATAAAGTAATGATAAAAGATTAGTCACTTTATTATTTAAAGCTCCAAAACACCTAACTAATCTAAAGCTACTCATAATAACAAAGAGGGAAGATAATATAGGTAATATCAAATTTATTAATTTTGCTTCACTAAAAAGAATGATTAACAATGACAATCTTTCGATTAGATTAGATGCAAACGCCACAAATATAAATTGGATATAAAACTTTGTGTTAGAAATAGGAAGTTGATAATATGCCTGGATTCTTTCTGATTTGAAATAAGATAAAAGTAGTTGCCAAGTACTTACTAAGGTAATTAGTGTTGCAGAAAATAAAAGATAGTTCGCATTGTTATGAGAAGGTATTAAATGTCGTATGAGTAAGACTAGTATTAAAGAAAATCCCAAAAAATAAAATCTTTTCCGTGAAAACAAATCTCTACATATGAATATCCATAACATTACAGATTTCCTCCTTATTTCCTGATGGACTCTAACCATTCAGACACATTTCCTTGGAATAAGTTTATGTGAGCATTTTCTAGAATATAAAGATAATCACAAACTCGTACGACACTCTCTGCAAAATGAGTACTCAACAGAACGGTACCATATTGCTTATACTCCAGTAACATCTTATATAAAAATTCCGTGGATTCGAAATCTAAACCGTCAAACGGTTCATCTAAAATCAATAAAGGTCTTCTAAGATATAATCCTACTATCAAGAAAACTTTCTTTTTATTACCAGTAGAAAGGTCTCTGATCTCTTTTTGGCAATACTCTTCAAATTTAAATCCGTTAACTAAAAACTCCAATCTTCTTCTTTCTATCGAACAATTATAAAGTTGACAGACCATTTCCAAATATTGCAAAAAAGTCCAGTTTAAAAAACTTTCACTTTCTGTAAATACTGTATACTTATTTTGTCGATAAAATTCTGAACTCAGCTGGACTTCTTTATCGAAAAACTTAAAATATTTCATAGTAAAAACATTATTGTTAAATACACTACTTAAAGTTTTAATTAACGTTGTTTTCCCAGCCCCGTTCTTTCCAATCAAACCATAGACTTTATTTTGATTCAAAATTAAATCAATGTTATCTAATATTTTACTATCTTTAACATATGCAAAATCCAACTTTTTTAGTTCTAATAGAGTTGTCAAATTATCTCACTCCTTTATACAGATATACTCCACCCACCATCATAAAAGCAACTGCATATAGATATTCTTTCATGAAAACAAACATAAATGCACCTACAAAAAAGCAAATAGCAATTGCGATTCTAAGTTTTTTGTTCATTGTTTAATTTCCTTTCTAAGATTATTGGTACAAGGTAGCTAAAAAGTAATAAACATGTGCAAACTATAGAAAATATATTTTTGTCAAATACAATATAATAAACTAATACCATCGGAAATATTATTGCTGAGAAATAATTAGTATTGAACTTTGTTAATTTACTAGAGATAAATGAAATAATTGCCAAAAAAACAAATGTTATCAAGTCTAATACACTAACACCCATAAGAAGGAAAGTCAATATAATTAAAACATATTTATATTTAATAACCAGCAACTTATATTTTATAATTATATAAGAAAAAGAAAATATAAGTATTAAAAAATTTAAGAAGTAATTTTTATAATATAAATTGATGAATGATGACGAAAAAGAAAAAGTGTTAAAATACATTATCAATGTGTACATCAGAATATTAGCATTTATCAGATAAATTAGATACTCAATTTGTTTATAGTTAGTTAAAGCAGATCTTGTAGATAAGATAGATAGTAGTACCTTTATATATTTCTGTTCACATAGAATTAATATTCCTCCTAACACTATAAAATCTCTGATTGTTATTTTAAATTCTAAATTGAAGTAACTATTAACTATATTTCTTAACGCTAATAGAACTAGGTTGATTAGAAATAGAATTGTTGCTTTTTTTTCATTTTTCTAAAACCTCCCAATTAAATTCTCTCCAAAAGTCTAATATATCAAGATTAAAACCAAAAAGATCAAATAAATAAATTGTCTGTTCTATAAATAATTGAGTATTAGTAAGTAGTAGCTGGTATCGCTTTAAGACATTATCTTTATTTTTTAGCATAAAATCAAAGACTTCGTAATCATCAAATGTGATCTCATAATTTTCTTTTGCCTCGTTGACATTAAAACAAAAATTTTCATTCGTTAATTTAAACACTTTTAAAATGGTTAACAATACTTTATAATCATAAAAATCTTTGAGTTGAATAGTATTAGAATCCTTCCAAATTATCGAATTCTTTTTTATATTAATAGTGGGATTTTTCATATATTTGCCGTTGTTTTTTGAGGAAAAATGAAATCGAATTTTTTTATAATTCATCTGTTGCATCATGTTTTTTAAAACTATTAAATCAAAGGCTTCAATAGTTCTAAGACTTCCTAAAACAATGTCAACGTCTGGTGTACTATCCGAATATAATTTTCTTTCTTCGTAAATAGTCTTTTTTTCGATCAAGAAGTCCTGTTCATTAAAATTTAAATCAAATATTAACTTATTGGTATTAACTGTCGATGCTGTATATATCAAAATAAATGTAATTCGATTCTTATTCGTTAGAGCGTTAAAAATATTCATTTTACTTTCATAATCATCAAACCACGACTTATTAGCTCTAACCCATAGATGTTCTAAAAGGTGTAAATACCCTTCCCTAATTGAACCATTAAAATTAAAAATTATTCTTTCAATAGTAACTTCTCCTAAATCTGAAACTGGTTTAATAAAAAACGTACAATCTTTCTTCATTACTTTCTCCTTATTATGCTTTTAAACACACTATTCTCCTGCTATTAAAAATTTTCACAATATCTTCGAATTTTATTTTATCGATTATTTCTAACAAAGTTGATACATTTGCATCAATTTTCAATAGCTGAAAAGGTAATAAGTAATGGTCTATTTGATATAAAGTTGTTGAAAATATTATTTCTTTCTTCAATCGACATTTAGCAAGTTCGAACTCGCCCTCAGTTAACTGAACATTGGTATACATGGTATCTAATCTAGAAATTTTATCTTCTGAATAACTTGTTATTAGTCCGATATAAACAACGTTCAAATCTTCATGAAACTTTGATACAGTTGTGTAACAAAGTCCTTGATTTCTAATCTCTGTTAAAACGCTATTTTGTGATTTAAAAATTTCTTCTAATAACTTAGCTGACAGCATATCTCCTAATTCTTTTATCTCTATATTATCACATAGGAAACCGACATACGTTAATTCTCCTTCTTTAATTATAATATTTTCTGTAGTTTCTAATTTAACTCTAGAATATTTTTTGACACTATAATTTTCCCATTTTAAAAAATTTTTTAAAAAGTATCCTAAGGACTCTTTTGTAGGAATAGAAGCATTTGCAGTTACTCCGTAGCAAGATATTGTACAATTAATGTTATCATCTTTTACCACCTTGTAAAGTTCAATTTCTTTATTATATAAAAAATCTAACATATCATAAATTTTATCTTTAGGAATATGATACATTGATTTTATATAAATAATTTCTGTCATTCTCCCATTACAACCGAGAGCAAAAATTGAAATTATTATTCCGTTTTCGATTCCAAATTTTATTAAATCATCCTTAAGTAACTTATGAATTTCTCTTAGTTTTTGTTTAATAAATAAATTAGGAATAGGTCTATAATATTTATAAGAAAAAAGATAATTACTCAATAACCTTCCCTCCCTTATATTGTTCCATAAACTTCTCTAATTTATTATAAGTTATCCAAGAACAATATTGTTCTGGTGCTTTATCTACATTACTTTCCAGTCCTTTCATGTAGCATCCAAAACAATTACTGTAATTTGGACAAGATTTAGAACAACCGTTTTCATCACTAGGGGGATAGATATTGCTAATTTTTTGATAAACATCATCAGAAAAAATCTCCTCCATACTGCCATCGTTTATATTTTTGAAAATTTTATTCTTAGGAAAGATAGGACAAGGTCTTAAATTACCATCTGCACCAATTAAAATAGTATTTGTTCCAGCACCACAATTAGAAGAAGATTTTAGATAATCCTCCGATTCGATAATTGGAATTAATGCTCTATACTTAAATACCGTCTCACTCAAATAACGTGAGTACTCTTTGGAAAATTTCGTACTACTATTTTTATTGAAGTCCGTACCTCTGCCAAAATTTTCTACAAAATTATAAACAAAAAGTTCCGCTCCTAACTCAATTGCAAGCTCAGCAAGTTTATCGACCTCCCACATATTTTCATCAAAAATAGAAGAAGCTACTCGTACATGTATTCCCGCTTCTGTCAGACGCCTAATATTTTTACAAGTACTCCTAAATGAGCCTCGCATACCTCTAAACTTATCATGTAATTCCTCTCTAACACTGTCTAAAGAAATACTCATAACTAATTTATCTTTGTTTTTCTCTAATAACGACAAGCTACTTTTCTTGAGTATTGTACCGTTTGTTAATAAGGCTACTCTACTAAACTCATTAAATGCCAATTCTAGTATTTTTTCTGCATCCTTATTCATAAATACTTCTCCACCAGTGATTTCAATACTCAAAACGTTACTCGCTTTTAGTTTTTTCACAAGAGACTTGAAACCCTCGTAATCAATTGCAGTTGTTTTATTACAGGATGCATTTAAATAGCAATGAGCACAATATAAATTACATTTTTCAGTGATCTCAACCGTTACATGTAAAGGAGAAATAAGTCTTGAATTTCCATAAATATATAATGGCAAATTTGTAATCTCTGGGCTCTCTTTGAGTGCAATGGCTCCTTTTTTCATCATTTCATTCAAAAATGTCTCAATCCAATTTCGATCATCTTCTACTAAGTTGTAAGTATCAATAAAGTTTTCTATAAATTCCTCCATATTTTGCTTGCCGTTGATAGCTTCTAGAAGTAATTTTCCTGTTTTATTAACTGTAAAATAGTCAAATTGTTTCCGTTTGTTCGCATCTATTTTCTCAACGATTACATTATAGTCCCCTTTAGTTTGATATATTGTAACTTGATTATCTAACACTAAATACATTTTTATCCTCTTTCAATAAAAAAATAAGCAGTAGGTCATTATATATTAGATATTTAATTTATAATTAGCAATTATCCAAATGCAGTAAATACAGCAGATACTCCTGCAATTTCAAAGTCAGGAATTGGACCGTCAGCTAAACAAACAGCACCAATCGCGCAAACACTACATCCTTTGTTATTTACAACAGTTGCTTTTTCAATTTTTACAGACGGGTTGTCAATCTTATTGTTCTTAATCATGATTAATCCTCCTTGATTATAAAAACTATTAGACCAACTGCCTAATGTTATTATATCACTAGCAGTTGGTCTAATAGTTTTTATCCCTAATGTGCAATTAGTTACTATTAAGTACTCTCTCAATATATTTTTCCCATCGTTCTACTAAATTCATGCTTTCCAAGGTTTTCATAAAGCCAATACACTTTCTCATCTCTAAAATATTACTCAATTCATTTGTCATCTTAAAATTGTAACAACTATCTATGAGGTGAAAAACTAATCTTTCATATAATTCTGTTTCATCAAAAAATAACTGGACTAATTGTTCTCTATAATAAGATGCATCAACCATATTATTTCTTTCTACGCTGAGGCTAAAAGCATTAAATAACATGCTAGTAACTAATCTTCTATGGGTCGGTAAATGTTTATAAAAATCAGTTCTCCTCACCATTTCCTTCGTTAATATCATAATACTTGATTGGCAAAAAATTTCCATTGTGGAGGAAAATAGCTCTAATTCATATTCACCCCAGATATCTATGCTAAATAAATAGTCTGATATAAAATCAATTTCTTCAGAAGTCACAATATTATCTTTCTCAATTTCTTGGAGCTTTAACTTAATCAAAATTATTGTTAATTTCTTACTTAGTTTCTCCTCTTCCTTTTCTGTACAATTAATGAGGAGTTTTCTCAAGGCTGGGCTGTTGTTCTTATAAAAATAATTATTTATCTTATCAATTACCTCGAAATTACTCATCTTATGAAAACCACGCCCTAAATACATAAACTCCTCTAAAGATACGTCCAGTGTCTTTAAAACTGAAAGTAATTTACTAAGAGTAATATCTGTATATCCATTTTCAAATCGAGATAACTGAGAGGTAGAAATCTCATCATTAGCAACATTGTAAAGAGAGAGGCCCTTAGCTTCTCGAATTTTTTTTAAGATTTGTCCTAAATTTTTCATTGATTCCTCTCCTTGTTGCAGATTAGGGATGATTTCATATATAAGTAAGCCAATTAGTTTTCAAATATTCTAGATTTTAGTAAAACTAAAATAGTATTTCTATTGTTAGAATACAATAAAATCGTTTAAGATGCTCTGAAAAATATGCTTTAGGTGACAACAATTATTAAAATATAACAGTTATTATTTATTAATCGATAAGAATCTTGACTATTTCCTACTAGTGGACCTGATATACCTTTATATGATAAATATCTGCAAGTTACCAATCTGAACGCTGAGAAATAATCCGAAACAATATAATCAAAATAATTCTTCAAATCCAGTTTTTCAAGACTTATTTCTATACTGAAACAACATCTTTCCAGAACTTCAATAATTTCATTTTGTGTTAAATCATTATTTAACTAAATCTTTGGAGGCAATACGTTTTCAAAGCTACTTTTTTACCATAGGTTTTGAGCCTTCAACACAGATTACTAAGCCAAAAATGCTCTAAATTTTTGAAATTCTAACATATCCCACTCGACTTCATCATCATCTTTGACTTTCACAATATCTTCCTCAAAATAACATGGAATAAATATGATTTTCAACCAGTACATGTGTTTTTAACTCCAAAGGATTAGACAAACTTGGCTGTTTTATAATATCATATGTAAATTTTTTCATGTTTGAACTCTCCGCCTTCGATATTCCATAAAAAGTAACCGTATCAACTGCTAATAATGGTTGAGTTAATTTGCAAGAACCGACTCCAGTGAAATGATCCTATCACATTGCCGTGCTTGCTCCATGTTATGCGTAACAACCAAAATTGTTTTACCAAACTGATCTCTCAAAGTTCGAATCAAATCGAATGCTTTTTGAGACATTTCAGGATCTAACGATCCGGTTGGTTCATCTGCTAGGACAATATCTCCGGGCTTTAAAATAGCTCTCACAATCGCAATTCTCTGCTGTTCACCTCCCGATAATTCATTGATTTTACTATTTAACCGATTTTGTAGACCAACAAATTCTAGCGATTCCTTGATTCTCTGCTCCTTCTCCTGTCTAGAGAAATTCGAAAAAGTCATGGCAAGCATCAGGTTATCTTTTACACTAGATGTAGAAATGAGTGCATTGGATTGAAAAAGATAGTTGATGACATTCCTTCGGTAATGAACTGCTGATCGCGAATTTACCTTAGGCAAAACTTTTCCGTTGATCAGGATTTTACCACTGTCAACAGTATCCAATAGTCCAATCATATTGAGGATAGTCGATTTTCCAGAACCAGAAGGTCCTACTAAAGCTACAAATTCATTTTCCTCAATATCAAAGCTTAAGTCTTTGAAAATTTCTCTTGAACCAAATTGTTTTGATACATTTTGTACTGAAATTCTAGACATGAGATTACTCCTTAAATAATTGTATGATACTCTCTCCTTCTTTACGGAACAAGCTGAAGTAAAGAAGCATTATCTGAAAAGAAAATGTAGCTAGTGTCATGACTATTCCCAACTTAGAACCCACTAAGATAGAAACGATTAGTTCCATCACAGAAAAACTAATAATGAGAGAAAGCACACCAATATATCTTTTCCATGGTGAGAATCCCATAAAGTATTGAACATACAATTTTTCTTTAAATAACAAGCGGTACATTAAGACAAAACTCCAGAAAATAGCCATCATCGTAATTATGATAATCGCTATGATCGTGCCGAAAAGATAAAATGTATAACTCAGATCTTTTTGAATACCATTGATAAAGTTCTTGACAGTTGTAAAACTCAACCGATTATCCGTTAAATCTGGAAATTCTGTTTCTAAAACGGACACTACCTGTTCCATCGTTTTCCTATCACGAATCTTCAAAAGACCATTATAGCCACTAACAACTAAGTTTGCCGACTCCATGAAGTATAAATTCTCTGGTGTTGAGACAAAAATAACTGGATTCTCACTAGTTGTACCATAAGAAATGGAATCTGACCAAGTAAATATTGGTCGAGACGGTTGATAAACCTTGAACATAAATTTCGGATTTTCTGTGAAATTAGTTTTTAAATCTCCCGGTTTTACAGTGACACTTTCCTGTAAATACGCCTTCATCACCTCAAGTTCTTCTGTATTGAGCGTGTTAGGTAGAAGATAAAGTCGAGTACCATTCCTCATCTCTAGCAACTCTTCATCACTTAGGGAAATACCTAGGTCTTGCAGGTAATTATAGGAGAATTTCAAATACCAAAATGGTTTTTTAGGGACATGCTGGTATGTCCCATAGACTGCATCAAGGGACTCCTGATTAAGAAATTGTCCTTGGGCAATATAGACACCTGGAAGCTCAGATATACGCTGGTAAAAGTTATACATACTACGCTCAAGGGAATTTGTAGTTCCTGCATATGTACCTACATCATCTCCCTCAACAAAGCTGGAGATAACGTACATATCTTCAACATTCTTCCACTCCCTAGATACTTTCATATTATCAATAAACTGATTCATTGGAGCATCTAAAGAGTAACTGACTGCGATTAACAAACCAGCTACCAAGGTATAGAATAACAAGCAGGTTACCATTAAAGGCTTCATTGGTAATCGTTTATGAATTGCGGCTAATGGAGAAACCGAATAAACAATAATTGTTGGAATAATGAATATCAATAGTAGCAACAAGACTGAGAGGCTGACTCCAGCAAAAACTAGAATAAACGATGATAAACCAAAACTAGACCAGCCTGACAACAACCAACTACATAAAGAGATAATAGGAATAATATAGATTGAAAATAGTAGAGAATTTTTGAAAAAAGCAGACCATAATTCTTTTCTATCCCATCCTAAAAGAATCAATGTTCCGAAATGTTTAAAGGATTGAAGAACACAGATTAAGAATAGGATCAGTAAAATGAAGGCATTTACTAAGATGCTGATAGCAAGTATTATTCCCCAAATTCCCTGATCAGTACTACTTCCAAAACTTTCTTTTGTCAAATCCTCAACAGAAATACCTGACACCTTTGAAAGATGCAACAAAAAGTTATCTCTTGAGACAGCATCGTGGAGACCATTGATATGGTATATCCCATTAATCGTATTAGTGTTTTGGAAAGTAAAATCTAATCGTTCAATGACTACAGGTGTGCTAAATAATAAATCTGGAAGCTCGTAAAGCATATTATTTGAGCCTTTGTCAAGTCCAATAGTCATACTATTGTCACTATGAGATAATAAATTTGCAAATTGTTGTTGTGAGACAACTATTTTACCCGTACTTTCAAAATCTGAAAAACCAGCAGAGCTACCAAGGATGTCTATATAAATCCTATTTAGACCTTCTCCTGTATCACTACTTTCAGAACGTTTTGTCCATATGGACAAGTCACTCTGTTCTAAAAAATAATTAAATACATCTTGTGATTGCTCTTCTGTTAACTTCTGAAGATAAACTGTTACGGTCCCGGAATGATGATTATAACTCTGCCATGACTGTTGATACTGTAAACCTGCTAAAAAAATTGCCACCAGAGCAAGTAAGACACTCTGGATGGCAATCAAAAACAGGATTAAGTATTTCATTTTACCTAATAACATGTTTTTGTATGTCATAGGTACTTACCTACAATTCCAGTAACATTCAGCTGTACCAGTTCCGATGTATTTAGAAGCATGTGCTTCTACTCCAGGGGATTTCCAGCCTGAGAATCCCCCGTTAGCAGATGATGCGTGTTCGTAAACACCAGACTGAACATTTGAATAGCTCCAAAGACCAGCAACACGACCATAATTCCAATAAACTGCAGTACCTTTATACCAAACTGTTGCAGCTGAAACAATCGAACCACCTGCCCCAGCTAAAGTCAGTGCAAGTAAAGATGTTGTAATTATTTTTTTTATGCTTTTCTTCATCGTAAAGCCCTCATTTCTTTCACTTAAAATCTAACAATAACAATGACTGCATTTAGAAGTATCAACAAATCACACCCTAGTACATTGGAATCCCTTCTTTCTAATTAAAAATTAGATGAAAGAGAAATACTATATAGTTAATAGTATTTTCATCATTTAATCAACTAATCAGCCTTCCCAACATCAAGACCATTGGAATTCTTTTGTGATTGCAGTCGAATCTCAAATTGTTTATTCTTCTGAATAAACTGTTGGTAAGGAATTGTATTACTAAACATAAAAACACCTAGTAATGCAAATGTAACTAATTTTTTAATTCCACGTTTTTTTCTCATGCAATGAAACCCCTTTCTGTTTCCTTGTTTTTATTCTAACATATATATATTACTTAGTCAATTGTTTTTATTACATTTTGAACTTTTTTTTTTTTTATTACAATAAAGAATTATTTATTCCTTTAACTTGCTATTTTGAACTAAAAATTTTATAATGAAATTAAGCAAATAGGAAGGTTTATTATCTTTAATGAATACACTCGCAGAGAAATTCAGATTGAAAAGAAAAGAGTTGAGACTCTCCCAACAAACTCTTGCAGAAGGAATTTGTGAACAAAGCCAGATTAGTAAAATTGAGAGAGGGCATTTCATTCCCTCCGCAGACCTTTTGTTCAAACTCTCCCAACGACTTGAAGTACCATTAGATTATTTTTTTAATGAACAAATTGAAATTAAATCTAACCTCTCTAATTTCAAGCAATTATCTGCTCGACTATTAGATGACAGAAATTATGAAGATTTGGAATATATTTATAGAATAGAGATTGAACGAAGTACTTTTCTAACACTAGAAGACCGAACTTACCTTGAATGGATTAAAGCTATTATTGACTTCTATCAATATGACAGTAAGTGTGAGGCTATTTCTTCATTGGAAAATATATTATTAAAAGTCTCCTCAAATACTCTGATTTATTTAAAGGCATTGAATACTCTATCTAATTTCTATTCCTTAGTGGGTCGTGAACAAGAATATGAGGCAAACTACTCTCATTTAATGGAGTTATATCAGACAAAAAATTTTGAGCATCAAGAGTTTTTATTTGGCTACATCAGAGTTCGTTACAACTACGCTCACTACCTAGTGTCAAAGGAAAAATATAACGAAGCCATCCAAGAAGCTCTTGAGACGATTGAACTCTGTAAACAAAGACAGACAAGCTACCAACTGGCTCCCCTACTTATTCTTGTAGGAAATGCTGGAGCCAAATTTCTAGACAAAGAACAAGTCAAAAATTATTATATAGAAGCAAGAGAGTTATGTAAGATTTATAACAATCCTTTAATGTTGATGAAGATAGAAAATTATTTGAAGGAATTAGATACTGTATAGTTAATCTTGACATTATAGTTTTTCTGAAACGTTAAATAACCTGTAAGGCTGATAGTGATATTAATACTATTAGCCTTATAATTTTTCCATGGTATCTCCAATAACTATACTGATTTTGTTTCCCGTTCTAATTTGGTAACATTTTGATTTCTTGTATTATCAAGTATATTGATAAAATTCTCTAATCTCCTAACCTTATATTCGTAATCATCTATCCATTTAGTCATAAATCTTTGATTTTCTTCGATTTCTTTCTCCACCTGCTCCAGTTTGATAGTTGAAGTCAGGTTCATCTTGGCATAGTCATATTTTGCCAGTCTTCTATTTTCTGGGTCTGAGTTGTTGAGATTGATTAAGACCTCTGCTATCTTGTTTAGATGAGCAACCTTATCCTGCAAATCTGTAATGGTCAAATCCAGCTGGGCGATTTCCTTGATTAACTCATCTTTGATTTCCTGGTAAGATTGATTGTTAAGGTCTAATTCGATAAGAAGATTCACCTCTTCGATTTTCTCTTTGAGGTTGGCAATGGTTGGCCGCCTACGTTTAGGGATATGCGTGCTGTCGTGAGTAAGTTGACGGATTAGTTCACGCCCTCTCATGTAACGATTGAGGTCTGAACTTTCTTTGTTATAAATGAAAAACTGGGCGGTCTCTCGTATAAAGACATGGTAGGACTTGTCTTGTTCGTTCTCATGAATATCCAAGTTTCGGTTTGGGATAAAGACCAAGCCGTCTTTTTTGACGCCGTAATTCATCTTGATGAAAAGACCTTCCTTGACCACCTTATCAATCTGATGCTCGGCTAGGACAACTTCAAACTCCTGAACCTGGTCATGTTTCTCTTTGAACTCCTTGTAAGCTGTTAGGAGTTCCTCACTTGAGAGTTTATCCTTGTCCTGATCTTCTTGATAGGTCTTCAAATCATAGACAAAGTTAATCAAGTCAGACTCTGTTAGGCTTTCTCTTTGGTCAAAATAATCCTCAAAGAACTGGACATCGTACAAATTCTTCGTACTGACCTTTTTATTCTCTATAGAAATGGTTCGACCGTTCTCAGTCAAGGTAAAGGTCACATGCTTTTTCTTCAGGGAGATTGTCAGGTTTAACTGCTCTGCTATTTCCAAAAGATGAGAGAGGTCACGGGCTCTAGGCAAAAGAAAATCCAATCGCTGCTCAATGGCTCGTGTCGCAAACTGCTCTCGGAAATAGTCCTCGGTGTAGGGCTGTCTCTTATCCAGCTGCTTACCGCGAATGACCTGTTTCATCTCTCGGTCAGTCATGAGGAATCTGGCGTGCTTGTGGGAAAAATCCATCTCCACATTTAGAGCAGGAGCCTTGGCCAAAAAGTCCTCAAAGTTTTTGCTGTGTTTCATGAGAAAATAAAGCCGTTGCTTGAGTTCAAACTTATGATTGGTCTTGCGGTAAGCCTCAAACTTCTCGTGCGAATAACGGTTAGGCTGGATAATCGTTGCCCCTGCTTCCTTGGCCAAGCGGTCAGAAATCATGCGAAGGTTTCTCTCTTGAGCGTAATCCCATTTGAGCTTCTTGTCAGAATTGAGGTCGACAGAGTTTATCAGGATATGATTATGCACATGGTTTCTATCTGTGTGGGTTGTCACGATAAAACGAAAGTTTCCACCTGTCAGTTCCTTGATGGTCTCGTAGCCAATGCGGTTGATTTCCTCTGGTGTCAGCTTATCATCAGGCGAGAAAGACTGAATCAAGTGATGGGCATGAATTTTAGTTTGTTTGATCTGTTGGCGGTCGTTTCTGGAATCGTAGAGCCTGTCATTGTTAATTAAGTTGGCCTCATACATATCCACCATCTCCCCATAACTAGGAAAAACCAAATAGTTCCTCATGCCAAAATCAGAAACTAACTTCAACTGCTCCGTCTTTTCAGGATTGAGAATATACTTGATGAGGCTCTTGCGGTACTTGGTGCTGTGAACCGCAAAGTGCTTAGTGACTACCATAAAACTCCTTCAGTTGCTGGCATTTAATATTAAAGTCACTTTCAACTTCTTTAATCAATTGACCAATGCCCTGTACCAACAACTCACGGTCACATGGTTTTAAGATGTGAGTCTGATTGACCGTCCGTGCAATTTGATTAAGGTTGTTTCCGATACGTTTCAGTTCAAAGACCAGATCTTCATAGTTGCTGGTGTCAATGGTTAGGAAGGTCATGTTAGGGTTAAGCAAAACTTTTCTAGCATAAGCAGAGAAATTTTTACAGCGACTCTGTCCGATACGGTCGTACAAGGTCGCAAGTTCCTGGTCTGTCAGAAAAACTTTTTTCAGATTAGTTCGGTAACGATTTTCCATCCCTAACCTCCCATGTACTTGTCCCGAAAGTCTTGACTAAGTGGGATAGCCTGGTTAACCTCTGCTATTAGCTCCTGTACGCAGGTCAAGATAATCCGTAGGTGCTCTGCCGTGACTTGGTTGCTTTGTTCAGCCAAGGTAGTCACCTGTAAAATATCTCGGCTAATTTGTTCAATCTTTTGAGATTGCCAGAGAGTAAACCAGCGAATCAAAACGTCTTCATGAGACTCTTTTTTCAATAAATTTTGGCGAAGGAATTCGGAGAAACTCTCCAATTGCTGTTCTCTCATCATTTCTTTTATCTTATTATCCTCCTGTCTTGTTATCCTGAATTGTTTTCTGATTAACTTAATATCTTGTCTCATGGTTTTATCCTTTCAAAAAATTACTTGCCTGACAATGTAAGGCAGCCTCACACTGTCAGTACACTTCCTAAAAGCCTCAAAAGTTTCTTTTTCGGCTTTTGCGAGCTCAGATATTGTGTCCACAATATCCCAAAAATCATATCGCCAGCCGATCAAAACCTTCTAAGTTTTGTCAGCCAACGATAAGAAACTATGGTGGCTATGCCCCCAAACCCCCAGTCAAAAATCAAGACTTGATTTTCTTAGGAATGATATTAGGATAACAGGGAAGATTTGAAAAAGGTATAACAGCTAATATAGTTGTGATTGACTTTCTCTGATTCTATGATAAAATTTCTGTAAACTAATTTTTGGAGAAATAAAAATGCTGAGTCTAGATCAAATACATTTACTATTGAATACTCCCGAAGATGTGTTTCATGATTTTAAACAAAAATGGCATCATTCAAAAACTGAATTGGTGCGTGATATCTTAAATTTTGTCAATACATCACATCACGAAGATTGTTATATCATCTTTGGAATTGATAATATCACTTTAGATATAATCGGTGTAAACAATGATGATAATAGAAGAAATGAAGAAGATCTAACAGATTTACTACATAAACTCTTTATATCAACAAATAATCAAATTAAAATTAGCATACAAACTGAAACTATAGACAACAAAGAAATTGACATCTTAATTATTCATGATACAGATAAAGTTCCTGTATTTTTAACAAAAGATTATAAGCCTAAGAAAGATACTGCATTACCAAAAGGATTAATATATGCTAGAAATGGCTCTATAAATACTCCTAAAGACTCCTCTGCTCCTTTTGAGTTAATAAATAAGTTGTTTCAAAAGTTTAATCATACCGACTTAAATATCAAAGAGCAGTATTTTCATGTTTTAAAAGACTATAAAAATTGGTTCTTCATTGAAAATGAAGACGGAAGATTTTTTATTTATAATCCTAATCCCGATTTTTATATTAAACTTGCCGACGATGATGCAAATCGTTTCAAAACTATGCCCTATAGTTTAAATCAATACCAGACTAATATTGATTGGCAATTAGTACAACTTCGATATCGTCATCTTACAATTGACGAATGTATGGCTATGTATTTAGATCAAGGTAATTGTCTAGTCCCTTCCCCTGAAGTAGAAAGTTTCAAAATAGATTATCAGGAGACTATTTATTATCACTGTTTATACAAAAATACTTTAAAGTACCAATTGCTAAAAGTATTTTCTTCAATACCTGGTCTCGAAAAATATCCTTTAACTAGATTTAAAAATAGTATAGTAATTTATGACACAAAATTAGAATTGAAAAAGACTCACAACTTGATAAATAGTAAATTCTCATCAAAAGACATAGTGAATCAACTTGAAGTTACAGAAAAAGATTTCGATTTTTACTATAAAAAAGCTAGACATAAAAATCCTGATTATAGCATACAAGAAAATCAAGTAAATCTAACTGAATTAAACTTAGTTAGATTATTGAATAGTTTTCAAAAAACATATCTTGATAACCCACTATAATCAATCTTTTTAACTAGTAAAAAAGATAAAACAAGGCATAGAAATTAGTTTATCTAAAAAACTAATTTCTATGCCTTAATCATTATTAATTAATAACATCAACTAAATTGGATTGAGTCAACAATGAATATATCTCATTAATATTTCTATTATTTTGCGGACTATTATTTCTCAATTTACAGTATGTGAATATTAAGTGACTTTTTGCTCTTGAAAGTGCGACAAAGAACGCACTTTTATCTTCTTCCGGTTGATCATTAAAACTCCAGAATGCAGAATCCTCCAAGCCTAGAAAATAGACTACCTCATATTCTAATCCTTTACTCTTATGGATAGTCATAATTGGAATTGAGTTTTCACCCTTGAAACTAGAGACTGTATCTAGCCATTCACCTTGTGTTTGAGAATATTCTATGTATAATAACTTTGAAAAGTTCTTGACAATGATATCTAGGTCACTTTTTCCATTGTATGTTGAAAAATTGGAAATAATTCTTTTTTCATCTATTTTTTCAATAATACAATCAATTAATTTTAGCATACTTTCTTCATTGGGAATAAAATTTGAAATTAGGTAAGTAATATCCCTAACTATATTGTCAATCTCCTTATAGGATTTTGCTAAAATTAAATCATCAGTAAATTCATCTATTCCATTGATATTTCCATAAAAATTACTAATATTTTCCCAAATTAAAGGATCTCGTTTTCCTTGACTACATGATATTAAATCTAATAATAGGTTACAAGTAGGGTCTTTTAAAAGCTCCTGATATTCATTTTCAATTCTTGCTTTAATCCCTTTACTGTTTAATGTAGTTATCAATTTTGAACTATAATCATCAACCTTCTGTTTTGCTAGGATACAAATTTCTGATGGTCGTATACCTCCTTGAATTTTTGATTCTATATCATTTGCAATTAACTCAGCTTCTAAACTTTCATTTTCAAATTCAAATAATGTTATTTCACCCTCTTGAAATTCTGGATAATTATTTGTCTGAATAGATCTATGATTACTATTTAATATCTGATGAACCTCTTTTTGAAATTCTACAAGTTTAGGTACAGAGCGGTGATTCATCAATAATTGATATTTATTTGAATTAAAGTCTCGAATATAGTCTGGAAAAATATCAGGCTTTGCACCTGCCCATCTCATAATGGCTTGATTATTATCACCTACTGCAGTCAATTTACAAGTCGAATCTAAAAAACATATTTTTAATAAATTATACTGGTCATACGTAGTATCCTGAAATTCATCTAAAAATACAAATTCATATGTCATTCGAAGTGCTTTACAGACGTATTCGTTATTAGCTATTATTTGAGTAGCCAACTTTGTTATTTGTCTGTAAAAAAGGACTGGCTTATTACTCTGAGTACCTTTTAACAGATCATTTTTTATAATTGGATCATTATCACTCAAAGCAATACTTTCTGCAATTTCCTTAATGCTATTCATCCTCATTCCAGTAGTATTTAATCCATTTCTATAAAGAACCTCTTTTATGACTTCCATTTCTTCAATCAAATAATCTTTCGACGGTCTTATCTCTCCAGGAAGAACATTTCTAAATTGGTCTAAAATCCTCTTTTCAAATGCTGAATAAGTTAGAGAGGTAAATCGAGAAGCATATTCAGCCCCATAACGTTTTTTCACTCTTTCTTTCAAATTTGATGCAGCATCTGTCTTAAAACTTAATGCTAAAATTTTTTTCGGAGAAATACATTTATTTGTAGAGAAAAGATAGTCTAACTTTTGAGCTAATAATTCAGTTTTTCCAGCACCTGGTCCAGCAATGACTAGACAGTTGGTCACATCCTTGGCAGCTCCTAAAGCAGCCTTCTCTAAATTAATATCTACTTTAGGATGCCACTCTTCATTCTTCATCATGTTCAATAACTCCAAGTAATTCTTCAGCACGTTTAACCATTTTTTCAAACACAGGAGGTAGAAATCTTTTTAATTCATTATCACTAATAGATGATAAAAATTGCATGTGAGTTGTTGGTTTTCCTCTACCTAAAAAGAAATATTGATACCAAATCATGAGTTTCTTTTCCTCTTCAGTAAAACTATCACCTGACCCACTCTTATCTTTTAAAGTAGCTCTTATTGCTTCCTCTTTACGTTTGTTGAAACCTTCTAACTGCAATCTATCAAGACAGTCTAAATCACTCAATTTCACTTTTTTACTACTTCCATCCGAATCATTATATGAAACAACTGGTCCTTCTATTGAGGATAAAGTATTCAGATAATTGTCTTTATAATGTTGTAGCATCAAGAAATCAATATCTAAAGGAGATGAAAAGTAGACATTAAATTCTTCGAGTTTATTAAACCAATTATTCAGGCGTGGTGCATCTATTGATTCAAACTCTCGTTCTCCAATCTCACTGAAATCAAGTCCCTGAGTACGGAACCATTCTCGGAACTCTGTGTTCAACTCATACAAATATTCAGAAATATATTTTATTCTTCCCCAACCGCCACCGTATCTCTCATTATCAAAATCCAACAAGGTAATATGAGGAATTCTGAGAGCATTTAATAATTTCCAAAAATAGTTGACATGTCTGCCCCCTAAAGGGACAATTGAAATCTGAGAACTATCTACCTCTTTCCCAAGTAAATCAAAAAACTTTGGTAATAGCAGTTCCTCACTGTCGCCTTCACCTAGAACTATTAACTTCGCAAAATATAGTTCAGGATAAGCTTGAATTGCTCCTTTAATATATTTATAAGATTCATCTATAGCTGGAGGTAGCTGTATATCAGAAACAATGGTTTGAAGAACTCTGTCATTATTTTCTATTCTTAAATACTTCAAATCTTCTGGGTCAATTCTTTTTACAATAGCTGGAGAATGTGACGTTAAAATTACTTGAGAGTTGTCATTATTGCCTAATTGCTTAAACCTTTTTATCAGTTTTCCAATGTGATGTGGAGCAATATGATTTTCTGGTTCTTCTATTGCTAGGATAGTTAGTACTGGTGGAATCAACTTAAATCTTGGATTATCAGGATTTTCTTCACGGTCTTTGGTAATTTCTAACTCAATATCAAGTATCGAATCAACAAGTGAAAAATAAAAAATAGATCTCAGTCCATCTCCTAGATCTGAAACTGTAAATGCTTCTTCAGTGGTTGTTGGTGAAAATTTTAAGGTAATCTGTCTAAGTGCTGCCGCCATCTCAGAAGAATTAATAATCAACTCTGCTTGAGAAAAACGGTTATCTTCATGATATAATTCCCATGATTTCTGAATCTCATTGTTGATCTGAGTCAATGCTCCATTTTCAGATAAAAAGGTGTTATTCAACTCATCAATTTTATCTGTAATTTCATTTATCTCATCTTCGGTCCAATTTATACTATTTACCAACCTACTTAACATACTACCTGAAGCATTACCCAACTCCTTCTCAGGCGTTCTTGAAGCAGGTACATAAAGTACCCTAATTTTATCCAAATCCTTTCTAGGAGCACGATGTTTGTCTTCATCTCTAATAGTATCTTCATCAGATGAAATATAATAAATTTGAGTATCAATACTTCCTTCAACTGTTCCATCATCTTCCCAGGAGGATTCTAATCTGATTCGTAAAAAAGGTTTTGCACCATCTTGAGAAACTGAAAAGTGCTCGAAAAATGTTGGAATGGCTGGTCCATAGACCGTTCCATCAAGTTCATCAAACTCAAAAATAGTTTCTATAAAAAGATTTCTTGTGTTTTCACCAGGTCTTAACCCTTTTGGTAAATGAAAATCACTTTTTCGAATGATTCTATCACTTTGTTTATCTGAAAATAATTTACTCAATGCCTGTAATACACTTGTCTTTCCTGAACTATTATTCCCTATCAGTACAGTTTGATTATTAAAGTTAATTGCTTGACACTCCCCAAAAGATCTAAAATTATTAATAACCATTTTTGTTAACTTCATTACTTGTCCTCGTTTCCTAAATTCAATTGTTTTAATTTTAAGTGCTATTTTCCACCTTCAACATATCTTCCTCAACCTTACTATATTGCCCAAAAAGGCATCATTGAAGAGTGACAGATACTTAACCTTGATCTATTTTTAAAGCATAGACACATATTCTATGAATTCCTGGCAAATAGTGTCTATAAATTCTGTTGAAATGGTACTTGTTCCGTTTTTATAACAGCTAAGGGCTATTGCGTAAAATTTATACAATTCGAGCAAATCTGTTTTTGTCAGGTCATGTGTCTTTCGTAGAATTTTATATTGTTACCAATTATAGTATGCCCCTTTTACTTGATAACGCTATTATAACATTTAAAAATTAAAAAATAGGTTCTAAATTAATAGAAAGTATAATACTAAAATTAGAATTTTTCGTGATAATCCTATAAAATGTTACTTTTCTAATAAACTTGTACTTATTTCCTTCAAATTACACAACTCTCTAGTTGTTGTAAGTTTTTAATTGACTCAAAGGTATTCGATATAATTACAAAACAGTGTTTTACTTTATAGTTGGCCAATATCATTTAATTTTAACTAAAAAAATCATTATACAAATCAAGCTACTAAAGATGAATTTATGATATACTACTGATAATAAATTGTTATCGGTAGGAGATGTTTTATGTATTACGGTCGCGATACTGAAATAGAAGAATTAAAACAGCATTTTAAATTTTCTAGTAATGATAAAAATAGTTTATATATTATTAATGGTTTAAGTGGTAGTGGTAAAACCGAGCTAATCAAAGAGGTTTGTCAACAAGTTTACAGCCATGATAAAGAAGCCTTTATTCTCTACATTGATGTTATAAATGATGGGTTTGAAAGTAATAAATTTTTTGAAAATCTACTAAAAGGAGCGTATGTCCCAACACAATTCAGAAGAAATCTATGCTTATCAATACCTCAAAAATATTCGTTTTCAAATTATTTAAGAAAACAAAAACTAACAAATCTAACTCTGAAACATAGTTTTAGGTTAATCAGATCGTTTATTGCATTCGATACAACTTACAAAAAAGTAATTGATTATCCTTGGGAAGAAGTTATTACTGAAATAAAGGAGGGAATATTTGAAAATGATTTATATTTAAGATATTTCAGTCATGTTTCAAAAAAAATCCGTCTTAATATTATTATTGATAATTATCAATTTTTATCTGAAGATATAAAAATAAAATTTGAAGATGACTTTAATACACTTCAAAGCGGAATCTCTTTAACAATTATAAACCGAACAAATGATAAGATAAAATCGATTGATAAACTAGATACATTGGACAATTATACTCCTACTGTATTAAATTTATCGTATCTTACTGAGGATGAGTGTAAATTACTAATAAGAAATAAAATTGCTTTACTTGATAATGTCAAATTGAATCAAATATGGCAGATAACACAAGGTAATTATAAAGATATTGAATTAATTATTAACAGACTTATTGATAATCCAAATTCAGAATTATTTAATATTTCTGATATATATGACAAACTTCCAGATATTCAAAAAAATATACTTATCATATCATCGATTTTTCCTGCTGGTATGAGAAAAGATATAGTTTTTAACTACATTAAATCTATATTAGACGAAAATACTGAAGTAGCTGATTCTCTAAAATCCCTTATTGATGCAGGTTTTGTCTATATTAATGGAGATACAAATGATAAAATCAAAATTTCACACGAATCAATTGTAAATGGTATTTTAAATCACACAAATGCTTCTGATCTTCAATTAGTAACCAACAATCTAAAAATATATTTAGAGCAAACTATCCTATCTATAGGAGTTGGTGGCGAGTTAGCTTATTTAATTCACTGCTTAATAAATATATGTAATATTGAAGAGTTGCGGCAAAATGTAGAATATATCAAACAGTTACTTGAAATCGAATACAGGAAAAATTCATATTTTTACATTGTATCTTTGAGTAAGAAGATACTTCATTTAATAGAATTATTACCCGAAAAATACTTACATTATATATTGAACTCGTACCAGTGGATTTCTGATTTTAATGGAGGTTTAGCTATTTTAAACAGTCTTCAAAAAGATAATTATTCAAAAGATTTACAGCTATACTATCCTAGATTTCAAATTCAAAAATATGAATTTGAGGAGGCGCTAAAATCACTGGAAAAGTTAGAAAATTGCTCTGGAACATTACTCTACAAGCTAAATGCTTATGGTCATTTAGGTAAAGATCGAGAGGCAATTAAACTCCTTAATGAAAGCATGAATTCTGTAGAAAAAGACGACTTCTATTATATTATTTTACGAAATTCTGCTCATTATTTCCCAACTAAAGAAGCTACCGAAAATCTCAAACTAGCATTGGACTATTTTCAACGTAATGAATATCAAATACCTGTTGCAACAGTATGTAATAATTTAGGTGTTGTTAATATCTGGGACGGAGAATATGATATAGCTTTAGAGAATCTAAATAAGGCCACAAAAATACTAAAAAAATATGATTCAAATGAAATTTTTGAACCATATTGTAATAAATCAATTATTTTTTTGATGAATAAAAATTATCAACAATCTCTGAAGTATATAAATAAATCACTTCAAGAATGTCCTAAAGCTTTGACCTTAGATATTAGGATGCTCAAGTTAAACAAATTAATTATTGAATTGATTTCTGAAAGAATCTCTTTTACAGAATTTCAAAATTCACTAAGAAATTTTGAGGAAGAAATTCCACTCATAGACGATCCTTGGTATAAATTTCAAATAGTATACAATTTACAACAATTTGATGATATTCCTTTTGTTTGTGAAAAAACTTATATTGATGATTATCAAGACGGACTCACTAAATACTATCTGTTGATTCCTTACAAAAAATATAATTTCTGTATAGGTCTTTCTCCTAATTGGAGATATTAATTTGTTCATAGTACTTGCGAATGAGATCTAAATATATGGAATAATCATATTGTTTATATTTTAATAAATTAGCTACTAGTTTAGCTAATTTTTTAATATCATCATCAGTATAGGATAAATTTGTAATTCCGATTGTTCCTAATCTTATTCCTGAAGTCGTCATTGGTCCGTGTGTATCATTTGGAATTTGATTTCGGTTAACTAATATTTTATGTTGAAAAAGTAGATTCTCTGCATCCTTACCACTCAAGTTTAGATTCAGTAGATTAACTAAAATTATATGAGTCTTTGAGTTTTTATAAACAACATCAACCCCTTCTTTACTTAATTGTTTTATAAACAATAAAGTATTTTTTATAACCTGTTGTGCATAATCTTGAATATCTATTGATAATAATTTGATTAAACAGATACATTTCGCAAATAATGCATTTTGTGTAGGACCTCCCTGTGTTCTAGGAAAAATTGAATTAGTTATTTTTTCTTCAAATATAGAACGATACATTAGTACTCCTCCTTGAGGCCCACGTAAGCATTTATCCATTGTAAAAGTAACGAAATCCACATATGGAAAAATTGACTTATGTAGCTTTGCCATAATATATAAAACACTATGGCAAATATCCGCTAAAATAAGGGTATTGGTGCTAACCTCTTTTATAATTTCATAAATTTGTTGATAATTAAATTCATTTCCATACGATGAAGCACCAATAATAATCAATTTAGGTTTATATTTATCTAATAATTCCTTTAATTCGATATAATCAATATTTAAATCATGATCTAAGTGATAATATTTTACAGTACCTTTGCCTGTATAAGTGTGTGAAATATGTCCTCCGTCTTTTGGAGATAACGATAAAATATAATCGTCACTTTCTAAAACACAATTATAGACTATTTGGTTAGCCTGAGTTCCTGAATGTGGTTGCACATTAACTCTATAATCACCAGGATTTAAATCAAAAAGTTGAAGACACAATTCTTCTGAATATATTTCAATATTATCCAATGAAGTACAATGAGGAAAAAAGCGTTTTTCAACAGCTCCCTCTGTTGGCAGAGTAGCGAGAGGGAAACTTTGAATCTCTAATACTTCGGTGAATGGATAGCTAATACATGCAGCAAGATTTATTACGCTATTCTGTTCTTGGTTATATGAATCAAGAATTTTATTTAACTTCTGATAGATTTCACCTTCAAATTTATTAATTTTATACACTGACTTCTCCTACCGATAACAATTTATTATCACTATACAAAGCACTCAAATAGGTTTATAATAGCATGATTATTGATAAAGGAGATTTTTATGGATTATAAGCTTATTTCTACTTACTTAGATTATTGCAAAACTCATAAGCGTTTGAGTTCACACACGATTCGAGCTTATAAGAATGATCTTATGCAATTTTATAATTCAAACTATGATAATGTCGAATCCTATATCGAAGAGTTGACACAATCTAACATAAAAACGAATACATTAAGAAGAAAAATTGCTTGTATAAAGGTGTTTTATAACTATCTAAAATACCAGCACATAATTGAAGAGAATCCCTTCAATCAATTACGCTTTCAATTTAGAACTGAACAAATATTGCCTAAAACGATTCCGTATGATATTCTGAAAAATATTTTTTCATATTTAGAGCAGAGAGTAGTTATATCTAAAACTGACTATCAAAAACAAAAAGCTGAAAGAAATCTACTAATTATTTCCCTATTACTTTCAACAGGTATCAGAATTTCTGAACTTTGTCACATTCATCTCAAAGATATTAATCTTTCCAATAAGACACTCCATATTATAGGAAAAGGTAAGAAAGAGCGTATCCTATTTTTAGGAGATCAAACAACCTTCAATTTATTAGAAACATATATAAATAAAAACGGAAAGGAATCTAATGATTTCCTATTCCCAGGAAAACATTCGCCTAAACCATTGTCAGAGCAAAGTGTACGTTTAATTTTAAAGAGAATCGTTGAACAAAATAGCTTATCTAAAACTATTACACCACATATGTTTAGACATAGCTTTGCAACAATGCTTCTAGATAATGATGTAGATATTCGATATATTCAACAAATTCTTGGACACAGTTCTATATCAATCACACAAATCTATACTCACGTATCTCATTCAAAACAAAAAGAAATACTTAGTTCTTTCAATCCTATGTCAGTGATTCATTCTGAAATCGAGTAAGAGACATTTCCGAAGGTTACAGTTTACTTCATCTTAAATTAATGTTTGTAGTTCGACTTTAGTTAATAGATTTTATACTCAACAAAAGCAAAAAGCATGCAAAACTCCACTTTGAATCAGCATTTATACTATATTCCGTATTAAGAACTCCATAATTGTTTTTCTAAAATATAACTTTCAAGTATCCTTAAATATAATAAAAAGAGATGGGCAAAATCTCAATTCCTGAAGAAAATGGAGTAAATCTTCCCACAAGAAAACGCATAATTTCAAGTTTTTCAACACCTGAGACTATGCGTTTTTTGGTTCTAAAAAAGTTTCGCCCACCTTAAACAACTAACAAAAGTTATAAGTAGACTATATTTTAAAACTCAAGATCTAACAACCATTTCGATTAGTTAAATCTTTCAATCTTTCTTCTCCTGATTTAAGCATCTCTTTCTCAACTTGATTCCATTCGCCAAATAGTAAATCATGAAGAACGGTTGCTACTGAAGTTTTATCTTCTTCTGAATCGTATACATAACTTCTATCTCGTTGGTAAATTTGAATTCTTTCAAAGATAGCTAGTTTTTCCAATTGTCTTGTATTATCAACTAGATAATTTACAATGAAATCATGATGTTCTTTTGGAGTTGCGCGTGCTTGATCTGGATTGATAGCGTACAGTTCTTCATAACGGATAAGGGTGCTCAGATAGGACAGCTTAGGCTTTGTCGCAATCAAAGCTAATTGTACTTCATATCCCATACTTTTCAAGAGTTGTGCTGTTTCCTTTGGAACGTCAACGCCCTTTAACTACCCTATTCTAACGCCAAATTGGAAGCGACTAATAATCTCATTAAACTCATCAAACGAAATGCCTTTGGTTTTCGAAACTTTGAAAACTTCAAAAAACGGATTTTTATCGCTCTGAACATCAAAAAAGAAAGGACGAAATGTGTCCTTTCTAGATCTTAGCTTTTCTTCAACCCACTGCAGTTGACAAAGAGCCATAACATTTAGAAAAAAGAAATGCACCATTTTTGGTGCGTTACTTCTTGTTTTTCTAGCCTAAACTTTACTCCTAAAAAAGCCACCTTAAAGAGTAATTCCTTTTTCGGTGGCTTTTTAAAATACTATACATTAAAATACTCTTGTTTAATTTTTGTAAGCAGATTGTTAGCAACCGAAGTTACACCAACATGCATCAGTTCAGGATCAGAATAATCTAGATTACGAGCATAGCCTTCTGCAACAGTCTGAGCAATACGCTTATCCAATTTATAATTAGAGGCTTTTAATAGTGCTTGAAATAATTCTGAACTATATAGTTTAATATTATTTTCCAATGATACTACTGCCATTTTTGTAACTCCTCTCCTGTTTTTGATTGATAAACCTTCTCTATTTTCATTATATCACAAAAAGATTGGTTGTGGATGGATAATTGTTTAAAAGAATATGGTTTTCTAAACTCAGCAAGCATTTCTTCTTTTGTAATTTCATTCTGACGAAAACGAGCTAAAGCTTGGGTTGGATTGTCATCAGTCTGAACACCATAGATAAAATCAAAATGGTGTTGTAATTCATCTGGATTTTCCCGATTTTGAACGACAAATTCAGCAAAATCTAAATCTGACTCTGACTTTTTATGTTTTGCAAAATAGTGACAATGATAGTCAGGGTTCTTAAAAATTTCTATAAAATTTGAAATACGAAATTCTACTATAATTCCTACTTCTTCTTCTGAGTCAAAAATATTATTATTAGAGCTGCTTCGATTTAATACTTCAACTTGCTTGTTAATAAATTTTCTAGCTTGTTCAAAGTCAGGCGTGATATAGAAACCAGGACCAAAATCTAGCTCACTTCCTAAATTAAATTTAACATCTATACCACTTTTTAAGGATTCTAAATGTCTCAATAATGTAGCATGAAACCACTGCGTCTGACCTAGTTGCTTTTCCTGCTTGGTAGTCAACTCCAAAATATTTACTTCCTTCTCTAGTCTATACTAAAAGTATAACACAAGACTTTATTCAAGTAAAAGAAAATTGTATAAAACTATTCACTTCCTTCCGTCTTTCCTAAATCTCTCTAAATTCTTTTCCAATTGTTCCATATGAAGTTGATTCTTAGCTTCCTTTAATGTGTCGTCCAATGTTTCTTCTCTGTAAGTTGCTTCTGTTTTTAGTTGTTCTGATTCTTGATCTGGAGTGAAAATGATATCTAGCAGTCGATCTATTTTTTCAAGATCTTGGACAGACATATCAGATAGTCTATGAATCAGCTTTTTAAATACATCACTATTGTCGTGATTTTTCTTAAAAAATGTTGTAAACATCTATAACCTCTCAAAAAAAGCAGCCTATCAGGACTGCTTAGTGTAATTCGGAAATCGCATCATAAATGGACTGCAATTTCTTATTGTCTTTATTCTTTGTATCAATCAACGTATGTAGCTCTTCAATTTTCTTTTGACTGCTTTGAATATCACTGTTGTTATCCGCAATAAGTCTTTTAAGATGTTGCTGATAACTTGTAGTGATATCCGTCTCTTTTCCTGTTCTAACCTCTGTAACTTGGGGTTTAGAACTAGAATTTGATTCCGTCACAGGCGCTTGTTTTCGCTTTTGAAAAGCTGCTTCATAATTTACTTCATTACCTCCTTGATGATTTCCAAATAAGGCCGCAATTTTATCTGAATCCCCTTGATTTTCTGATTTACTTTCTAATGGTTGATTAAAATTCCAATCTTTTGTCATTCACTCATTTCATCCTTTCTAAATTCAGAATCATCGAATTGTCTTTCTTTACCAAAGGCATGGTCAAGAGCTTCTTCAAAACTCATGTGACTAATGATTTGACGCCTTTTGAACGTCGCAAACATCGCTGTCTCCAGTTGCTCTCTGTAAGCAGCTAGTTTTTCTGTCTCTCTTGCTACCTTGCTTTCTTGCCTAGTGACCTTTTCTTCTAAGCGCTCGATTATGGTCATATACGATCCTCCTTCATTCTAATATTAGCTAAAACATCTTGATTTTGTTATCACAGTTCTAAACATTGAGATAATTGTCTTACTGGTGGATTTCCAAATGTCTCTTTTACAGTTTCAAGCTTAAATTGAAAATCTGATTTCTTTTCTCTAAGAATATCGTTCCAGTCTATTTTTTCTTTCCCAGATTCATTATTAGGTAAATCCAGTAAAACAGGAAATCCTGATTGAGATAACTTATCAGAAAAATCTTTTCCTGCATCATCACAATCTACCGCAAGTGTCAATAAATCAGGATGATTATCGAAATAGGTGGTGGTATCACGAATTGTATTGATCAAATGCAATAACTTTGAAGGTGTTACTGTATCTAAAAATTCCAACTTCTGATTTTCTTCAGCTATTAGTCGTAAAGTTTGATAAGCAACAACAGACCTTTTTAATCCTTCCATAGATACCAAACGAACATCAGTTAGAGTTTGTTGATGAAGTTCGTAATAGCTCATCAAGTCGATGAACGATTCACAAAAGACCAGTCTATTTGGTTTACCAATGTCAAAGGATATTCCAACATGTCCATGGCTTCCTTTTAGAATCGTTTTTAACCTTTCTCTAGGAAGAGAGTGATTCTTATAAATTCCTTGTAAGCTTGCTGCCTGCAGCTTGTGACGATGATCATAGCTTTTAAAAACGATAACAGGTTCAACTGTTTCATTTGTTTTCCAACTAGCTTGGGCTATCAAACCTTGTTGAATCATCTTTTGTATGATTTCTTCTGAGATTCCTCTACATTCTGTTAAATAATATCTAGCCAGACTGCAGTTAGAATCTTCTACTCTCTTTAAAGGATAATAAAATAGTCTCTCTCTTTTTTCTTGAACAGCTTCTTTTTGAAAAGGTTCTTCAGAAAGAAAGGCTAGAGCTTCTTTAAAGGAAATTCCCTGAACAAGTCGAACAAAATCAATGACATCACCTTGAATATCTCTTGAAAACCATTTAAAAGTATTGGTAGTTGAAAAAATCCGAAATGAATCGTGTTCAGAATGCTCATAGACACTGGTCGAAACTTGTTTAAAGGAGATACCTAAACGACTTGCAACATCAAGAATTGAAATTTGCTTACATTCTTCTATTTCCATGCAATATCATCATTTTGTCGTAGTATTTGGCAGTGATGGTATTGATGATGATTCTTCTAAAGTTTTGGGAGTGGCCTTATCTAAATCATCTAATCCAGATTTCCAAACCTGTACTTGATTGACCAATAACTTACCAGGTAGTTTAGAATAGGACAATTTAACCGTTCTGGTTTCTGTCTGATTGGTCTTTGATTGGTTGGCATTCTTTAAATCCGATACATAGGTTACTTTATATGAGACCATGGCAATGGCTTGATTCGTAGTCTGATTGACAAAGATATCAGCTTTTTCAAAATGATAATCTAAAATATAATCCTTATACACTTGGTTCATGGCATCATTTTGACTTGACAATTCTTGAGAATAAGCCGATTCAGTCATATAAGGTTGAATACGTGTATTATTTTCTCCGAGCTTTTCTTTCGTATAGTACTGCGTCAAAAATTCTTTTACAGTATCCGATGACAAAATGCTGGCTTTATCTTCTGCTTGTTTATTCTCTACAAGTTTAGCTGCAGCCAATTCAATCTCTTTACGACTTTGTTTAGCAGTCGAGTGTTGACCAGCAGTATATCCCATCATGAGAATAAAGCTAGTTGCAGCCACTGCTCCAACACTAATTAAGGCTTTAGTTTTGACTTTATTTAACATCTTAGACCTTCTTTCTATAAAAACTAGGTCAAGAATAACAAAAAGGACTTGTAAGTTTTATCACACCATAATAAAAGGTGATTCCTACATTTAAGAAGCAAAATCGTACAGTTCAGAGAAAAATATCAAAACTATCTGTCTTCAGCTTATAATGTAACTATGAAAAATTTAAAAGAAGAAAATTTGAGAAGAGCTCTTTCTCATATTGAACGACATAAACAAGCCATAAATACAAGTAATAACAGTGAGGATAATGATTTTCATAAATTACTGCTCCAATTTAGCTATGAAGTATATGAAAGAATCAAGGCTAATAAAAAACCTTATCCGAATTTAGATTCAGATAAAGTTTTTTAACCATCTAACAAGTTTACATACTTTCCTTAGTTTTGGAGTTTATGAAACGCCAACTGAATCCAAGAACCAACATCAGATTGATGAAAAGGTACACAGCCGTAAAACTAGTTAAACCATGTTGTCTGATATCATCAAAGTATAAAGTCGGTTCAGTAAAGAACAGATAAATTCCATAGACCTCCACGAAAATAAGAAAACTGATAAAACCAATAAGGAAAAGTCCACTGGCAATAAGAAAGAGTCTCCATAAAAGAATGAGAATTCCTCCTACTGCTAAAAAAATTACTGGGATAAGGAGTAAATCATTCATGACTTTCTCCTTTCTAGTCAATCAATTGACGATAATGGGTGGCAAGAGAGGAATCAAACTCTTCTAATTTTTGAACTAAGTCCAAATATTCCTCTTTCTCATGTTCTTCAAAGTCCACACCTCGATGATTCTGAAGAGCGATTTCCAATTGACTAGTGAGTTCTCGTTTAGAAAAACTGTAATCCCCCGTCACTTCCTCATAATGTTCCTTTAACTCCTTGTAGGTTTGGTATTCTTCAGGTGTTTGAAATCCCTGTACCAAGGCCTCTTCTAATTGATAATAGGTATCTTCCATCATAATTATTACCTCGTTTCTTTCTATCTTTATTCTACCGCGCTTTTCTTTTCTTGTCCGCTATTTATATTTATTTTTTAATCTAATTCAAAAGAAAGTTGTTCTTCCTTTTCGTTTCCTTTTTCGTGGAATTGTCTTAAGGCCTGATCAATAATATCTAAATCCGTATCTGTTTCAATCAATGGCGCGAGTACATCGTATTCGGCCTTTTTTGTTTGATAGTCCTCTTCCTTTGGAAAATTTTTCTCAATTTCTACCTTAGCAGTAGTCCATTTATCCTTTAATTCATCCAATAAGTTCTGAGTTTTCACTTGGTCATCTTTAATGTGGTCTATCGTATGTTGGAGTCTTTGAATTGTCCCCAAAGGAGAATACAAATCTAAACTGACAGAATACTGATTTTCTCCTACAATCTTAACAGAGAAAGTTTCAGGAAGAGGTTGATTTGTTGGAAGACTAAGCATTTTAATGTCAAATCCTCGATAACTTGCTAGGGTACGGAATTCTTTGCTGTCAGCTTGATTATGACGGATAAGACGGTGTAGGGATTCCCCTGCTTCAGCTCGTTGCTCAAAAACTTGCTTGCCTACTGTCATAGAAAATGCCTGGTCTTTCGACATTTCCGACTGTTGAATATCGCCTTCATACTTGCTTAATCGTTTCTCAAGAATGGGCATATTTTCTTCGCAGTAGGAGATTGTATGACGATAGTGATCCTTGCTGCGTTGAAAGGCTCGTCTCTGATTTTCTAATAGGGTTAGATCATTCTCTAGTTCCATCTTATATTTGAGATAAGGATTACCTGTTGCTAGCGCCTTAAAATCAGAAGCTGTCATGGTCTGCTCATCAATGTCTTCCGCAGCACGAATCGGCTCCTTAGAAGTCATAATCTGCTTAATATAACGGAGTTTGTTCTCCTGAGTTGCCCATAGATAATTATCAAATGAACCTTTGGTAATATAGTGGTAAATATCCACTTCCTTGTTTTCATTTCCTTGTCGGATAATCCGTCCATTGCGTTGCTGAATGTCACTTGGTCTCCAAGGGACATCCAGATGGTGAACTGCTTTCATCTTGCTCTGAACATTTAAACCTGTTCCTCCTTTTTCAGTTGAGGCAAGGAGAATCCGCACCTCTCCTGCATTGACCTTTCGAGACAAACTGTTCTTCTTTTCATCACTATTGGCATCATGTACAAAGGCAATTTCTTTACTAGGGATTCCTCTATCAACTAATAATGCCTTAATCTCAGAATAAACATCAAAGCCATTGTCCTTTTTCTTAGGTGTGCCAATATCTGAAAAAATCATCTGAGTAGCCTTATTTTCCATTCCTTCTCGATAAATTCTCTCAACATTATCCACTACCTGAAGCAGTTTATGATTGTCTGCTAGACTATAACTAGAGTCCAATAAACGCATATCAATAGCTAATTTTCGTGCCTCACCCGTAATTTTTAACATGTTATCCTGGCTTGGATCAACTGTTCCACATTTAACCGCATCTGATCTCATAACTAATTCTTCTAAATAGAGTTTCTGGTTTTCAGTTAACTCACTCTCAATAGGTATAATACGAGCTTCTGGAACAGGTAAATCCAGCATATCTTGTGTTTGAATGTCGGCTGTTTCTTTATAGATTTTCATCAACTCAGGTAGATTGACAAACTTTTTAAATCGTTTCTTAGGCTGGTACTTATCCCCTGTAGGAGCTAATTCCATAGAGTTTTGAATTTCTCCAAAAGCACCTACCCAAGAGTCAAAATAATCAACTTGATAGCGTTTTAAGATATCCGGTTGAATGTAGTTCATCATAGTATACAGCTCACTAATTGAATTTGAAACAGGTGTTCCTGTCGCAAAGACAATATTTTTAAAATCATGTTCTTCCTGAATCTGTCGAACCTTCATTTCCATATCCACATTCTTCTTAGAGGTTGTATTGGTAATCCCTGCTACATTTCCAAGTCCAGTAATTGGACGTATATTTTTAAAGTGATGTGCTTCATCCACAAAGAGAAAATCAATTCCTAAGTTCTCAAAATCAATAAAACTATCACGATTAAAGCGTTGGAGTTCTTCCAATTGTCTCTCAAGACCACTTATTGATTGCTCTGCTTCTTTAACGGTGTACTTATTTTCAGAATGTGTTTTAATCTCTCGTAGTTCATTGAGTTTATCCTCGATATAATTCATCTGTCTTTCCTTACTGACAGGTATTTTTTCAAATTGAGAATCCCCAATGACAATGGCATCGTAATCTCCTGTAATAATACGAGAAACAAATTGTTTTCTTCTCGCCTTCACAAAATCTTTCTTAGTGGTCACAAAGACTTTTTTAGTAGGGAAAAATTTCATGATTTCTTGGCCAAATTGAGCAGACAAACTAGAGGGCACTACATACAAGGGCTTATGAACCATCCCCAACTCCTTTAATTTAAATCCAGCACCAAGCATGGTCAAGGTCTTTCCTGAACCTACCTCATGAGCTAATAAGGCTCTTTTTTCTTCTACGATTCTCTGAATGGCATTCTCTTGGTGAGGACGAAGACTGATGTTTTGTGCCAAGCCATCAATGACTAGATGGCTACCGTCATACTCTCGACTAACCGTTCGATTATAAAGACGATTATAGCTTTCCTCAATGACTTGTTGGACTTCTGGATACCGTGATACAAATTCTTGAAAGAGCTCTTGTAAATGCTGCTCTTTTGCTCTTAGAACAGAGGTTTTTTCCAAATCTGTGATGGTCTTTTTCTTTTCTCCTTCCGTAACAGTCATAGTAATCGTCGGTTGGTTTGAATTTAGTAAATTCTCAAAAATCTTTCTTCCTGTATCATAACGTGACCCACTGACTCCAAGACTACTATCTTTGGCACTTGGATAGCGATAAGCAAATGATGTCCTTAAATGAACCTGCCCATCGACAGGATTCACTTCAATGACTTGTTCAACATCTGACGAAGACAATTCAAATTCACGATTGGTAAAACATTCAAAGGCAAATTTACCATAAACGGATTGAGGAATCCAACGTGACCCTATTTTGAACTCAATATCTGCCAGATGAATCCGTTGAGGGCGAACAGATTCTAACAAATCTAAAGCATGAGACCAGTCAAATTCTTGGTTGTTTTCCTCTACTAATAGTTGAACTACTTCTATCTTATTGAGAATATCTCCTGACAAAAACTGGTTCTTAGAAAGATATTTTCTTTCCCCTCTTAAATAACTTTCTGGATCCATTAAAACCTGGTCACCTAACTCATCTAAAATAGAAGCTTGGCTATGTTCGGGATAAATTGATACCATATAGTCTAAATCAACTCCTCTACCATCCGATAAACTAGAGTTTAAGGCATCTAGAGCCGTTGAAACTCTTGCAATCACTCTCTCTGGCCTAACCAATGCTTTCTCAAAAGCTAAAGATTTTTTATATTTTACTTTCTGATCTTTAGAATCGATGTATTCATCTTCTAAACTTGCTAGTAAAGAATACTTATCGTCACTATCAAATAAGTTCCGATTAACGGAAGCATTCAAGTATCCAAATTGACTTACAAAACGGTCATATTCACGATTGAGTTTACTAAGCAATTCCTGAAAATCAGCCCGACTATAATCTTGATGACGTTGAATTTCAATTAAGGATTGATAGGTCTCTCTCAAATCAACCATGCCCTTAATACGACTAATGTCCTTATCCGATAAGGGACTTTCATAAAAGACAGTTTTTTTGAACAGTCCCTTATATTTCCCTCTTTTACTCGCTTCTTCTGACTTGTAAACATCTAGTGCTTCCTCATCTGTCAAATGAAGTTGCACGAATCGATCTATTTTATGTTCAGACAAAGAACTGTCCCAGGATTTAAAATCTCCCTTCTCGTCTACATAATAACTAATTTCGTCTACTTTTGAACTTTTCCGAATGCCATGCGTATCTCGGTAATAAATTTGATTTCCCTCATATCCAAAAGAATAGAGCGCTAAGTTCTCACGTATACGACTTGGGATAGAATTATCTATTTCTTCTTGGATAAAA